>CALGLJ010000030.1 GCA_937930235.1 uncultured Verrucomicrobiales bacterium | reverse complement strand
GGATTGAAAGGAGTTCGCTTTTCTTGCCTGTTCAGTGTTTCAAGGGAAGGTGTTTTACATAACGATAAAGGCATGGAAAAGGTTCCAAAACCAAGAAAACCTACAGCCGCGCAAATCAAAAAACTTAAGGAGCACGGGTATCAGGTTAACGATGAACTCACCCATGATGAGGCTGAGGACTGCATCGCGGAAATTAGGGAAGATCTTCAAGAGTCTCTCAGGGAGCAGAAGGAGCTAGCAGAGCAGGCAAAAAAAGAATTTCGGGACCAGGTTGAACTCATAAGATACGATCTGCTTGAATGTGAGCTAGCGGTTGATGGCAAGCGTTGGAAAGAATACGGAATGCGTAAACCGACAGTCGTAGCGACCAAGAGGGTCATACGCTATTTGAATGAAACCCATCCAAGATGGGATATAAGCCCTAGCTACAATCCCATTGTGCATGGGGAAGTAGAGACTGAGCGAGATCGTGACGCTTTGGTGCAGTGGCAACATCAAAAGGACATGTCAGAGCTGTTTTTCTCGACCTGCAAGGAGCTAGAACCAGCTCTTTCAGCACCTCCAAAAGCTAGAAGAAAGACGATGCGTAAAATTGATGGATACCTCGCGATCATCGTTCTGGTGCTGATACTGTGGTATGGAATCGGACTCATGGTGAGTTACTTCTCAAAGTCCTAGCGATACTTGTTTAGGCCGAGCATGGCTTTCTACGATGCAGAGGGCTGGCATGTTTACCAAAAGTTTACCAAATTTCGGTGCGAAATGGGCCAAATTGAGACAAAATAGCGCGCCTTTGAGATACGTGGGAGAATTGCTCACCCCCTAATAACATCCTATCGTTGAGCTTTTTAAGTTATTGCCCCAGGGAGGAATCGAACCTCCATCTAAGGTTTAGGAAACCCTTGTTCTATCCATTGAACTACTGGGGCCAAGCGTTGAGTGAGGGTGCGAATCTCTTAAATGAATGTTGGTGGCAGGAAAAGTTCGAAAGACGCTCCGGCATCAAGATTGTCTATTTATCCGTCACGGCACCTTCGCTCGCGCTTGTGACGAGCTTTGCGTATTTTGCGAGCACTCCGCGGGTGTAGTGCGGCTCAGGCTGGACCCAGTGTGCCCGACGAGATTCAAGATCTGCGTCAGTGCTGATCTCATTTTTCTCAGCATCAATGGTAATGAGATCCCCTTCTTCGAGAAGGCCGATGGGACCACCTTCAAAGGCTTCCGGAGTGATATGCCCGACAACGAATCCATGAGATCCTCCCGAGAAACGTCCGTCCGTGATTAGGGCCACTTGATCGCCTAGACCGCGTCCCATCACGGCCGCAGTAGGTCCCAACATTTCACGCATTCCCGGTCCACCTTTAGGACCCTCCCGGCGGATGACGATGACATCGCCTGCGACGATATCTCCCGCAAGAATGGCTGTCATCCCCTCTTCTTCAGATTCAAAAACCCGAGCCCGACCAGTAAAGGTGAGGCCTTCTTTTCCTGAAATCTTGGCTACCGAGCCTGTGGGAGCAAGGTTTCCGTATAAGATGCGGAGATGGCTGTCCTTTTTAACAGGGTTTGTGATGGGACGAACGACGTCCTGATCTTCGGGAAATTCGAGGGGTGAGTTTGCCAGATTTTCCGCAAGAGTTTTTCCCGTGACGGTCATGCAATCACCATGGAGAAGACCTTCTTTGAGAAGTAATTTCATGAGAGGGATCAGGCCACCAATTTTGACAAGTTCGGCCATGACGTATTTCCCACTTGGCTTAAGGTCTGCAAGCACTGGGACCCGCTTCCCAATTTCGGTAAAGTCATCAATGTTTAGCTCGACCTCGGCAGCATGCGCCATCGCGAGGAGATGGAGGACCGCATTGGTGGAACCACCGAGAGTGATGACGACGGTGATGGCGTTCTCGAACGCTTTGCGAGTCATGATGTCACGTGGTTTGATGCCCTGCTCAAGGAGGTGAAGCACGGCTGCTCCCGCATCAAAACAATCGCGTTTTTTATCATCACTGATGGCGGCTTGAGCCGAGCTGTTCGGCAGGCTCATCCCGAGTGCTTCGATCGCACTAGCCATGGTATTTGCGGTGTACATTCCCCCGCAAGAACCGGGACCAGGGATCGCTTTTTCCTCTACGGTCTGGAGTTCTTCATCTGAAAATTCCCCACTCGCATGTTTCCCGACTGCTTCAAAAACAGAAACGATATCGAGATCCTTCTCCTCCCCTTTCAAAGTTGCACAGCCCGGAAGAATCGTTCCGCCATAGACAAACACGGACGGGCGATTCATTCTCGCCATCGCGATGATACATCCGGGCATATTTTTATCACATCCGCCAATGGCCACGTAACCATCCATCCCCTCGCACCCCACCACCGTTTCGATCGAGTCGGCAATGACCTCTCGACTCACGAGAGAGTACTTCATCCCTTCCGTCCCCATGGAAATCCCATCTGAAATGGTTATGGTATTAAAAATGACGGACTTCCCTCCGGCAGCATCAACTCCTTTGGAAGTCTGCGTAGCGAGAGCATCAATGTGAAAATTACAAGGGGTGACTTGACTCCAGGTCGAAGCAACACCGACTTTCGGCTTGGAAAAATCATCTTTTTCAAAACCAACAGGGTAGAGCATGGCCCGACTGGGAGCTCGGTCAGGCCCATCGAGGACCTTGGAGGAAAATTCGCGCATATTTGGATTGTCGCACATGATGATGAAGGACATTTCAGACCTAGACCTTCTTTTCAAGTGCCAACTCTTGCACGAAAGCGTTTCATGGGTTACCGCCTCTCTCGTTATGCCGAGCCGCGTCCTCGTATCCGACCCTATTTCCGACAAAGGTGTTGAGCTTCTCAACGAACATCCTGATATCACCGCTGACTTTAAAGTCGGCCTGACTCCCGATGAACTGATTCAAACCATTGGTGACTACGATGCCCTTGTCGTCCGCTCACAGACTAAGGTGACTCCTGAAGTCCTCGCTGCAGCTACCAAGTTAAAAGCCGTAGGCCGAGCAGGAGTGGGGGTCGATAACATCGACCGAGAATCGGCAAATCAACATGGAGTCATCGTCATGAATACTCCGACAGGGAACACCATCTCTACTGCCGAACACGCCTTCACCCTCATGTGCGCCACCGCGCGCAACATCGCACTCGGGCATGCCGGAGTGATTCAGGGTGACTTCAAAGCGGCCCGTAAGTCCTATCAAGGAATCGAACTCAATGGCAAAACGCTCGCGGTTCTCGGGATGGGCCGGATTGGATCTGAGTTCGCGAAACGAGCACAGGCTTTCAACATGAAGATCGTGGCTTACGATCCCTTCCTCACTCAGGCTCGTGCCGACGAGATGAAGGTCAGTCTGGCAAAAACACCTGATGAAGCGCTCACCGGAGCCGATGTGGTCACGCTGCACGTCCCCCTCACGGAGGACACCAAGCACATCGTCAATGCCTCTCGCCTCGCGCTGATGAATCAAGGAGCGCTCGTCATCAACTGTGCCCGAGGAGGACTCATTGATGAAGATGCTCTGAAAGCAGCGATCGACAGCGGCCACATCGCTGGATGTGGTTTGGATGTCTTTGAAAACGAGCCTCCCGCAACCGATCACCCTCTTTTCACGCTAGACAAACACATCACATTTACTCCTCACCTGGGCGCTTCGACCAATGAAGCGCAAGAAAATGTGGGCATCCAAGTGGCGGAGCAAATTCGTGATTTCCTCGCTACCGGTGAGATCCGAAATGCCATAAATATGCCCTCACTCGATGCGGCTGCTCTCGATGAACTTGGATCATATATCGACATCGCCAAAGCACTCGGAAAGCTCCTCGCTAAGCTCGGCCCGGATAATCCGAATTCTCTTCGAGTCTCCTACCATGGTCCTTTGGCAGAAAAAGACACTGCTCTCATTTCACGTTCCGTGCTGACCTCTCTCCTGGAGAGCACCCGCCCCGACGGACAAGTCAATATTGTCAACGCCCCGGCTGTAGCAAAAGAGATGGGGCTCGACCTCACCGAATCCACCATCAATGCCACGACCGAATACAGCGAACTGCTCGTGGCAGAACTCACAAAAGACGATGTGCGCTTCCGAGTCTCTGGCACCGTCATTGGGAAATCTCCTCGGATTGTCGAAATCGACAAACTCTACGTCGATACCAATATCAAGGGGCAATTCCTCATCGTCCTGAATGATGATCGCCCAGGGATCGTGGGATCGGTCGGCACAACCCTGGGGTCACATCAGGTCAACATCGCCAACCTTTCTCTTGCTAGAAACTTAAAGGCAAAAAATGCCCTCACCGTCATCGAGTTAGATGAACCCCTCACACCTGCGGTCATGGAAGAAATTCGCAATATCGCAGGAGTTCTCAACGCAACCAACATCACCCTTTAAGAGTTCCGCGAAAAATCGCCCGTTATCTTTAACGCTTTTTTGAAAAAACGATGCACTTCATCCTTGCCAAAGAGAAAACTCCCTCCTAGCTTCCGCGCGCACGAATTCTGAACTTCAATCAATATGTCTAAGCATAACTCTCTCAAACGCAAAGGTGGCGCAACTGGTAAACGCTCAGTGATGAAGCGCTTCGAACGCGTGAAACTCATGAAGCAACGTGGGGACTGGAAAGAAGGTCAAAGTGCCATCGGTCTCCCCAAGACCAAAGCGGAGGGCTAGGATACTCGGGTTAAGGTTCAGAGCAAACTGAACGCCAACACCTCGAATCCCTTCCATCTCTCACAGCGGAGCCTTTTCAGGGTTCCGCTTTTTTCATCTCCACATCTCGCTGTAACGCAGACATGAATCCAAGTCCTAACGAAGGCATTCGCCTGAATAAATATCTCGCCTCCTGTGGCGTCGCCTCCCGTCGTGGAGCCGATGCTCTCATCAAAAACCGCGAAGTTCTCGTCAATGGTGAGATCTGCGACAAGCCCAGTTATCGCGTCCAAGCTGACGATCAAGTGCGCGCTTGCGGGAAACGGCTCGAACAGCGTCGCGAAGAAAGCATCGTTTTCCACAAACCCGCCGGACTCGTGTGTAGTCGTCATGACGAAGAGGGAAAAAACACGATTTACGACCTTCTTCCCGGTCGCCTCCATCACCTCATGCACGTCGGACGGCTTGACATGGAATCCGAGGGACTGCTCATTCTCAGTAATGACGGAGCGCTCACCCAAGCGCTCACCCACCCCAAACACAACGTCCAAAAACTCTATCATGTGACGATGGAGCAAGCCTTCGAGAATCACATCATCGATTTACTGGAGAAAGGCGTTTACTCAGAGGAGATTGGCAAAGTCAAAGCTCATTCGGTAAAACGACTCTCTAGCCGCCGTCTCGCCATGGTTCTCGTCACGGGCAAGAAACGACAAATTCGCTACATGATTCAGGCCGTGCATCATCGAGTCAAACGCCTCACTCGTTTAAAAATCGGCCCTCTCGAACTTGGAGAGCTCAAACCAGGTAAATGGCGCCCTCTGACCCCCCAAGAACGCGCTGATCTCATGGAAGCGGCCAGTTAAAACAAGGCCTTGACTTAGGGACGAGCATGCAGATCTTTGGTAATCTCCCCTCCTCGCTTCTATGCATCATCTTTTTAGACTCTTTATCCTAACTACTGGCACCGCCGCTTTTTCACAAACTGCCGATACCCGTTTCTCTTCCGACCGTGGTTTTTACACCTCGGCTTTTTCGCTCGAGATCACCAGTGAGAGCCCAGACGCGGCCATTTATTACACCACCGATGGCTCTCTTCCGACCGCCACCAATGGGATCCTCTACTCCCAACCCGTTTCAATCTCTCGCACGACGGTGATCAGAGCGTTCGCGGAAGCTCCCGGACAGCCCGCCACCAATGTCGACACCCATACCTATCTTTTCCCGGCTGATATTGTCAACCAGCCCCGAGACATAAGCGGATACCAACGCCCAAACTATGCTACCGGTGGCAGTGGCCCCACCGTCAGCATGGATTATGAGATGGATCCTGCGGTCACGATGGATCCCGCTTACACCTCAGATATCTTCAACGCATTCGCGGAAATCCCCTCACTCTGCCTCTCTGTCGCCCCCGAGCAAATCTTTGGATCAGGAAACTTCTACGATGGAAGTAATATCGAAACTCAAGTTTCAGTGGAAGTCCTCTACCCCGATGATCCCAGCAGAAATGAGTCCGCACAAGCGGGTGTAGAATCCCACTCCCACCAGCGACTCAAACGCTCCCTTCGACTCAATTTCCGTGCGGAATATGGAGACGCCAAGTGGAACACTCGCCTCTTTCGTAACACCCCATTTAATCCCGATAATCGCAGCACTCCCAATCAAGCGGATCGGGTGATTTTGCGTGCTGGAAATAACCGCGCATGGAGCCGCTCATTCTCCAGAGAAAAGACAACGTATGGGATTGATGAATTTGCTCGTCTCACTCAACAACAAATGAATGGGGATGGCATCCGAGGAGCTTTCACCCACCTCTTCATTAATGGAATTTACTGGGGACTCTATAATCCCGTGATTCGCGCTGACACCTTCTACACCTCCGAAACATACGGAGGAGAAGAATCTGATTGGTTCGCCGTAAGCCATGGAGGAGATATCAAAGGAAATGATGATCGCTACGACTACCTGAGAGGTGGCCTCAAAAATAAAGACATGTCCGTAGCGGAAAACTACCAGGAACTCACCGAACATCTCGATATCGATAACTTCATCGATTACCTTCTGGTTCACTGGTATACCAACACGGGAGATTGGCCTCAGAATAACTGGTATGGCGGGCTGAGAAACCCCTCCTCCTCAGAAGGCCCTCTCCCAATGAAATTTTTTGCCTGGGATGGGGAATGGAGCTGGGACCTGCCCCATGGCAGCATCAGATCAATCGCGCCAGATCCAGAAGACACTTGGGTTCACCCTGATTTCAGAGCGAATGATGGGAAACAAACCAGCCGCGTCATCGCGAATCTTTTCAACTCAGCCAAAGACAACGAACTCTTTATTCGCCGTCTCGGAGACCGCGCATACCAGCATCTTGCAAATGGAGGAGCCCTCACCGATGCCAGCTCAACAGCCCGCTTTACCGCCATCACAGATTATCTGCGAAATCCAGTCGTAGCAGAATCAGCACGCTGGGGAGATGCTCTCGACACTAACAATGACGGCTCTCCTCTCTTCACTCGTGACAACCAATGGACCACTGAAGTTGCTGACATCATCAGCTACATTGACGGTCGTGCGCCCAAACTCATCACCGCACTCCGGGATGAAGGATACTATCCAGAGATCGATCCTCCGACTTACCAACAACACGGAGGAGAAATCACCCCAGGGTTTGAACTGGAAATCAGTCCTCCGGACCCAAATACTCAGGGTGAAATTCGCTACACCCTAGATGGGAGTGACCCGGCGGAAAATGGAATTTTATATGACTCTCCGATTCTCCTCACAGAATCGACCCGAGTCCTAGCGAGAATCACTGATGGGGATGAATGGAGTGCCGCCGCTGATGCCACCTTCCTCCTCCCAGACACCCTCCCCGTCCTCGTATCAGAACTTCACTATCACCCCGCAGATCCTAGTAATGAGGAGCAACTCCTTGGTCATACCGGGAGTAATGATTTCGAATACCTCGAACTACACAACCCCGGCTCCACCCCGCTTGATCTGAGCGATTACCAATTTACTAGCGGGATCACCCTCACCCTCCCGGAAGGATCAGTCCTACCAGCCGGAACAAGCGCGGTCGTTGTCGGAGACTCCTCCTGCTTCATCCAGCGACATGGCACCACCCCCACCATTCTCGGGGACTACCGTGGCAAGCTCAGTAACGATGGGGAAAGAATCGCCCTTACAAGTCCTCTAGGTCAAAACATCATCGACTTCACCTATAACGACACCTGGCAGCGACGCTCAGATGGCCAAGGCTACAGCCTCACTCTCGTAGAGGATCTGCTTTCTGAAACAGACCAAACTCTATGGAGTCTGGAAAGCTCTTGGATCGATAGCGGAATTCTCAACGGCACCCCAGGTGCTCTCCCCCCGGCGCAATTAGATTTCGTGACCTGGATACAAAATCATGGCCTCTCGATTGGTCCGGATGATCGTGACCTCGATCAAGATGGATATCCCGACATTCTCGAATACGCCTTCGGAAGTAATCCTCTCCGCCAAGAGACCTCCCTCGTGAATATTACCCCGGAAGGCATCACCTACAACATCCGGCAAGATCGCATCGAAGTAATTGTCCAAACGCAATTTTCTTCCACCCTCTCGCAATGGTCTGATGTTGAAACAACCGAGAGCATCGCTCCTGGATTCTCATCCCATCATGTGAGCTGGCCTGACGAAAAAAATCATTTCTTCCGACTCTCTGCCCAAAGACAGGAATAGGTCATTTCCATTTTCGAAAAAGTTCACTTTACGAAGCGAATCAGAAATTCCTGATTGTCGCTCCAACCATTTAATTGATAACATCTACTCAATTACATGAGCAGCGAAAATTCGAAGAATTTCTCAGAGGAAAGCATTTTCAAACCCGCAAAGGCATTTTCAAAAAACGCCCGAATTTCAAGCATGGCGCAATACAAGCGCATGTACCAAGAATCCATTGATAAGCCAGGAGTCTTCTGGGCAAAAGAAGCCAAAGAACTGAGCTGGCAAAAAAAGTGGACGAAAGCTCTCGATTGGAAAGCACCCTATGCCAAGTGGTTCGTAGGAGGAAAACTCAACGTATGCGAAAGCTGTGTCGATCAACACCTCACAAATGGCCGCGCCAATAAAGCCGCGATCATCTGGGAAGGAGAACCTGGAGAATCACGCACTCTCACCTATCGTCAACTTCACCGCGAGGTTTGCCAATTTGCAAATGTCCTCCTCGCGCAGGGCATTAAGCCGAAAGATCGAGTCATGATCTATATGCCCATGACTCCGGAGGCCGTGATTGCCATGCTCGCCTGTGCCCGGATCGGCGCCGTCCACTCCGTCATTTTCGGCGGATTTTCCGCAGATTCTATCGTCGATCGACTGGAAGACTGCCAAGCGAAAGCCATCATCACCAGTGATGGCGGTTATCGACGGGGAGGAGTAGTCCCGCTGAAAGCAAATGTCGATGAGGCGCTCAAGAAATATAAATCTCTCGAAACTGTAATCGTTCATCAACGCATTGGCAGCGCATCTTGCCCGGTAAAAATGAAACGAGGCCGTGATCTTTGGTGGCACGAAGAGGCCGCGAAAGCGTCTCCTCAACATGAGGCAAAAGCCTTCGACAGCGAACACCCGCTCTTCATCCTCTACACCTCCGGCTCCACCGGGAAGCCAAAGGGCATCCTTCATACCTGCGGTGGATACCTGACTGGCACCTACGCCACCTGCAAATACATCTTCGATATGCAGGACGATGATGTCTACTGGTGTACCGCAGATGTCGGCTGGATTACTGGGCACTCCTATATCACATACGGACCTCTTGCAAATGGCGTCACTCAAGTAATGTACGAGGGAGCTCCTAATTTCCCAGACTTTGGCCGCTTTTGGGATATTGTGGAAAAATACCAAGTCTCTATTTTTTATACCGCTCCTACTGCCATCCGCGCGTTTATTAAAGCTGGTGACCAATTTCCGGAAGCTCGCGACCTCTCCTCTCTCCGCCTGCTCGGCACCGTTGGAGAACCTATTAACCCCGAAGCATGGCGCTGGTATCATGAAAAAATCGGAGGCGAACGCTGCCCTATCGTAGACACCTGGTGGCAGACCGAGACTGGAGCCATCATGATTTCCCCCCTGCCCGGCTGCACTCCGACTCAACCCGGCACCGCCACTCTCCCCTTCTTTGGCGTTGATGCCGCCATCCTTGATGAGACCGGGCAAGAGTGTAAAGCCAATGAAGGAGGCAAACTCGTCATCCGCAAACCATGGCCCTCCATGCTACGCACAATCTATGGGGATAAAAAACGCTACCGAGACACCTACTGGAATGACTATCCCGGTATTTACACTGCCGGCGACGGCGCTCGCACCGACAAAAAAGGAAACTTCTGGATTACCGGAAGACTAGACGACGTTTTAAATGTTTCAGGTCATCGTTTGGGAACAGCTGAGGTCGAAAGCGCCCTCGTAGGACATAAAGTAGTGGCAGAATCTGCGGTCGTGGGGTGCCCTCACGAAATTAAGGGGCAAGGCGTCGTCGCTTTTGTCACCCTCAAAGCGGGGATCAAAACCTCGGACGCGCTGGCGAAAGAACTTCGAAATCACGTAGGTAAAGTCATCGGTGCCATTGCCAAACCTGATGAAATCTACTTCGCCCCTGCATTACCCAAAACTCGCTCTGGAAAAATCATGCGACGACTCTTGAAAGAACTAGTTGAGAAAGGCACGATCTCTGGCAACGTCACCACCTTGGAAGACGCACAGGTTATTACAGATCTGCAACGCCAAATCAAAAAATAGGAATCTCTTTCTCTCTTTTACAATTTAATGACTCGCACACGATACGGAATCGCAGTGGTGCTCCAATCATTCGGACTGTTCCGAAAGATGAAGCGCATGACAGACGCCGCTGCCGAACTCCACCTCATGCAAGAAGGAGAGGAAATTCTGGGCGCTTTGTGCTGGGAACACATCGAACAGATCGAGGACCTTTCGATGGAATATTGGAATATTCGAAAAATTTCTGGAGAACGCCTCGAACTCGCCGAAAAGATCAAAGAAGCCGAAATCAAATTGCACGCCGCCCAAGAGGAACGAGCCGCTCGCATGGACCAAAATAAAGAATCTGGTCAAGAAATGTTTAATCAACGAGAGGATCTCTTTGACGAAATCGAGGATTTCAATACTCGGCGAGAGGAAATCATGGAGGAAGCGATGGCAGTAAAACGTCGCCATGAAGCTCTCAAAGTAAAAATCGGCGTTCTTAAAGAGGAAGGCAAAACGGATGACCCAAGTTATAGCGATACCGCGCGAGAGGTAACAGAACTTCGCACTCACTTTTCAACACTCAAAGAAAAACTCGCCACGGTCGATCAACAGATCGATGAGAAGCAAAAAGCCCTCACCGAAATTCAAACCGCCATTGATGAGAAGCATCAGCACAACAAAAGCGATGTCTCGAATGTCTACGCCTTGATCAGTCGCGCAAATCGCGACATCAGTTCTCATCGAGCCAAGCTCGGACTCTTAGCAGAAGAACAGGGCAAACTTTGTCGTCAAGTTGGCCGTCACCTGAATATTCACCATCGAGACAAGAAGTGTAAAAACGCCTGCAAGAACCATCGCGATCTTCTTGAGCAGGTAAAATTTTTACGTCGATCGATTCAGTGGAACAAAAATCTCATTGCGAAAGCAGGAGGATAATGCTGAATACACGGACATGATAAACGCAATAAACTTGCATCAAGGGAGCTAATGCATATAATTTGCATTAGTGAAACCAGCAGACATCCCCTCCTTCGCGCCCTATTTCATCCGCGACTTAGCGGACGGGATCCAGCAACAAATGTTCTTTTGGGGACAGGATGTCTGCCGACCAGAGGGAAATTTTCTGGTAGCACAAGGCTTTGAACGCAGTGCTTCCCTGGGAGCAAAAGGCACGAGTCGTTATCGCCTGCCTTGGCAAAAAGGGCACATCGAACTCTATGGCTCATGCGCTGGATGGTATGGCCCGGAAGTCGGATTCACCTTTATCCGCCCTCGCCGACGCTGTGCTATTTGGCTCTCAGGAACCAAAACCCCGATCCCGGGAGCGTGGCAGAGCAAACTGATCGAACAAGGCACGAAAAGCCGCGAACTCCACCTCGCATCCCGTCCCTTTCTCGACTGGATGATCGCATACGAACACGCAGTCCTCGCTCGCTTCGGTCACAGCTACCGGGAAGCGAACTACGAGAGATATCGTAAAGTGCCCAAGGCGAAAACATGGCTGCG
>CALGLJ010000029.1 GCA_937930235.1 uncultured Verrucomicrobiales bacterium | reverse complement strand
ATCTGGCCCCCAGATTGAAAAAGCAGGTGATCTCGCTGGGATTTTAACCAACCTGCAACGCGGTGATCTGCTCTTCATTGACGAAATCCACCGTCTTCACCCTGCCATCGAAGAATATCTCTACCCTGCCATGGAGGATTTTCGCCTCGATATCATTATCGATTCAGGCCCCTCGGCACGTTCCATCCAGCTACAGCTTCCAAAATTTACACTCGTCGGGGCGACCACCCGCTCCGGGATGCTCACCTCTCCTCTGCGCTCTCGCTTCGGCCTCATCAATCGACTCGACTACTACACTCAAGAACAACTTGCCGTGATCATCACGCGATCATCATCCCTCTTGGAATTAGAGATCGATGAAGCTGGAGCGCTGGAAATTGCGGCCCGTTCCCGAGGCACTCCGCGTATCGCAAACAACCTCTTACGCTGGGTTCGAGATTTTGCGCAAGTGAAGGCCGATGGTAAGATCGGGGCCGAAGTCGCGATCAAGGCTCTCACCATGATCGAGATTGATGAAGATGGTCTGGATGAAATGGACAAACGCATTCTGGAAGCGATGATTTATAAATTCAATGGAGGCCCCGTTGGACTCTCTTCCCTCGCCGTCGCGATTGGGGAAGATGCCTCCACCTTAGAAGAGGTGCATGAGCCTTTTTTGATTATGCAAGGCTTTGTGAAGCGCACTCCCAGAGGGCGTGTGGCCATGCCTGCGGCATACGGGAAGATCGGAGCGGACTTACCTCAAGATCCCAGCCAACTTCCCGGCCTCCTCTAAAGTGCGCTCGCATCCTCCCCCCAGATCCGCTACCGATCTTCCTCAGATGGAAACCGGAGCTTTTTTAGCCTCCACCCGATCAACGCGGCCCCGGTGTAGCCATACACTCTGCACTAAGCCCAAGAGGAACATGCAGATCACCACAAACGTTCCTGAATAACTCACCAAGGGTAACGGAATTCCTGTAATGGGCGTGAGTAATATGCACATGCCCACATTTTCAAAAAGGTGCGCGAAGAATAAGCCCACTACCCCGCCTACGATGATTCTTCCCGAGAGGTCTCGGCTATAAAATGCGATAAACAGGCACTGGATCAAAAGAAGAGCAAATCCAGAGACTAACAAAATCCCTCCCCGAAATCCTTGCTCCTCGGCAATGACAGCGAAGATGTAATCATTATGCGCCGTCTTCCATGGGATGTAGCGTTTATCATGTAAGGAACCTCGCTCCTCGGTCGCTCCCCAGCCCAAGCCCTTCCAGCCTGCTTTTCCAACGGCAGTCGTCACCCAGTAAGAAGCCCAAGTGTCATCATTTTTCTCCACCACTCCGGACTGGACGCTCTCCAGATACGTTTCGATCCGCTTCGTTCCCCGTTCAGAAACAGAAGGAAGGACAATGAAATAAGCAATCGGAGTGATCATCGCCACCACCGCCGTAAGAAAAATCAAATAACGCCATGGAATTCCACCCACGAGGAGGGTGACCACGGCGACCGGCACCCACACCAAAGCCGACCCCATATCTCCCAGCTTCACCACCATAAGAAACGGCACTCCAGTCAAGATCGCCACGAGGAGCACCCGCACAAAGGGCGCCCCCAGAGAACGATGCAACTGAGGCAAATCCTGAGCCAGCGTGGCAATGGCGATGATCCCCGCGGCAATGGCAATCTGAGCAGGCTGAAAACTGATCGGCCCAATCGACAATCGGTGCACCTCATCATCGACCTGCATCGCCATCACCATCAAGACAATGCCCACCCCATACATCGGAATGCCCAACCAGCGCACCCAGCGATAGTCCAGAAGCGCGGTGGCAAAGTAGACTATGCTTCCCAGTGCCATCCACATCTTATGACGCCCGGAAAAAAACTCCCCTCCGGTCATCCCATCTGGCGCAGGAAGATGGCGGGCCGCACTCTCGATTGCAAAGAGACCGAACACCAAAAGCCCATACATCGTTAGAATCAGAACCCAGTTCATCCCCAGGATTTTTCGAAGCAGCGGCGTCATACGGTGTTTGTGAAATCAATTTAGCGACATCTGAGGGCACGAAGAAAGAACACTTTTCTCCTCTGAATCATTCTTCCTTCAAAATCGCTCAAAATAAACAAGGTAAGATTCGCAAATGCTCCGCACGATTTCTATCGAAAATCAAAATGTCCCGTAAAAGCTAAATTCAGACTCTTGCCTTCCGGAGCATCTCTCTTCACCCTCATGCCGTGGGTCGCATTCCTGAAGAAACCGTCACCGAAGTCCTCGCGGCTACAGACATCGTGGATCTTATTGGATCTTATTTCCCACTGAAACGTTCAGGTTCAGGGTTCAAATGTAACTGCCCTTTTCACAACGAAAAAACTCCTTCATTTAATATCAGCCCCGTTTATCAAAACTACAAATGTTTTGGATGCGGCGAATCGGGCAATGCCATCGGCTTCCTCATGAACCATGAGAACCTCCCCTTCATTGACGCCGTAAAAAAACTCGCCCAGCGAGCCAACATTCAAATCATCGAAGACGCATACGATCCCGAAAGCGATAAGCGTCGGCGTAAGATTTCACGCCTCAAAGAGATCAATAATTTCTCGGCCCGCTATTTCCACAAACAACTCATGGAATCACCTGATGCTCAGCACGCCCGTGATTATATGAGGTCTCGCGGATTCAGCAAAGACACCGCAACAAAATGGCTCATCGGTTGGGCCCCAAAGAACTCGCGTGAATTTTTTCACACTCTCAAAAGCGAGGGATTTAATGGTCGTGAGATTTTAAATGCCGGACTCGGAGGACTGCGTGACAAAGACAACCCGCGCTCCGGCCTCTGGTCTAAGTGGTATGACCAACTCACCTTCCCGATTTATAACGATGTCGGTGATGTCGTCGGGTTCAGTGCCCGAATCCTACGTGAGGACGACAAAAGAGGAAAATATATCAACACCAGTGACACCGTCCTCTTTAACAAATCATCCCTTCTATTTGGTTTAGGCAAAGCCCGTAAAGCGATGGGGAAAAAAAAGTTCGCGCTCATCTGTGAAGGTCAGCTCGATACCATCGTCATGCACGAAGCTGGGTTCGAAAACACCGTGGCCGGACTCGGAACCGCCTTCACGGAACAACATGCCCGCATCCTCAAACGCTACACTGATCACGTCACCATCTGCTACGATGGAGACTCGGCGGGACGGATCGCGGCTGGAAAAGCCTTCGATCACCTCACCGCCAACGGCCTGACCATCAAACTCGTCGACATGCCCGATGGTCATGATCCCGACAGCTACCTTCAGGAATTTGGCACAGAAAAACTGCAAGAACTCATCGAACAGGCTCGCGATTTTTTCGATGTGAAACTCGATCAAGAAATCGCCCATACCAATCTGAACTCAGCCTCCGAACGCGCGAAGCTCTTACAGGACCTCGCCTCCTCTGTCGCCAAAATGGCTGATCCTCTTCTCCAAGATGCCACCATTCAAATCATGGCCACCCGCCTCAGACTGGGCGCTGATGAGTTCCGCCAAATCGTCTCCAACGCAAAAGCCGTCGCGGAGAAACAAGCGTTCTTCGAAAACCGTCGCGCCAGTGCTCAGGAACCCGTTGAAGCCAAAACCGAATCCACTCCCATCGATTCCACCATCGCATACCTCTGCCATTTGTGCTTAAAATCAAAGGTCGCAACCGAATCTCTCTGCGAGCAACTTGAGTCACTTTACGAACCACTTCAAGAAACCGCCGGAGGCGCCCTCCTTCAGCTCATCCTTGCCCGAAAGCCAGACACTGACTCACCCGCTGCGGTCCAAGCCTTTCTCACCACCTTACCTGAAGCTGATCAACTTGCCCTCTCCCGCACCTTTACCGACGCCCCCACCGCCGACCCTATCAAAGAGGTGACAGAATCCGTCACCCTTCTGCTCGCAACTCATTTTCAAAAGAAAGAAGCGACCATTCGAGCACAACTTGCAGACCCCTCTCTCCCTTCAGATCAGATGTTCCCCTTGGTCGAAGAAATCAAACAATTGCAAGAATTCCTCAAAAATCTGGACTCCCGCTTCATCCGTTAGTCATTTTTTCTGCCTCTGGCATCGAAAAATTCTTGACCCAACCGCATTCCTCACAAACATACGCCTCCTCGACGGGCACCCGTTGACCCTATAATGGTGAAGTGTGTCTACGAATATCCGACTCTCTCTATCGCTCCCTGATCATGGCAAAGAAAAAAGCTCCTACTAAGAAAGCCGCTGCGAAAAAGGCACCAGCCAAGAAAGCTGCTGCAAAAAAGACCGCCACGAAAACTCCTGCAAAAAAAGCAGCCAAGAAGGTCACTGCGAAAAAAGCAGTAACTCAAAAGGGAGCCAAAAAAGCCGCCGCCAAGAAAGCTCCTGCGAAAAAGACCGCAAAAAAAGCCGCGACCAAGAAAATCGCCGCAAAGAAGGCGGCTACGAAGAAGAGCGCTGCCAAGAAAGCTCCTGCGAAAAAAACTGCCAAGAAACTCACTCTGGAGGAAAAACTTGAGCTAGAAGAGGCTGAGAAAAAAGCCAAAGCCGCGAAGCGCAAACCCAAGAACCGCATCGACACTCCTGAGATTCAGGAAAAAATTCGGGAACTCATCAAACTGGCCAAGGAGCAGGAATACCTCACCTACGATGACATTCACGAAATCCTCCCGAACAACATCGTCGAACCCGCAGACGTAGACGCCATCCTCGATCGCCTCCGTCAAATGGAGTTCGATATCATCGACGCCTCCGAAGTTGACCGCTACAAGGACAAGAAAAAAGGAGACCTTGACTCAGAAGAGGAAACCAAAAATCAGAAACTCGACATCTTAGACGACCCCGTCCGGATGTACCTCAAGCAAATGGGACAAGTCCCACTGCTCACGCGGGAACAGGAAGTGGAAATATCCAAGCGTATCGAGGATGCCGAAATCGAGGTTCAAAAATTCCTCCACCTCTTTGGATTCACCGCCAAAGGCTACCTGACTCTTGCCGATAAACTCATGCGCGGAAAAGAGCGCTTTGATCGCGTCATTCTGGATAAGAAAATCGAATCTCGGGAGCGCTACATGAAAGCACTCCCCAAACTCTGTGAGCAAGTTCGTAATCTCCATGAGGAAACGACCCAGATTGTCAAAAAACTTTGCGCGAAGGCTCCTCGTGGCAAAAAGAAACTTGAGACCTCATATGAAAAGAATCTCCAATCCATTTCACGTCTCTACACGCGCTTCTACTTTAAGCAAAAAGTAGTGGAAGATTTCTGCGATGTCGTCAGCACATATCAGGAAAAGCTCTGGAAGTATTCTAAGAAAACATCCGCAGAGGCAGAGACCGCGATGAAGGAGCTTCACCTCGAATCTTGGCATAATCTGGAACAATTTGAATCTCACAACAAAGACCTCCATCACTGGATTCGCAAAGCCCGCAAAGCGAAAGATGAGATGGTCGAAGCCAACTTACGTCTCGTCATTTCCATCGCTAAAAAATATACCAACCGGGGCCTTTCATTCCTCGACCTCATTCAGGAAGGGAATATGGGACTGATGAAAGCGGTTGAAAAATTTGAATACCGCCGAGGATATAAGTTCTCGACCTATGCCACTTGGTGGATTCGCCAGGCCATTACCCGCTCTATTGCAGATCAGGCCCGGACCATCCGTATTCCAGTCCACATGATCGAAACGATCAACAAGCTCATGCGCGTGCAGAAACAGCTCGTGCAGGAATATGGTCGTGAACCAACCCCCGACGAGATCGCGGAAGAAATCCACCTCCCCGTCGAGCGCGTTCGCGCTGTCCTCAAAATGGCCCAACAGCCCATCTCGCTTCAAGCCCCGGTGGGTGATTCCGATGACACCTCTTTCGGTGATTTCATCGAAGATAAATCTGCTGAAAACCCGATGGAAGAAGCTGGTTTCGCGATGCTGAAAGATAAGATCATCGAAGTCCTCGACACCCTCACCGAGCGTGAGCGCGAAGTCCTCGAACAACGCTTCGGCCTCAAAGATGGCTACTCCCGCACCCTCGAAGAAGTTGGACGCCAGTTCCAAGTCACCCGCGAGCGGATTCGTCAGATCGAGGCGAAAGCGCTTCGCAAAATGCGTCACCCGACCCGGATTCGGAAACTGGAAGGCTTCATCGAACTTCCGATGTAATTAGAAATCCACCAGTCCTGATGCCTCCTTCACGCCAACTTCAGTCCGTCATTGATACCTTCGGGAATCAAGGATGGCACTGCGAAACCGTCGAGGGGCGTGAAGTGGTCACCGCTGCCTTTGAAGCGCATCACACCCACCTGCACCTCCACGCGCAGACATTCACAAACCTCAATGCCCTCGCCGTCGTAGGGGAAACCCCACTCACCCTTGATGAGGAACGCACGCCGCTGGCACTCGAGCTCCTCATGCGAGCCAACAAGCAGGTTACTCTGGGAAATTTCGAATACGACATGGACCGCTCCCTTGTCGTCTTTCGGATCACCAACGTCTTTGAAAAAGAAGTTTATGATCCCGACATCATCTCTTCCATGGTCCATTGCACCATCGCCGAGATCGATCGGATCACGCCTCTACTCGGAGTGATCAACCGAACGGCGGACGATCTTCTGGATGATCTTTCCATTCCACTCCTCCTCGAAAGAGAAGACCTCCTCCCCCCAGTTCCCGAATACTCTGAAGAAGAGGAGCTTTAAGGGCACCTCATGTGACGACTTGATGAGTTCATCAACATGAGGCGCATCATTGAGTGACGCTGATGAATTAGCGGCGACGATTCGCATTGGTTACGCGGCGATCTCTGATTCTTTTCGCGTTATTGTTACGACTTGTTCCTTGCGCAGTTCCTCTGACTCTCACCGATGGATTGGAAAAGCGGTTGTGTCTGTTACTGGCCCCACTCCGCATGACTGTAAAGCGTCCTCCAAGAAATCTGTGAGCGAGGCCATGAAGACCATTGTAGTTATGACCGTGTTCATGAACTGAAGTAGAACCCTCAATCCGCCCGGAGCGAACAGTTGAGTATGCGCCTGGTACGCTTGCATTCCCATTCAGGGCATCATAAATGGCTCCCATTTGAACGAGGTCGATTTTTCTCTGTGATTCCCATCTTTTGAGTCTCAAATTGCTCCCAGCACGAGTCCCTATACGGCCATTTCTCAAATCATTCAGAGCTCTGCCCGGATTGAAATGATTGTCATTATATCTTGGGAATAGCTGTAAATCTCTCAACTGAAGATTTGCCTGAGTGCGAGAAATTCGATGAGTTGTTCTCGTCAAATTATTTGCTCGGCGCATCAGGGCAGTCGTACTGCCTCTTCCGCCACGTCGATTTTGACAGTTCTGGGTCCAGATATAAGCGGTGAGAGCAGTGTTCTGCGCCTCAGCCCTCTCAGTCACGCTTATGTTGAGACTGCAAGCAATTGCAAGCGCTAGAGTGGAATATTTTGGTATTATTTTCATGTTTATGTTTGTACTTTGTTTCTCTTGTTTGGAGAGTCTTAGTGATTTTCTTGGCTGGATTGAACGCTCCCGACATGATCCTCACCTAGGTTCGCGCCACATCAAAAAACCGTCATGCTCGCGGTTGATCAATTCATAGGGTTTTCCGTCTGCGGTGCGGATATCGATGGACCACTAATCTTCCTGAGAAGCTGCCTTCCACCCGAGAGCCTGCTTGCCCTTAAATTGCTTCGTAAAGAATCCCGTCATGAGAACATTGCCATCTGTTTCATCGCCTGCTTAGTCGGAAATTTTAAACTCAAAGCACCTCATGTGACGACTCGATGAGTTCATCAACATGAGGTGCATCATTGAGTGACGCTGATAAATTAGCGACGGCGATTCGCATTGGCTACGCGGCGATCTCTGATTCTTTTCGCGTTATTGTTACGACTTGTTCCTTGCGCGGTTCCTCTGACTCTCACTGATGGATTGGAAAAGCGGTTGTGGGCATTACTGCCCCGCGCGCGCATGACTGTAAGACGCCCAAGAAATCTGTGAGCACGACCATGAAGTCCATTGTAGTTATGACCATGTTCATGAACTGAAGTATCAGTCTCAATCCGCCCAGAGCGAACGCTTGAGTATGCGCCTGGTCGGGTTGCAATCCCATTAAACTCATCATAAATGGATCCCATTTGAACGAGGTCGATTTTTCTCTGCTTTTCCCATCTTTTGAGTCGCAGATTGGTCCCAGCCCGATTACCTATGCGGCCATTTCTCAGATCATTGAGAGCTCTGTTCCCAGAGAAATGATTGTCATTATATCTTGGGAAGAGCTGCAAATCTCTCAACTGAAGATTTGCCTGAGTGCGAGAAACTCGATGAGCTGTTCTCGTCAAATTATTTGCTCGGCGCATCAGAGCAGCCGTACTGCCTCTTCCGCCACGTCGATTTTGACAGTTCTGAGTCCAGATATAAGCGGTGAGAGCAGTGTTCTGCGCCTCAGCCCTCTCAGTCACACTCATGTTGAGACTGCAAGCAATTGCAATCGCTAGAGTGGAATATTTTGGTATTATTTTCATGTTTATGTTTGTGTTTTGTTTCTCTTGTTTGGAGATTCTTAGTGATTTTCTTGGCTCGGCTGAACGCTCCCGACATGATCCTCACCTAGGTTCGCGCCACATCCAAAATCGTCGTGTTCCGCTTGTGCGACTAAATCGATCTCTGACAGGATCAATTCGCCATGCTCACGGTTGATCAATTCATAGGATTTTCCGTCTGCGGTACGGATGCCAATGGACCAGTAATCTTCCTGAGAAGCTGCTTCCACCCGAGAGCCTGGTTGCCCTACAATTGTCCCCGTAAAGACTCCCGTCATGGGAGCATTGTCATCTGTTTCATCCCCGGCGTAGTCAGAAATTTTGACGACAAACTCCTGCCCGTCGGGACCGGGTAAGACGACTTCATCTCGTTGACCATGAAACACCTCGTGGCCTTTTTCCCCAAAGTCACCAGCAACATAAAGGAGCTGCCGCTTTGTCACAAAAGAGTTTGTTCTCTCCAGCTCCTCAAGCATGAGGCTATTGTTCGCGATCTGCTTCATAATTTCAGGAGAGCGCCCATCCTCGGCAGTCCATTTGAAATTTTTGGTCGAATGAGTCACCTCAAAAGGCCGTGGCTCGCGATACCAGTGGTGATTACCGAGGTGATCCACATATTCTTCCCCCGGATTACGCGCCCCCACCTCTTCGGTGTATTTCTGCGGGAGTTTGTTCCATCGCGGGTCCTTGGGACGGCTGAAGAAGACATTTGAATCAGGCCCAACCATCATCCGAGTAAGCCTTTCGGAAGAGCTCTTCCACCCCTTAAAATTCCGACTTGGCAACAGGTCGTCAGAAGAACTGCGGTTCACAGTTTTTGCGGAAGATGGGATGATCGACAGGAGCGCAACAAGTTGCAGGATCGCTAAAGTGCTGAGAAAAATTGTGAGTTTCTTCATCTGGTCATTTATTTTGAGTTTGAGAATTCGGATTGGTTCGGTCCTGAGAGTTTAATGAGCTTCATTGCAGTGGGCTTTGTCACAATTGCTATTGCTACACCCGAAACCCACGTTCCCGACAGCTTGTGCGGAGGTGAATGCTTGCTGAGCTTGTTTGCGATACATGCTTTGCTTCTTCGGATCGAAGAATGCGGAAGCGGCCTCAAGCGCGGTCTCGGGATGATCCACCAACATGACATTCACAAATGACTCCAATGTCGTATCGAAGAAATCCTGAGACTCTTGGGTCAGGCTGCCATCCGGCAAACGTGCTTCTTTATGAAAATAGTTGTCCAAGAAATATTCTCCGGAGAGAATCTGCGCGGCAGCTTCCGGCTGGAATTCACTGACTTCTTCAAATACGGTGGCAAAAGCTGCGACCCGAGTCTCATCGTCTGATACGGGTAAATCAGAGAGCCAAGATAAGGTTTCCTGTGGATTTTCAACCGAAAGAGACCGAGCCAGAGGAAGAAGGAGCGCAGACACGCGCGGATTATCGAGTGTCTGCTCGATCAAGGTCATGACAGTGGAGAGCTGTTCTTCATCTTTCGCATGAGCGAGGAGTTTATCCACATAAACTCCCTGTATCCTTTCCAGTTCAGGTGAATTCATCTGAGCAACCTCTTTGAAAAAATCTGGAGCGTGCTCGGCGTGCTCATTTAAAATCAATGAGGCCGCAATAGAGACATGATGTGAATCAATGGTGAAATCTTCCGTCAATCGTTGATTGAAATGATGGACCAGCCCTTCATATCCACCGCCCATCCAGTGATCGAAGGTTTTGCGTTCAAGATTACGGACTTTTTCGAAATGATTAAGGTAACCTAAAAAGAAACCGGCTTTGGCATGCGCTTGCTGGTTGGCCATTTCTTTTGAGAATTCATCCAGCCATGCGAGCGCCATTTCTTCGTCTTCATCCAGCCATTTTGAGAGAGGATACGTTAGATCGGCTAATTCATCTTCATTCATTGCGGCAGCCTTGCGCGCCATCTCGATGGGGCTATACACCAGAACATCATCTAGGGTGGGGATTTGATCTGAGATAAAATATCTTTCCTGGCCTTTTTTAGCGCTCCCATTTGCCGATGTCGCAGCTCCTGAGAAGGAATGAGAAGATTCTGAATTCTGAATTTGGCTGGCGATCTTCTTGGTGCTCCAGAAATGGCCTAAGAGAACAAAAAGAACCAAATTGAACACGCACAGAGCGACCACAGAAAATTGAATCACTTTTTTACACCTATACATTATCAGCCACCTTCCAAAAATATTTGGAAAGCACAATCATACAATTGTCTCACCCCCGCTCATTTCTCGCTGGATTTGCGACACATACCCTAGCCTAAAGTCTAAGGATAGTCGTTGACCATCTTCCCTCTCCCACCCTATATTCGGGTGTCGCAGAAGTAATTCACTACCTTCGAGACCATTTGAAAATTTTCTGAAAAAAGTTTCCTAAGATTTTCGCTCCCAAAACCATAATTCAGTGAAAAATATGAAAACACTGCTCCTTACCTTATTCTTAACTCTCGGGTTTGTTCAGCAATCGGACGCTAATTACTTTAGTGTTCATTGCAGACCATCTCCTGTCGCTGCGTTTAATGGCTCTGCTAGTCAGACATGTCCTTTTGCAGCTTGGTACCTCAGCACGGCCACAAACTACTCTTACTTTTATTACAACTGGCTCTATTGGGGCGCTTATAACCGATATTGCTCTCAATATGGCTGGAATGGCTACTACTGGTGCAACTACTGGCGCACCCGCAACTGGCTTGTTCACCACATGTGCTGTGCTTGGCAGACTGGTGATTAATTTAGATTTGGTTCCCAATTTGGGTTATTAGTTCTCGATTAAAATTAATTTAACTGATTTATTTAGGGTCGTTAGTATAATACTAACGGCCCTTTTTCTTACCCATGCAGCTTAGACAAGATCCTAAAATCATTCTTTTTTTTGTCATTCTCGCCGTAGCCGAAATCTACATGATTGGTGCATTTGGATCGGTTGAAGGATCACATGGTCACAATGCTCGAGAATTTCGGGATACCTCCCGGGGTTTGATTTTAGTGACCGCTCTCGCGGGCATCTTCCTTCTTCCAGCTCAAAAAGCCGGGGCCTTCCCAATTCCTAAATTACCCAAACTTCTCACCATATTTTTAGGAATTCTCATGGCTTGGGGACTACTGAGCATCATCAATGCAAAAACTGATCAACGTCTCTTTGAATTTATTTATTACCCCAGCGAAAACGTCCTCTGGGAATGGGCTCCCGGAACCCAGACTGCAACCACCTCGAAGGGATTTGTTGCGGAACTCGGAATCATGATTGCCTTTGTCCTCATGGTCGCGAAAAGCACCTTGAGCAATGCTTGGAAAGGAATTCTCGGTAGCTTTGCCTTATGTGGTATTGCGGTCACCTTTGTCGGACTTGGACACAGAGTATTTGATATGGAGCATATCTACGGCCTAGAAGTCATTAAGGGTCGGAAAGCGATTGAACTCCCAGAATATTACTTTGCTCCTTTTGTCTACAATGCCAATGCTGCCTCTTTTCTGAACCTCGCAGTGGCCATTTCTCTCGGGCTGGCATTTTACAATCATCGTAAAAATCCCCACAGCTCAGTCTATATGGCTTGGTTAGCTTCTGCTGGCATCAGTGCGGTGGGAGTCATCGCAGCGGCCTCTAAAGCAGGCATCGGGATCCTGTTCTTACAACTGATTTGCTTTGCCATAATCGAAGCTCCTTATATTCGCCACAGCATAAGAAACTTTAAACACGGTCCTCCCTTATCGATCGAAAAGAAGAGCGCCATCGGGGTGATTCTCGTGCTTCTGCTTGTTTTTGGAGCAACCCAAGCTCCGACCGCAATCAAACGGTATAATAAATTTTTTGAAGATACTCAGAGTGAGCGAGGCTCCGCTACCTTGGAAGGACGAAGAATTGTGCGAAATCTCGTTTGGGAAGTTTCTTCCGATCAAGAAAAGATTGGCTGGAGTGGGGCCGGACCTGGTGCCTTTGCCCATTCTTTTCCTTTCTTAATCACGGAAAAGGAATCTGAACAAATCACGCAACACTGGCAATATGCACACTGTGACCCCATCCAAACGATTTTTGAATGGGGCTACCTGGGAGCGGCCTGCTGGTTTCTTATCGGCTTGGGCGCCATCGTCCGGGCCGCCACCCTCTCATGGAATCAACAAGAGGGGAAAAATAACGCCCACGTCTTCAAAGCCCTCACCATTGGGCTCGTCGGCATGAGCATGCATAGTATTTTTGATTTCCCCTTCTCCGTCTTCTCCATTCACGTCATGGCATTCGCCGTCATTACCATCATGTGGACGCTGAAAAAGAAGAGTTCGATGCGGGCCGCGTCATAGATCTGTTTGAATTTTTAGTAAATATTAGCCAATATTCTCCTATGAAAAATCCACTCTTCTTCGGAATTATCAGTTTGCTTTTGAGCTTTTCTGCGACGGCCGAAAACATGCCTGCTCTCCCTAACTTTAAAGAGTTACTGAAGAATGACCTTCAACTTCTCAGTGATATCGGAAAAGAACGCGCTCTGATTTTCTTTGCTACAGATGACGATATCGAAGCATTCAAGAAGAAACTTGCTCCCATTCTTGGCAAAGAATGGGTCGAACTCCCAGCTCCAGAGATCTCCAGAAGCCTCCGCCCCGGTGCCAAAGACCTTTTCCCAGACGACAAAAATAGGCCTCAACCTAAAATTCTGGGCACCGCGCTTTATGCTACGGGTAAAAAAGTGCAGTGGCATATCCAGGTCATGATGAAAGACATTCCTGCGAGAAAGAAAAAGCATACCGTCGAAATCAGCGTTTATCGCATGCGCCTTGAGACAAATTAAGATCTTCTTTTTCCACCGCAGCCCAGCAACTCTCGATACATGCCTCTGGCTGCAACTGCTAGCGTTCTCGTAGACGGTCCCTCTGAACTCGTCTTCGACTATGCCATCCCGGAAGACCTCAAAGTTCTTGCAGGGTGCCGCGTCCGGATTCCTCTCAGAAACCGATCTGCTACCGGCACCGTCATCAGAGTAGGTAAGGCCTCGGAGAATGACTTTTCCTTGCGCTATCTCAGCGCATTGATCGACCCCGAACCGCTAGTGACGCCCACCCTGTTGCGTCTTGCAGAGTGGATCACCTCCTACTACGGCACTCCTCTAGAACAAGTTCTTCGCTCCCTCCTTCCCGGCTCTATTCGAGGAGAAAACACCTCCGCAAAGACCAAGAAAGCCGCCAAAATAAAGTCTCCCCCAAATGAGGAGGAATTGGCTGCTCTCTCGAAGAAGGCCAAGCGACAATATACGATTTTGTCTCTTCTCATGGTTTCCGAGAAGCCCATTCCCATTGCAGATCTCGGTGGGAGTAAAATCACCGGAGCACTCAAAACATTGACCGAAAAAGGTTGGATAGAAATCCTCGATCTCGAAGTCCGGCGAGATCCGGATGCTGGTGAAACCTTTCTACCGACCGAACCTCTCGCTCTCAATTCAGAGCAAAATGCGGCCCTCAAAGCGGTGGAAACCAGCTTGAAAAACGAAGACAAAAAAACACCGATTCTTCTCCACGGCATCACGGGGTCAGGAAAAACAGAAGTCTATCTTCAAGCGACACAAGCCACCCTTGATCTGGGAAAAAACATCATCATTCTCGTCCCTGAAATCTCACTCGCACCCCAAACCGTCCGACGGTTTAAATCCCGCTTCTCGAAGCTCAGCGAAGATATTGCAGTGCTGCATTCCAACCTCTCGCAAGGAGAACGATTTGACGAATGGCACCGTATTCGCTCGGGAAAAGCACGTATCATCATCGGGGCGCGCTCCGCTATTTTCGCCCCTGTCAAGAACCTCGGATTACTCATTGTCGACGAGGAACATGAGACCGCATACAAACAAGAGAACCCGCCTAAATATCATGCCCGTGATCTCGCCATCGTCCGAGGACATCTTGAAAAGGCCACCGTTCTCCTCGGTTCCGCAACTCCTTCTCTAGAAACATACCAGAATACACTCAGCGAGAAATATCACATCGTCAAACTCACCGAGCGAGCAGATGGTGCTAGTCTTCCTCTCACTCGCGTTGTCGATATGCGCATCGAATCGCGCAAACAGAAAGGGCGCGATGCCATCCTCTCTGACATCCTCCGTTCCTCGATCAAGCAGCGCCTGGAGTCAGATGAACAAGTCATCTTATTTCTCAACCGGCGCGGCTTTGCCCGGTCACTCCAATGCCCTCCTTGCGGCCATGTCATTGAATGTTCTCACTGTGCCATTCCACTCACTTATCATCGCGCAGAAGAACGCCTCATCTGTCATATCTGCGGTCATCAAGCCATTGTTCCCCGCACCTGCCCCGAATGCCGTGATCCTGCTATTCGTCTTCAAGGTTACGGAACTGAAAAAGCGGAAATCATCTTACGCAAAGTATTTCCACAAGCAAAAATCGCACGACTCGACACCGATACGACTCGCCGGAAACATGCTCTGCGTGATACCTTACGCGATTTCCGGGCAAAAAAAATCCACATTCTCCTAGGTACGCAAATGATCGCTAAAGGGCTCGACTTTCCAAACGTCACCCTCGTGGGAGTGCTCAATGCTGATCTTTCTCTCTATGCTCCTGACTTCCGAGCTGGAGAACGGACCTTTCAGCTCCTCACTCAAGTAGCTGGCCGGGCCGGGCGAGGAGCATTAGCGGGCGAAGTCATTATTCAAACAGCCACGCCACACTCCCCCTCGATTCAGTTTGCCCGTCACCATAATTTTGAAGGCTTCGTGGAACAAGAGCTAGAAATGCGTAAAAATTTTGGCTACCCACCCTACACCCATCTCGCCCTTCTCCTCGCCCGTTCGTCACATGAGCGCCGAGCCGAATTCACCCTTCAGACGCTCCATCGTAAACTCCAAGAGAACCTCCCTCCTGAAATACTTCTCGGAGAGCCGATCCCTTCACCACTCACTCGAAGCCACTCGCAATACCGCTTCCAGCTTCTCATGCGTGGCCCCAATGCTCGCACCCTCTCTCGTCATCTCAATAAAGTGCTAAACGCCACTCCCACCCCTGAAGATGTCATTGTCACGGCAGATCTGGACGCTTACGACCTTGGTTAAAACTTAAAAACACCTCACTCTTTTACCCCGTGGCCATCTCCTTCGCACACACTTATGCGCAACTCCCCGAGCATTTTTTTTATCGGCAAGCACCCACTCCCGTTCCCAATCCTCAACTCATCCAAGTCAATCTTCCTCTGGCACAAGAACTTGGAATAGATTCTGACTGGATCAAATCACCCGAGGGACTCGCCATGCTGAGTGGGAATCAACTTCCCGCATCGTGCGACCCTCTCGCGCTCGCCTATGCCGGTCATCAATTTGGAGGATTTGTTCCTCGCTTGGGTGATGGCCGCGCTCTGCTCCTTGGCGAACTCAAAGGCCGAGACATTCAACTCAAAGGCTCAGGCCGCACCCCATTCTCTCGCGGTGGAGATGGGAAATCTGCCCTCGGCCCGGTCCTGCGCGAGTACCTTGTGAGTGAAGCGATGTTTGCCTTAGGAGTTCCCACAACCCGCGCACTCGCAGCCGTGACTACCGGCGAAAGAATTTTACGACAAGAAGGAGAAGTTTCTGGAGGAATTTTGACCCGAGTGGCGGCCAGTCACATTCGCGTCGGAACGTTCCAATACTTCGCCGCGCAAGACGACCAAGAAGCGGTTCAAATCCTGGCCGACTACAGCATCAAGCGACACTACCCCAAAGCCGAATCTTACCTCGAACTCCTCGAATCTGTCATCTCCGCGCAAGCACTCCTCATCGCGCATTGGATGTCTCTCGGGTTCATCCACGGAGTGATGAATACGGACAATTTTTCAATTTCCGGAGAAACAATTGATTACGGCCCTTGCGCCTTCATGGATGAGTTCCATCCTGAATGCGTCTTTAGCTCCATCGATCGAGGCTCACGCTACGCCTGGTCTAAGCAAGCGCAAATCGCGCACTGGAATCTCACCCGTTTTGCCGAAACTCTTCTTCCCCTTCTTGCTCCTACTCCAGATGAAGCTATCCCCATTGCGGAAGAAGCGTTGAAACAATTCGGACCTCAATTTCGATCCCACTACCAGACTCGTTTCCGAGCCAAACTCGGCCTTCCCCATGATGCGCCCCCTGCATTCATCGAAGAAACTTTAGGCGTCCTGGCAAATCAGCAACTCGATTTCACCCTCTTTTTTCGTGAACTCACAAAACTTGCAGGAGATCGGGAAACCTCATTTTTTAACTCCTTAGAAGAGTGGGTCAAAAAATGGCGACAACTCAGTCAACCTGATCTCGCCGAGATGCAGGCCCACAACCCCATTCTCATCCCAAGAAACCATCGAATCGAAGAAGCCATTCAAGCCGCTGAGCGTGGTGACTACACCCCATTCCACCGTTTCTCCAAAGCCTGGCAAAATCCATATTCTGAATCTCCCGACTCCGCTGATCTTGAAAAACCTCCCCTCCCCGAAGAAAAAGTCCAACAGACATTCTGTGGCACCTAAAGGGCACCCGAAGTCAATCTATCCTGAAGACATCCTAACAAATCCCTTTCCTTCCTCAACCCATCGTTTATCCTGTTAAGAGCGCAGCCTTATGGAACTTGATTTTACAGACGTCCCTTTTGACACCCGTAAGATTAAACCTCACGAAATTGAGGAAATCTTTGAAGATCCTTTTTCCATCCGCCTTTTACCAGATTCGGAACGAGCCGATAATGAAACACGGTATTATCTCCTCGGGAAAACCATCGGAAATCGACACCTCTTTCTGGCATTTTGGTCAAATGGTAAAAAAGCACGCGTGGTCGCCGCTCGTGAAATGTCGGAAGATGAAGCCTCCTACTACGACCGTAAGCTCGCCGAGTTCAAATAATTCCCCTATTTTTTATCCTGATGAAAACCATCAACTCATGGAGTAAGCTCCCAGATTTCGAATCTGATGAAGAAGAATGCGCATTTTGGGACAAGCACGAACTTGCTCCGCAATTGATCAATGCTTCCATTCATTCTCCTGACTCTCGGGAATCGACCACCATTACCCTACGTTTCGATCCTCGCATGCTCTCCCGTATCAAGCGAATTGCTCGCTCTCGATTTCTCAACTACCAATCGATGATGAAGCAATGGCTCGCAGAAAGAATGGAAGAAGAAATGCGCCGGAGTGGAGACGCTGATTAAATACGTCCCTCGTTCCGGGAAATTCTGGAGCTGGAGTTTTGTCCTCTGGTTCCTCTTACTGACCTACCTCTCTTCTGGCCCAGTCCCCGAGAAGACTCCAGGATTGGAAATCCCTTATATCGATAAGGTTGCTCACTTCGGCTATTTCTTTGGAGGAGCCGGACTCCTCGCGGCGGCCATTCGTTATGGGAAGCTTTGGCCGTGGAAAAAACTCCTGATTATCATTCCCCTGATCCTTTCCGTGATCGGAGTCTACGATGAATACCATCAATCTTTCTCCGCCGGAAGAACCGGGAATGACCTTGGCGATTGGATCGCTGACACCCTCGGAGGCCTATTTGGAGCATTTGTTTTTCGTTGGGTCGATCAAGGCTTTCTTTCAAAGTCTGCTTCTTCTCCTGAGCACACAAAAAAGCCGCAAGAGTAATGACTCTCACGGCTTTCGAAATACGAAAAATGAGTTAAACACTCACTTTCATTTTACCACCGAAGACGGCATCTGAACCAAGAGCTTCTTCAATGCGAAGGAGCTGGTTGTATTTGGAAATCCGGTCGGAACGACTCATGGAACCCGTCTTGATCTGGCCTGCATTGGTCGCCACTGCAAGGTGAGCAATGGTGCTATCTTCAGTCTCGCCAGAACGGTGAGAGATGACGGCAGTGTAGCGATTCTCTTTCGCAAGCTCAACTGCATCAAAGGTCTCCGTGAGAGATCCGATTTGATTTACTTTCACCAAGATAGAATTCGCCACTCCAAGATCGATCCCTTTCGAGAGAAAGTCCACGTTGGTCACGAAGAGATCATCACCCACAAGTTGGGTGTTATGCCCGATGGCGTCGGTAAGGGCTTTCCAGCCATCCCAATCATTTTCATCACATCCATCTTCGATGGAGAGGATGGGATACTTGGCTCGGAGGTCGCGATAGAAGCTCACCATGTCATCAGAGCTCCGAACAGAGCCGTCAGATTTATGGAAAACATAGGCACCTTTCTCCTTATCGAAGAATTCAGAAGAAGCGACGTCGAGGGCGAAGGCAATATCTTCTCCGACTTTATACCCCGCTTTTTCAACGGCGAGACAGATGGTATCGAGCGCGTCTTCAGTCGATTCAAGCTTAGGAGCAAATCCCCCCTCATCACCAACCGCAGTAGAAAGACCCCGGTCATGAAGCACGGATTTCAGGGAGTGAAAAATTTCCGCTCCGTAGCGAAGAGATTCACGGAAAGTCTCTGCCCCGATTGGCATGATCATGAATTCTTGAAAATCGATCGGAGCATCAGAATGAGAACCTCCATTGATGATATTCATCATAGGCACTGGAAGCACTTTGGAGTTTGGCCCTCCGAGGTATTTGTAAAGAGGGAGTTCAACCGCAGCCGCTGCCGCACGTGCCACCGCCATGGAAACTCCTAAAATGGAGTTCGCACCGAGCTCTGCTTTGTTTTTTGTCCCATCAAGAGCCAACATGGCATTGTCCACTGCGGTTTGATTCGTGGAATCAGTTCCGGCGAGAGCGGGGGCAATTTTTTCATTGATGTTCGTGACCGCACCCAGAACGCCTTTTCCGAGATAGCGGGACTTGTCGCCATCACGCAGTTCCCATGCTTCATGCTCGCCAGTACTGGCTCCACTAGGAACAGCTGCGCGTCCGAACGCTCCGCCTTCGAGAGCGACATCGACTTCTACGGTGGGGTTACCACGAGAATCAATGATCTCACGGCCACGGATGGATTGAATTGTTGTCTTAGACATTTGGTGTTGAATGATTTTTTGTTTGTAGGGAGATTTATGAGAGAGCATCGATGCTCTTAATCGTTACGGTGATGAGTTTCTCGGTGTCAGGGTCATGCACTTGCGCAGTCTCTCCGACGGCTTTACCTAGGAGCGATTGCCCCATTTCCGAGAGATAGGAGAGGACCTTCTTTTCCGGATCGGCATCCCATGCTCCGAGAACAGTGTAGTGATGATCGGTGCCATCTTCAAAGGTGAGCACAATCTTGGTGCCAATATTGACCGCGGAACTGTCAGCTCCAGTGAACTCGGTGGGTCTTGCGCGCTCAAGATCACGCTCCAGCTCGTTCTTACGTGTATTGAGAACGTTCTGCATTTGCTTCGCCGCGTGGTATTCGAAGTTCTCACGTAAGTCACCGTATGAGCGGGCAATCGAGATGTCCTTGACGTTGGCAGGGATTCGATTGTTCACGAGATCTTCGTATTCCGCCTTGCGACGATCTAAGCTTTCCCAAGAAACAAGAAGGGTATCATCTTTTCCTCCTTTAGACTCACCGGTGACCATGTCTTGAGTCTCTGGGTAGGCCTTGATGACCCGCGCCATGAGAGATTTCCGATCGAGGTCAGGAAATGCGGGACTTGAGAGGAGTTTCCGTGCGAAATTCCGCACATCATTCATTTCTTCTTTGGCTAGGAGGTCAGGGATGAGTTCTTTATCATCCATGAGGAGATTGGCGAGACGACCGGCCTTACGGGGACCATCATCCATCGAGTCTTGCTCAAGCACGGTGAGAATGACCGAGCCAACTGCACCACAAAAGACAGGTTCAGCCGCTTTCTTACGCTCACGGCAAATCCATGCTAGAGCATCCGGCCCAAGCACATGTCGGGAGACGGCGACATGGATGTGTTCTTCGAGTTTCTTGGTCTCTTCTTTTTCTTGCAGTAATTTCGCAATTTCAGAGACCCCGCGCGCACTGATCCGATCAAAGACGCGTAGAATCTGCGGCACCCAGTCATCACCAAAGGCAAAGGGGAAAGCTTCCAAAATCCGTTTGAGACGAGCAGCGGCAACTTGGTTGAGATCTTCTGCGAGATTCGATTCCGCAACTTGTAAAATTTCAGAAATACGGGGCGCTCCCTCCGCGATCTCACTTTCTTTCTCGACCTCTGCGGCGATCTCATCACGAAGAGCGACGAGTTCGAGAGCGTGAGCTGGCGAGAGTTTCAGAAGTTTCAACGCCGCATCACTGGCGATGTGGAATGCCTGAGCTAGGAGTCCATCGACGGAAGCGACAAGCGGTGCCTCTCTTTGGATCGCCTCAAAAGCTTTCACGCGTCCTCGCGGGCTTCGTGCCATCTCAAGATCTTCTACCAGAGCTTCCCCAGGGCTAGCGGATTCATCACGAAGGACAAGTGGATCAGTCCGTTTCGTCGGAACCGAAACCAATTTGCTTTCGCGGAGAGTTTTTTTGGTTTTTTCCCACCATTTTTTATAACCTCCACTCTCGATGACACTCCCCATCAATTCCGCGTCCAGTTGATCCAGAGTCATTTTCCCGCCGGGGCGTGAACGCAATACTCGTGCCACGAGCTCCACCGGGTTATTCTGTGCCAGATCTTGAAGTTCAGGAAGTTGACTCACTTTCTGAGCGCGGAGATCATCATCTGCGAGCGCTTCGGTCTTTTCTAAAGCAAGCTTGAGGCCCATGACCTTGGCTTTCTCTTTTTCAAAATCAATCGTGACCTTGCCGGTAAAAAGATCCCAGTCGGTCACCTTACCGCCGCCATATCCTTTGTGCATCCGATACTTACCCGGAGCAATTGCTGAGAGTTTTTCTCCAACGGCCTCAGTAATTCGACCCGCTTCCACCAACTTCGCTACATCAGGATGCATGGCGAAAGCTTGTGACTATAGCGGAGGGAATGCAAGGATTTGTCTAAGGATGACAAAATTAATCTATTATCTTACTTGCTGAAGAAAATTCGTCAATTTGAATTGCATCATAAAACATCAGATTGGAGGCGGATTTTCTTTATCTGAAGCGGAGACCGGAAGCCCGCGATAGCCTACGACAAAAAGCACCAAACTGAATCCAGAAAGCACGGTGAGGACGAGCCAGTATCCAGACCAGCCAGCTCCCCCTTCTTGTTCCACGAACCGGGAAAACAAAACTTTTACCACCAAGACCCCTAAAACTCCTGCCAGTCCGCTGGTCGCAAGCCCTAAGAGAGCCTGCGCTTGCCCGCGAATACTGGCATCGACCCTGCGATTAACATAAATGCGACCGGCTTCATAAAAAAAGGTCCAACAAATTCCATGCAGCATGATCCCTAGAAGCAGCCACCCGAATTGATCCATGGCACAAAAAGAATATCGCAGCACTCCACAAATCAGCGCGACTAGGAGGATGCTCTTCACCCGAAATCTCGAAATGACAAAACCAAGGTAGAGCATAGCGATTGCTTCCACAATTTGCGCAATCGCCATGGTCCCGCTAATCCATTCGACTCCGAGGTCTTTGAGATGCACCGGCGTGTGAAGATAAAAGGCGGCAAGCGGAATGCTGAAAAGAAAGGCCGTGAGGAAAAATACCGCCTGATCACGATCTCTCAAGAGCCGGAAGGCTCCAAGCCCGAGAGCTTCCCCAATAGACTTTGGTGCCCCACCTTGTGGAAAAGTCGGCGGCAGGAAAAAGCACGCCACCCCCGCCACGAGACGTATCCCTGCGGCGATTTGCCCGGTGGCGGGAGAGAGATCGAGCGAATAGACACTCACTAAAATTCCCGCAACCAACCATCCTACCGTCCCCCACACCCGGAAGAGACCGAAATTTTTCCCGGCATCTGGGAGATTCGAAAGCGTAATCATAGTAAGCAAGGACCAGGCTGGCGCAGAGATGAGTGCATTGATCGCAAAGAGAGTCAGAAACCATCCTGCCCCCCACCCTTGTTCCACCGCAACGAATGCATAGTAGAGAAAAACGGCTCCAAAGATAAGAATCCCTCCGAGCACTTTCTGAGCTTGATACCGTTGATCGACTTGGGCCGCAAAAATGAGCGGGGAAATCATCACCGCGATCCCAGGGATCATAAAAGCTAAGGCCACTTGATCAGCTAGCCCATGCCCCCGTAGCACATTACTGAGCGCAGGCATCCAGAATCCCGGCGCGCTTGCCAGAAGGAAAAAAACAACAGAAATCCAATACGGATGCCCTAGCCAGCGTGAACGGTTCACTGTAGCACCAGATCAATCGTTTTCTTAATCTGGTCTGCTTCCGCTTTTTTGCCCATACGTGCGAGGATTTCACGATAAGCTTTCAGCATCCCCAGATGATTCGGGCGACGCTTGAGTCCACCTCTGATGGTTTCGAGGGCTTTTTGCTTTTGCCCATCATAGATGTAGAACCAGCCGAGCCGTTGTTCCACCGGATACGAAAGGCTCGGAGGGAGCCCTCCCGTCGGGAGAGCCTGTTGCTCGATGGCTGACTGATACCAATTGACCGCCGCCATCTTCTGGGCTCCCGTCGCTTTCTCCGCCATCATTCCCTGAAGCTCGGTGGCCATGACGCCAAGATTCGAGGCGGCTCGATACCACTCAGAGAAGCTACTCGTCTGGCGCGCTAACTTCCTCTCCTGACCCATGATTTGCCCTCGCTGGACCATCTGGGAGTGCAATGCGCTGGCCGCTTTGAGATCTTTCGAAGCAATCGCCTTACGTGCCCCGAGATACAATACGAGACCATCGCGGTAGTTCCCTACCAGAGATTTTTTTTCATACCATTGCTCCTTGGGTAAGATATCGAGCATCTTAATTCCGGCATCAAAAGATTTCACCTCAGAGCGAGACGCATAGAGCCGCGCGCCCAGCGTGCGCCCATCCCAGAGTAGGAGGGACGCTCCCCGAGAGAACAAACGAGATTCTTCGATCTGATAGGACGCTAACTCCTTCGCAATGGGCAGGGCCTTTTGAAATTCGCCTTTTCCAGTGTAAAGATGGGCCAAGTAGAGCTGCGCTCGGATCCAACCTTCGCAATCGTAAACCTCCACCTTCTGCTCCTTCATATACTTCGCAAAGAGATCACGAGCTTTGGTAGCATAAGCAATCGCAAGCTTGGCATTGCCGCAACGAGCTTCCACATGCGCTGCGGTCAGTTGATAAACGGGAAAATCTGGATTCAAACGCGCGAGCCTTCTCGCCACCGGTAAAGCATCAATTCGCAGATCAATCGCTCCCGCAGGTGCTTCCGATAGCCCCATGAGCCAGAAGGAAAGAAGATCAAAACGCTCTCCATTTTCCACCACAAGCTCATGCATCTTCCGATTCACCACCTCTTGGCGGACTTTTGGTTTCCCATTCACATCATAGCCATCACGCATGAGAAAATGTCCTAAGAGTCGGGACTGCTGATCTGCAGGATAATTATCAGAAATCTTGAGATAGGTCTCCGCCGCTTTTCCGCTTCCCTCGCTGACAAGGCGCACTGCCGCCAGCGCATAGGCTTGCTCAATCTCGACCCCCACTTTGGGTTCTGCTTCCAGGAGAGTCAAAAGTCTCTGCACCGCGTGCTTCCGCTGTTCATAAAACTCACTGGCATTTCCAGCCAAGGACATTACGATCCCCCAATATGCCATAAGACAATCTGGGTCTGCTTTCGCCGCCGCACAGAAATGCCGATACGCCTCGAAATCCCATGGCGCATTAAAGAGAGCCACTCCTTGTTTAATATGCTTCGAGACCTTGGGGTTTGGCGAAGAAATGGCAAACATCGTCGGTTCTTCTAAATAAAACGCTGGCTCTCCTAAAGAAGCCACCACGGGGTGAATCACCAGATCTACCTGAAATTCCTCCTTCGCTTTCATCGAAGAAATTAAGGCCAGAATCAAAAAAATGACGGTCTTCCCACTAGTCATGCGGGATTTCTCCTCGAAAACCCTCGCCAATGCAATGCCTTTCCCTTCAGTCTCACGGCATGAAGATTGGCATCATTGGCTGTGGCAAGATGGCTCATGCTCTCGCAGTGGGCGCTTATCAATCAGGCGCCCTCAATCACGCGACGATTATGGCCTATGACCCCGTCCCCCAGGCCATGGAAACTCTCGCTTCTGAAATCAACGCGATCTCTGGCAAGGGCCTCACCGACCTCATCACGGAATGCGATACCTTACTCCTCTGCGTCAAACCAGACACCGTGGGCCAGATTCTCACGACTGTAGCTGAAAGTCAGCGCACTCCCGACGAGCTTCTCATCATCTCGATCGCCGCCGGGATTCAGCTCGATTTTATGGAACGCACCGCAGGTCATTCTGCACGTTTTGTGCGTGTGATGCCGAATACCCCTGCTCTCGTAGGAGAAGGTGCCGCCGCATATTCCCTCGGGAATCATACCAGCCTTGCTGATGGCGAAATCGTAGAAGGACTCCTCAGTGCCGTTGGCTCCGTTCTTCACGTCAAAGAACAGCTCATGAATGCCGTCACCGGACTATCTGGGAGTGGCCCCGCCTACATTTACATGATTATCGAAGCTCTCGCGGACGGCGGAGTCCTTGAAGGCCTCCCGCGTAAACAAGCCCTAGAACTCGCCGTTCAAACAGTCATTGGAGCCGCCACCATGGTCCGAGAAACCGGCCTGCACCCCGCAGAACTCAGAGACCGGGTCACTTCTCCCGGCGGCACCACCATTGCCGGGATCACTGCCCTCGAAGAAGGGGGGCTCCGCTCCACCTTGATCAAAGCCGTCCACCAAGCCACCCAACGAGGGAATGAACTCGGAGCCGAATAAATATTTCGGGACGCGAGAATTTTACTTTTCCACCAGCTGCATCCTGCCACTTTTCCCCACCTCACTTCCATGAAAATCATCGCCATCGGCAACCAAAAAGGAGGAGTCGGCAAGACCACCACAGCCATCAATCTTTCCGCCGGCCTCGCGGCGGAAGGAAAAAAAATTCTTCTTCTCGATCTCGACCCCCAAGCCAATGCCACCAGCGGCATCGGAGCGGAGGCTTCTGGCGAAGGCTGCATCTACCTTCCCCTCATTGGACAGGCCAAGATCGAAGACAAAATCATCGAAACGAAAATCGAAAACCTCTTCCTCGTCCCAGGTGACATGGATCTCGCAGGCGTGGAGATCGAACTCGCGCAAATGGATGACCACCTGACTCGCTTGCGCACCCTCCTCGATGAAGTCAGCGCAAAGTTTGATTTCGACTACTGCATCCTCGACACCCCTCCCTCCCTCGGCATCCTCATGACTTCTGCCATTGCCGCCGCTGATGAGATCATCATCCCCCTACAATGTGAGTGGTTTGGCCTCGAAGGACTGGCAAAGATCATGCGTGTCGTAGAACAAATTCGTGAATCTGGTGCCTCTAAAGTCCAACTCGAAGGCATTCTCATGACCATGTATGACGGGCGCACTAACCTCTCTCGTGACGTGGTCAAGGAAGTCGAAAATTTCTTCCCCGAACAGCTCTACAAAAGCATCATCCCCCGGACCATCCGCATCGGAGAAGCTCCCAGTCACGGGAGCACAATTTACGAACACGACCCGAGTGGCTCAGGAGCTAAATCCTATCTCGCCTTCACCAAAGAGTTTCTTGCGCGTCATGCTTAAGTCTCGGCCTGAAATATCTCCCGCCCCCCTAACACATCCGCTTCAATCCATTCCGTGTCCCATTCCCAGCGTATCAACGATCTCCCCGCAGATGAACGCCCGCGGGAAAAAATGCAACGCCTCGGAGCGACCGCTCTCAGCTCCTCCGAACTCCTCGCCATCTTCCTACGCACTGGGACCGCCGGAGCCAGCGCCATCGAAATCGGCCGTCGCTTAATTCAAAAACATGGGAGCATTTCAAATCTTGGCCGGCTCCACATCGAAGACCTCCGCCGCGAACATGGACTCGGATTAGCCAAGGCCTGCCAACTCGCCGCCGCCTTCGAACTTGGCCTACGCGCATCGCGTGAAAACCTCCAAGAAACACCCCTCAATAGCCCTGAGAGGATCTACCATTATTTCCGCCACGATCTCCAATACCGTAATACCGAAGCGCTCATCGTCGCTACTCTCTCCAAGCGACTCCATCTGAAACGTACCGTCGAAATTTCCACCGGCACGGCCGACTTCACCGCCGCAGTCGTCCGTGATGTCATCCGTCCCGCCATCATCGACCAAGCTCCCGCCTTCCTCGTCCTTCACAACCATCCTTCAGGGAACCCTACCCCCAGTTCACAGGATGATCAGTTCACCAAAGATCTCAACGAAGCCGCAGCTCTCTTCCATCTCACCCTCGTTGATCACCTTATCATCGGAACCCCTCGTGATGGCATCAATGGATATTACTCCTATCAAGAGAATCACAAACTCTCCTAGCCGCCTACGCCATGCCTTCCATTCATCCAACAGCCCTCGTCTCTCCCGATGCCCAACTGCATGACTCCGTCGAAGTGGGTCCTTTTGCAATCATCGAAGATGGAGTCTCTCTCGGAGAGGATTGTCAAATCGACAGCCACGCCAAAATCTGCCGAGGAGTCATCATGGGATCAAAAAATTCCGTCGGTCACGCATCCGTCATCGGAGGTGACCCCCAAGACCTTACATTTGATTCCAACATTTCTTCCGGCGTCATCATCGGAAACGGAAATACCTTCCGCGAATATGTCACCATTCACCGAAGCACCGAAGCAGGAAAGAACACCATCGTAGGAGATGGGAATTTCATGATGGGAACCTCTCACCTCGCCCACGATGTCACCATCGGAAATCAAAACGTGTTAGCGAATAATGCCATGGTGGCCGGCCACGTTCAAATGGGCTCCCACATCTTTATGGGGGGAGGCGCAGGCTACCACCAGTTCATCCACGTCGGTGACTATTCCATCATTCAGGGAAACGGTGGCGCGACGCAAGACATCCCTCCCTACTGTATCGTCCACGGTATCAATCAACTTTCGGGCCTCAACATCATCGGCCTCAAACGTGCGGGTTTCAAACCTGAAGAACGTAAGGAAATCAAAGCCGCTTATCGCGCCCTCTTCCAAGGTCGTGACACCCGCGCAGCCACCCTCGCGATTATTGCCGGCCAACACTGGAGCCCCGCCGCCATGATCCTGATCAACTCCGTAAAAAATCCTTCCTCGAAAGGAATCCTCACCCGCTCACCGTAAACCATCTTAACCATGCCTAAACTGATTACCATCTTCGCTCTCTCGACCGTTCTGCTGGTCGCTGATGATAAGAAAAAAAACGATAAGAAGCCAAAAAGCGGCGATAAAAAAGAAGCCAAAACCTCGGTCGAAAAACAAGACTCGGTCACCATTGACGGGAAAAAAATCGATTACCGAGTCACCGCCGCCACCCTCAAACTCAAGAACGAAAAAAGTGAAGACCGCGCCTCCATCTTCCATGTCGCCTATCAAAGGCTTGGCATTAAAGACAAGGCGAAGCGCCCTGTTGTTTTCTGTTTCAACGGAGGGCCCGGATCATCCGCCGTGTGGCTCCACCTTGGAGGCGTCGGCCCCCGCCTCGTCCCCACCGCCGAGGATGGCACCAAGACTCTCCCCCCACCTCGTGAACTCATTGAAAATCCCCACTCTATCCTAGACATCGCCGACCTTGTATTCATCGACCCCGTCGCCACCGGATACTCGCGTATCGAAGAAAAAGGAAAAAAGGGAGACTTCCACGGAGTCAATGGTGACATCGAATCTGTCGGTGACTTCATCCGCCGCTGGGTGAGCGAGAACGATCGCTGGGCTTCTCCAAAGTTCCTTCTAGGAGAAAGCTATGGAGGGATTCGCGCCGCTGGACTTTCCGAGCATTTACAAAGTCGTTATGGCATGACCCTGAATGGCACCGTCATGCTCTCCTCACTTCTGGACTACCGCACCCTCAGAGGAGGGCAAGGCGATGACTTTTCAAATGCCATCTTCCTCCCCGCATTTACCGCCGTAGCTCACCACCACAAAAAAATCACCGGAGACCGAGCCGCCCTCTACCAAAAAGCACGTGACTACGCCCGACAGGAATACTTCCCCCTCCTCATGCGTGGAACCACTTTATCTAATGAAGAAATCGAAGCTGCAGCCCAAAAGCTCAGCCAACTCAGCGGCATTTCGGCTGAGCTCTGGAAAGAGAATCACCTTCGCATCTCCCCGTCCCGCTTTCGTAAAGAACTTCTCCGCTCCGAAGGTAAAACCATCGGACGCTTCGATGGTCGAGTCGCTTGGCCATCCGTCAGCCCTCAAGATGACTACCCTGACTACGACCCCTCGTATGCTGTCGTCTATGGAGCATTCGCCACCGCTATGAATGATTACCTCTCTCGTGATCTCGGCTGGGAAGGCCACCATCCATATGAAATCCTCACGAGAAAAGTCCACCCCTGGAACTGGAATGCAAACAATAGCATCGTCAACCTCACCGGAAGACTCGCCCGTGCCATGCGTGACAATCCTGACCTACGCATCCTCGTCATGTGTGGCTATACTGATCTTGCCACTCCCCCGACCGGAATCATTCAAAGCTTTAACCAAGCATACCAGATCCCCGCTCCTCAACGCAGCTTGATCGAATACACCTGGTACGATGCCGGCCATATGTTCTACCTCAATCAGCCTGACCTCGTAAAAATGCGGAAAGATCTCGTCGAATTCATCACCAAATAACGACTCCCCTTTCACCCTCCTCAGTCAAGTCTCTGAGAGAGAACCGGGATATAAAAAAGGCGGCTCTTGCATTCTGCGAGCCGCCTTTTTGTGTAAGAGAATGAAGAGTGTTATTTCCCCCAAGCCTTTAGGAGAGCTTGGCCCATCTCAGATGGAGTTTCGGCAACGACAATTCCGGCTTCGGTCATGGCCGCTTTTTTTGCTTCGGCAGTCCCCTGACCACCAGAAACGATCGCTCCGGCATGCCCCATCCGGCGACCCGGAGGCGCGGTGGCTCCAGCAATGAATCCCGCAATGGGCTTCTTGCAATGCTCCTTCGCCCAAGCCGCTGCTTCTTCTTCAGCAGATCCGCCGATTTCCCCAATCATGATGATGGCTTCCGTTTCTGGATCATCATTAAAGAGCTTGAGAACATCTAGGTGAGAAGTCCCATTAATGGGATCACCTCCGATACCAACACAGGTGCTCTGGCCATAGCCTAGCTGAGTAACCTGCCACACTGCTTCGTATGTCAGAGTGCCAGAGCGAGAGACGATGCCCACGTTTCCTTTCTTATGAATGTAACCTGGAGCAATCCCGATACGGCATCCGCCGGAGGAATCCGGCCCAGTTCCGGGAGTCACCACGCCGGGGCAGTTCGGCCCGATTAGGCGAGTGCGAGATCCTTTCATCATCTCCTTCACTCTCATCATATCCATGACCGGAATCCCTTCGGTGATCGCGACCACGAGATCAACTCCGGCATCGACCGCTTCCAAGATGGCATCGGCCGCAAATGGCGGAGGAACAAAGATCGCGGAGGCCGTCGCTCCGGTCTCAGCTACTGCTTGAGAAACGGTATCAAAAACGGGCACCTTATGACTGCCGTGTTCAAAATGCTGCCCCCCTTTTCCTGGGGTCACTCCTGCGACGAGCGAGGTGCCGTAATCTAAACTCAGACCGGCATGGCGTCCGCCAAATCCTCCGGTGATTCCTTGCACTAGCACTTTCGTGTCTTCGTTGACTAATATAGACATCGTATTAAAAAATATGTTGGGTGTTAGACGGAGGCGACCGCTTTTTTAGCTGCATCAGCAAGATCATCGGCGCCAGTAATGGCGAGACCAGATGCGGTGAGAGTCTCGCGACCCGCAGCCACATTATTGCCCTCCAGACGCACCACGAGAGGTAATTTCAAACCGGTTTCTTCGACGGCGGCGACCACCCCTTCGGCGATCACATTACAGTCCATGATTCCGCCAAAGATGTTAATGAGGATTGCTTCCACTTTGGGATCACTCTGGATGATATTGAAGGCTCCCTTCACTTGTTCTTTTGTCGCCCCACCACCAACGTCGAGGAAGTTGGCTGGATCACCGCCAGCGAATTTAATGGCATCCATCGTGGCCATGGCCAGACCCGCTCCATTGACCAGACAGGCAATATTTCCATCCAGCCCAATGTAGTTGAGATCGAACTCCGCAGCAGCCACTTCCCGTGGGTCTTCCTCTTCAGTATCGCGATAAGCTTCGACTTCTGGGTGACGGTAAAGCGCGTTGTCATCAAAGCCGAATTTAGCATCAAGAGCGAGAATCTGACCGTCCTTGGTTTCCACCAAGGGGTTAATTTCTACCATGTCACAATCAAGACTCGTAAAGAGCTTGTAGAGATTTTTGATGAGCTTTCCAAACTGCTTTGCAGCCGCTCCTTTGAGACCCAGCCCCACGATGAGATTTCGGATCTCATAAGCTTGGAGTCCCGCCAGAGGATGAATGAGTTGGCGGATGATTTTTTCAGGGCGATTTTCTGCCACCTCCTCGATATCCATCCCTCCCTCTGTCGAGGCGACGATTACGGGACGAGAAGTTTCACGATCCATGAGAAGGGCTAGGTAGTATTCATGTTCAATATCCACCGCATCAGCTACCATCACCTTGCGGACGAGGCGACCTTCGTCACCAGTTTGTTTCGTCACCAGAGTTTCGCCGATCATTTTGCCCGCAATCTCTCCGATTTCATCAGCACTTTTGGTGAGATGCACCCCTCCTTGGAAGCCATTTTTGAAAGTCCCCTTTCCTCTCCCTCCAGCGTGAACTTGAGCTTTAACGACCAAGAGGTCAGCTCCAATTTCCTCGGCGGCCGCTTTCGCGTCTTCAGCTGTCTCGGCCATTTTTCCCCGTGGGCTGGGGACATCAAAGCGGTCGAAAAGCTCCTTTGCTTGATACTCGTGAATATTCATGAAGAAGTTCGCAGGCAACCTAGGCATTCGAGAACCCGGTGCAATGCTTATTTCACAAGCGAGTGAGGTGTTGTGGGGAGAGATTGGGTTATAATGTGCCAGATTTCAGATAAACCAACAGCCCCTGATTCTTACTGTGGCCTTATCCTAGTGCCGTATCATGTCAGCGGAGCCGGCCATTGAATTTCACAATGTCAACCGAGCTCTGAAGGTATTTTGAAAGCCAGTAAAAATTTGACCCTTTGAATAAAGGAAATAGAGTAATGAAGTTCCTTGTGGCAAGCTCAGATTCGACCGTACCGACTTTGACTTTGCGACACAAAGAAGCTATATTCTCATTGCAACTGTGAGTAAGATCACTGCAAGCAGCTGGGAATCAGATCCTCAGCGATTCAAACTCGTAAATTCACAAATTTCTTCATGTCACACCCCCTATCTATCACGAGATTTATTCTCCTTTTTCTTCCTCTTGTCTCCTATGGAGATATCGTTGCCCATTATTCCTTTGATGAGAATTTCAACGACTCCTCAGCATCTGGTAACCATGCCATTCTGACCGATGTCGGAGTTCAGGGGAACTCTGGCATTACTCAAACCACAGGGGACTTCGTCTTCGGCGGCGGAGCCATGAATTTTAGTAGCGACCGCGATTTTCTGGCAATTCCTTCCCGCACCTTTGGTTCTGGATCCGCGTATTCGATCGCGTTTTGGGCTCGGGTCAATGATCCAGCTCGACTCTGGAATATGGTTATCGGTGAACGAGGAAACACTAACTTTTTTATCGCGCCCAATGGTCAGGATGACAACCTTCGCTGGCGGAGCATCATCACCGCGGGAGGAACGAGGGAAGTGGACTTTAACTCAGGGGTGAACGACACCGACTGGCATCACTACGCTATCGTGGCAACCACCACTGGTAATCTCAGCTTGTATTTGGACGGGGCGCTCGTCTCGACCTCAAGCAATGTGAGAACTGGTTTTATTTTAGATACGATCGGAGCTGCTTTCACCGACGGAGATTTCGATTTCGAAGGACAACTCGATGAAGTCTGGGTGTTTGATGAAGCCCTCGACTCCTCCGAAGTGGCAGGGCTTTTCAGCTCAAACGATTCCGAGATAACTGCCCCCGACCCAATGACGGATCCTTTAGTGACCAAACTGATCGTGATTCTTCAGGGCGGACAATCGAATGCAGATGGCCGCGCAAACCCTAATGGCCTGCCAACGACGCCTATCAACCTGCGTGAGGAACGGGAAGAAATCCCCTTCTTTTACAATATTGAAGGTGGAAATCCCACTCTGGGTAACCTAGCTCCCGGACTCAGTGAATCAAACCAATTTGGACCGGAAATCACATTAGGAGATTCCCTTGATCGCATCTACCGCGCAGAAGCAGGAACGAAGATTGCCATTATCAAGTATGCCAATGGTGGCACTAATCTCTTCTCTGATTGGCAAGCTGGTGGCGATAATACCACCAGTGGAGACGGGCCTGATTACGTCGTTTTTCAACAAACCGTCACTTCCGGTTTATCAGCTCTATCAACTCGTTTCCCAAATGCTACGATTCATTATGGCGGGATGCTTTGGGTGCAAGGTGAATCTGATACTATCAATTCAAGCGTCAGTAATGCTTATGAAGCGAACTTGAGGGAATTCATTGCAGATATTCGTGCGACCTACGGTGAAAACCTTGCTTTTTTCGTGAGTCGGCTATCAACGGCCCAAACGAGATTAGAAGCCGCCGATTTAGCGATTGTGCGTGATGCACAAGATACGGTCGCCGAAGAAGATTCACGAAATTTCCTGCTCGATACTGATTCCTTCGGAATGAAGAGTGATGATCTTCACTTTGATTCTGCCGGGCAACAAGCGATTGGACGAGCTGCGGCTGAATTGGCAGCATACGTCCTTTGGCGAGATGAACATTTTTCAGCGGCCCAAATCATTAGCGGATTAGGAGATTTCAATGAAGATGCAGACGGAGACGGTCGCTCAAACGAGCAAGAATTTCTGGGGAACTCGAACCCTCTCAGCTCAAACATTCTATTTGAATCTAGGGTTCTTCTTAACCAAGAGCAAAGCCTCGTCATTGAATATGAGACTTCCGTTTTAAGATCCTACACCATTCAGAGACTGGATCTCACGACCTTAGACTGGGTAAATCTCGCGCCCATAGCACGTGGCTCAGGAAATTTAGAATCACCAGAACTCCCCTTTGACGAGGAAACAGGAATATTCCGAATCCTCACAAGACTCCCCTTAGGAATCGAGTAAAGATTGTTAATCTTTTACTTTGGCGATGATCAGGGCCACAAATAAATCTCCTGAAGTATAAAAGCTGGAGGGATTTAAAAAATGGAGCCGCCTGACGGACTCGAACCGTCGACCTACTGATTACAAATCAGTAGCTCTACCAACTGAGCTAAGGCGGCTTGTTCTTAGCGAACGAGGCGGAAAATACAGATAATTAGACCGCTGGCAAGAGAAGTTTTCACTTCAGTTCATTTGGATGATTTTCCGATTTGCAGAACCCCGTATCATGATGGGTCCAGTAACCAAGTGAGGATTTTCTCCGCAGATTTTAGAGAGATTCCGGGGAGTTCGGCGATCTCCTCCGCAGTTGCTTTTTGAATCCGTTTGACCGATCCAAATTTTTTCAAAAGTAATTTCTTCTTTGCTTCCGAGACTCCGGGACAATCATCGAGCAGGCTTTCTTTCATTCGTTTCCGAAGTAGGAGCTCGTTATATCCATTTGCGAATCGGTGCGCCTCATCTCGGATCCGTTGCATGAGTTTGAGTGCTCCTAGGTCATGCGGAATGCGGATCGATTCACTTTCACCAGGGGTAAAAATTTCCTCTTCTTGCTTAGCGAGACCCACAATCGGGAGGTCTGGCAGCCCGAGTCTCTGAAGCTCCGCATATGCGGCACTGAGTTGCCCTTTGCCCCCATCTACAATGACGAGATCAGGCAAGAGCACCGGACTCTTCCCTTCGAGCGCCAGACGCCGTAATACCTCCATGGCATTTTCTTGAGATTCTGAGGCAATTTCAGGGTTCGCTTCCATGTTCTCTTTGAGAATACGACCATAACGACGGCGGACGACCTCGGCCATACTCGCAAAATCATCTTGGCCTTCGACGGTTTTAATCCGGTAACGACGGTAGTTTTGATTATCTGGCGCGCCATCCCGAAAGCGCACCATCGAGGCCACATTGTGAGTAGACGAAATATTGGAGATATCAAAACACTCCATAATGTGCGGACCTGTGGGTAGTCCTAGCCATTCCCCGAGTTCAGCAAGGTCTTCAGTTGGCTTGACCGTGGTAGGGACGCCCCGTCCTCTCGAAAATTGACGTGCCGGGCTGAGGGCTCGTTCCATGTTCTGAATCACATCACGCAGTCGAGCGGCTTTTTCGAAGTTCAAGCCGAGGGCCGCTTTTTCCATTTCCTCTTTCAGCCCTTTAAGATGTTCTCGTTTTCCTTTTCCACTGAGGAGGTCACATGCTTGCTCCAAGCGAACGAGGTAATCTTCACGGGTAATTTTAGCAATGCAGGGGGCGGTGCAATTTCGAATGACATCGGCATTGCAATGCTTGTATTCTTGCTCCCCTGGAAGACGTGAGCGACAGCTCCGGAGACCAAACTCTTTATTAAGCCAGGCAACGGTTGCTCGTAAAGCGCCCGAGTGCGCAAAGGGGCCAAAGTAGCGGCTCTTGTCACTTTTTTTCAAACGAACGGTCGAGAGCTTAGGCCAGGGATCTTCAAAATTCACCTTAACGAGAAGGAATCGCTTATCATCCCGGAGGCTCACATTATAGCGCGGGCGGTATTGTTTGATGAGCTTCCCTTCCAGAAGAAGGGCCTCTTGCTCATTGCGGACTTCATGAATTTCGAAGTCATAAATCGCGTCGATCAGGGCGCGCGTTTTCCGATCTGCCTTGGTCTTCCGAGAAGGCATAAAGTAGGAGCTGAGGCGTTTTTTGAGATCCTTTGCTTTCCCCACGTAGATGATGGAACCCAGCCGATCCTTATGCAGGTAGACTCCCGGGCGGTGGGAGACTTCTTGCAGACGCGAACGAAGGAAAGCTAGCTGAGACATTGACGCCGCAAAACTAACATCACTCACGGGACTAGCCAATGGTCTTTAGACAGAACCCGGTGAAGCTGACGCTCTGGAGGAAACATTTCACCGTGTCAGGCTAAAAATGGGGCCATCATCGGCACCCTTGCGCTCGCTCGGAGACCTGTTAAGATTTATTCATATTCCGATGACCTTTATCCTATTCCAGGCCGATCCAGAACTGAATCTCATCAAGCTCCTTTCAAAGGGTGGTTATACCATGATTGCGCTAGGAGTCCTGTCTGTATTCACTCTTGTTCTGGTCCTCTTTTACTTTCTCACCCTGCGGCGAGGGAAAATGGTGACCAACAAGTTCATGAGTGCGTCGGAAGCGATGATTAAGAAGCGCGACTACCTCGGTCTTGTCGCTTTCTGCCATCGACGCGGGGAGGCCATCGCTCGTGTGACCCAAAAGGCCGTGGATTTTTTTACAAACAATCCAAATGCGACCACCACAGATTTGCGTGAAATCGCAGAAGCTGAAGGGTCTCGGCAAGCTGGGATTCTAACCCAACGGATCAGCTACCTCGCCGACATCGGAGGGATTGCCCCCATGGTTGGACTCCTCGGCACGGTGATCGGAATGATCAAATCATTCATGGAAATCAGTTCTGGAAATTTCGAAGGAGTAAAGCAACTTCAGCTCGCGGAAGGGATTTGGGAAGCCCTCATTACCACTGCTGTGGGGCTCGTCATTTCCATTTTTGCGATGATGTTCTATTCTTATTTCCGTGGACGGGTGCAGCGCCATATTGCGGAGCTGGAATCTGCGGGCACGCACATTCTGGCACAGATCGGCGGACAGCTCACTCCTACGCAAGAGCCCAAAAATAATGGCTTGCCCAGTCGGGAGGACTATTTAGCAACGCTGCCGCCTGACGCCATGCGCGGTTAATTTTTCCGGCACCATCATCATGAAGATTCGCAACTCTTCCCCTCCCCCGGCTAGCTTCCAGCTGGCTCCGATGATCGATATTGTCTTCCTCCTCCTGCTCTTCTTCCTCGTGACGTATCAGATCACGGAACAAGAAAAAGATAATCGGGTATCCGTGCCGACCTCATCACAGGGAGTGCAAAGTTCCCGAGTGGCAAACGAGATTGTCATTAATATTACCAAGGAGGGAGAAATCACGATTAGCGGGCAAGCCTTCACCAAAGAGAGTTTAAGAAAGAAACTCGAAAAAATCGTGGAAGCTTCCCGACTGGCCGGTGAAAAAGCAGACAACCAACCAGTGCGTATCCGGACCGATGCGGACACCAGTGCTCAAACGATGTTTGAGGTGATGGATGAGGTTCTGAAAGCAGGGATCTGGAATATCCGCTTTGCGAGTCGTCAGAAACGCTAATCAGCGCAACTCGCGTAAGATATATAAGATGCGTTTCTGCTACTGAGCCTCAGAAAAGCGGAGGGTGATATTCTCTCCTGTGCGGGATTTCACATTGATCTCGTCGTCCCCATTTTCCGTTGTTCCATTGATGACAATGGTCTTTCCCTTACCATCTTGAGCAGGGACGGTGGTGATGAGATCTCCTCCGAATATTCCAGATTGAATTTCAGGTTCCACGACAACGGGCGTGGCATTGGAATCATTGACATAGTTTCCTAAATACCAACCGGAGCCGAGACCCACTCCAAGAATGACGGCTGCGGCCGCAGCGGAACTTTTCCAAGATAAACTTGTTGATGAAAGAGGAACGATCTCGGCTGAGTCGACCTTGTCTTGTTCTGCAAGTCGATCGATGAGCTGTTCACACTGATGTTTCCCTTGATCGCTCAGTCCACGCGGAATCAGGTTTTCAAGATCGGCTTCGAGTTTTTGGAGTGATTTATCCATGGCTGCTATCCTTTAAGTGTTTGAGTTTTTTCTGAAGCTGCTGAAGCGCGTAGCGATAGCGCGAAGCGGCAGTGTTATTTGAAATTTTTAAGAGGTCGGCGATTTCTGCAAAGGTGAGTCCGCTCCAGATTTTAAGAACCAGCACCTCACGGAGCTTTTCCGGGAGCTGATCAACCTCGCGACGAAGAATGATGGCATCTTCCGTGTCTTCAGCGGTAGGGTCTAGCCATTCATCTTGTCCGGACTGGAATTGGACGATTTTTTGATTACGCTTTTCCTGACGTCCCTTTTTACGCCCGTGGTCGAGCCCGATATATCTGAGGACCGAAAAAGCGAGCGGGATATCAGGCGGGCGATAATCTCTCTCTTCTTGATAATGCCAGAGCTTAATTAGAGCATCCTGCAGAACATCTTCTGCCTCCTCCATGCTTTCACAGCGCTGCCGAGCGTATGCAAGGAGGCGACTGGCATTTTCATTGAGCCAGTCTTTCCAAGCAGTGCCGTGTGCTGGAGACGTTGATGACATTATAATAAGATAATGCCTCTGACCAAAAAGTTTGTCTCCCTTATTTTTCTAAACGATTTTTAATGAGAAGATGGTGCTCGATACTGGATTTGAACCAGTGACATCTTGCGTGTGAAGCAAGCGCTCTACCACTGAGCTAACCGAGCTAAATCGTTGATCTTTAAAATAAACAACCCCCTAATCAGGGGGCTTAAGTCCGACAGATGGTGCGCGAGGGGGGAGTCGAACCCCCACGTCCGCAATGGACACCAGATCCTTAGTCTGGCGCGTCTACCAATTCCGCCACCCGCGCTTAGATCCGTTGGACGGCGAGGAGTTACGTGAAGGAAAGAGTATTGGCAAGATGTTTTCGAAAAATTCACGCTTTTGCATCGTATTTTTTCATCTCGTCATAAAAAAAGCGGAACATCATGGATGCTCCGCTCAATTTGAAATGCAGAAACTGCAAAAATTATGGCTGAGGAATCCTCACTGATTTTGTATATTGGTAAGAATTTTGCGCGAGAAAACGTGATTTGCGCTCCGCAGTTGGAAATGTGGTATTTTTAAGAGTGCGGAGTCCAGTATCAGAAAGAACGGTCGCACTCAGGTCAACCGAGATGATGCGTCCGGAAGCGAAAGGAGAATTTGAGGAGGAATTCGTTTTGATTCCAGTTCCAGTGATTGCAAAATCACGTAGCGAGCTTCCAGCTAAGGAGGTCGACATCACGGGGAGTCTGACAGTGGTAAGCTCATCATTTTCGAGGTATTCAATCACAAACGTGATGGTCATTTCATAGATATTTTCACAGAGATAGTCTTCCGCCGTTCCTCTGGCTCCCCCCCCTCCGCTATCGCGGCGATAGGCTTCATCCAGATCCTCCGCGCCGAGGTAACGCTGGAAGGTAACATCTGGATCCACGAGATCGCGATAGAGCACGAAGGTGGAGGCATTGACATTTTCTGTTTCTCCAAAAATCGGATCACCATACTCAAGTTGATAGCCTACAAGAGAAACATCTCCTCCTTTATCATCATTTGAGTCTCCAACATTGCCATTATAGCGATCTGGGGCCGAGGTGAAAAAAACGAGGCGTGTGGCATTTGCCGCAGGCTCTCCTTCCGGGCCGATGTCATCCTGTTCAGAGATCACGCGCAACCATTCTGCGTTGTTGCCACCCTGTCGGACGACGAGGGACTCTAAATCGCGGCTAAGGCTATCAAGCAACGCTTTCGCTTGGCGAGAGGCCCTCACTTCATTGCGGGCGCCACGCCAGGTGTCCAATGCCGTTGCCGTGAGAGAGACGGTAATTGTCACTAGGACCACCGTGATCGCCATGGCGACTAGAAGCTCTGCAAGAGTGAAGCCTTTGGAAGTTTTCCGGGATTGTGTTTGAGATTTCATGAATGAGGAGTGCTAGCGAAGGATCCCGAGATTCCGAGTGAAGACGGGGCGGGTGAAATTGGTAGGATCAAAGGTGCTGATGTATTGGAAGGTATTCGTCGGCAAGGAGAAGAAGGAGGCTTCCACCACGACCACTGCTTCTGGAAACTCGGAAGGAGATGTGCTGAAGTCTCTCTCTCCATCATCGTAGGGATCAACAATCTTGGAAAGCTCACTTTCCGCCCCCGTTTCCCGAGGATCGACCGTTGTTCTCCAAGCCCCATCAGTATTCACGAGTTGCGCGAGTTTTACGAAAAATACACGCCCCTCAACAGACTCAAGATCTACCTGTAAAAGATCATCATCTAATCTGCGAGCCATGGGCTGAACAATGAAATCCTGTCCAGCAACTCCGGTGTTCCCATCGTACCGCTCTAAGGTGCCATCATCTCGTGTGCTGCCGGGATTTGCACGATAGTTATAGAGCAAAATACTGCCTCCAGGCGAATTAGAACGAGAAATCCAATCGAAGGTTTTTCTAAAAGAATCCTCATCATAGATATTTCTTTCCCGCTCTCCCCGCAATGTCGTCAGCTCATTCTGCAGGGTATCCTGTAAGCGGCTCGCCTCTTCACCCGACAGGGTTCTGCGGATCGCATCAGTTGCGGGTCCAAAGACCGCGAGGAATCCCGTAATGAGAACGACCAAAATCCCGAGGGCAATAACGGATTCAGCTAAGGTGAATCCTTTCGAGTGAATGTGTTTTTTGTAGGTCATGGCTTATTGAGTATCGTCTAATTTCGAGGTGTCACGGATCAGTAAGGTGCGGCCATTACGAGCAATCATAAATCCTCCAAACTTGCGGCGGGGGCCACTTACGGGGCGTTCCGAATTCGGAGGCCTTGAACCAGTTTCTAAGATAAAAGAGGAACCCGGAGTCGTGCAGACTCCTTGCGGATTAAATTCATAGAAATAGGAATTCACTTGGTCTTCAGGATTTGGACCCATGCGGTGAATTCCTTCTTCGATGATGCCTCGATCTTGCACATCATCACTACTCAGCTCGGGGCTGTAGTAGACTTGATCCGGCAGAAAAATCGGCTGCCCTGCACTCACCCACTCTTGCCCGAGTTCGCCGGTGTCTTCATCGACTTCCCGCTGCATGATCATCATCATTTTACGATATCTTCTGCGGTCGAGCTCATTTTGGTCATCCAGTTTAGAATGAATGACGACGCGGGTGAAAGTGCCCTGACCGACTGCCAAGGCGCGAGCTTGAGAGAAAAACGCTTCCGTGATTGAAAGCCCCGAAGTCAGCCCTTGAGATTTCCCAATGCGACTCACCCCGACAGAAGCAAGGGAAAGAAGGATCGCAATCACGGCCATGACCGCAAGCAGCTCAACTAAGCTAAAGCCCTTTCGAAATAGGCTTTTTTGTGAATATTCGTGAACCATGTTGATAGACATATCGTGTAATTTGAGTCACAGATCAAGTGAAAAATGTAAATACAGTGTAATCTCAAAGAAAATCACTTATTTTTTTGAATAATGCCCCTGACGCGGGCCATTCATCCAGTTCCAGGCGGTCTCGATCATGGAGCGAACATCTTTATGCTGTGCCTCCCACCCCAAGATCTCGCGAGCCTGCGAGGGCTCCGCAACCAATTGCGCAGGGTCACCAGGGCGTCGCTCTCCGTAGACAAGCGGGACCTTTTTCCCCGTGACCTCTTCCGCGCATTCAATGATCTCTTTTACCGAGATTCCAACTCCGGTGCCCAGATTACATTTCAAAGTCTCCCCTCCTTTTGTCAGATGACGGAGAGCAGCCACATGCGCAGAGGCGAGATCCTCCACATGGATGTAGTCCCTGATGCACGTCCCGTCTTCGGTAGGATAGTCCGTGCCAAAGACGGTCAATTCAGGAACCTCCCCTCGGATCGCCATCAAGACGAGAGGGATCAAATGCGTTTCCGGGTCATGATCTTCGCCAATGCTCCCGTCCAAAGAACAGCCACTGGCATTGAAGTAGCGTAGGGACGCACTCTTCAGGCCCCATGCCGTATCACAGTCCTCTAGGATCCACTCCACCATCAGCTTACTTTTACCATAAGGACTGACGGGATTTTGCGGATGATCTTCTGTTAAAGGGAGTTTTTGAGGCTCGCCGTAAGTCGCACAAGTGGAAGAGAAGACGAATGATTTGCAGCCAAATTCCTGCATGACTTCCAGCAAAACCAAAGGCTCTGCGGTATTATTACGATAGTATTTTAGAGGATCATTAACCGATTCACCGACATATGCGTAAGCGGCAAAGTGAATCACGGCAGCAAATTGGTGTTTTTTAAAGAGGTCTTGTAACAGCTCCCGATCCCCCACGGCCCCAATCACCAGCTCCACGCCATCATCCACCACGGCCTCTCGGTGTCCATAAACGAGATTATCGAGAATCACGACCTTGTATCCTTCTGCGTGCAATAATCTCACGGTGTGAGACCCAATATACCCCGCTCCTCCAGCTACTAAAATCGTCTCCTGTGACATATAGAACCAGTGAATCAGGGGAGTCGAAGAGCGTCAATGGCAGATGGCTTTCTCACGGAAATGAATATTCTTCCTTTGAAAATTGTTTAATAAGATGAATATGGATCTCAAAATGAAGAACTTATCTCTCATTCTCACCTGTTCGCTCGCGCTGATTCTTGCCTCATGCACAGATTTCGACACTTACCGAGCTGACTCTGGGAGTCATGACTATCGAAGCACTGGCTACGCCCACTCTGGTAGCTCATATCGCTCATACAGATCCTACGGTTACCAGCCTTACTATCGTCAAGCGAGTCGCTGCACGACCTGTGGTTATTCTTCATGTCGTTGCCAATCCCATCAACGAAGCTCTTACTCCCGTCGTCCTGATTATCCAGCCCATTCATCTCGTTATGAAGATAGACGTGACTGGAGAGCGCGTCAGGACCGCAGAGACCGGAAAGAACGTTCTGACCGAAGAGATCGCAAGGAGCGCAAAAAAGAACTCTACGATCGAGAGCGAAAAGAACGTGAAAAAATTAAAGATCACCGAAAAAATGATCGTCGCCTCTACAGCCGGCGCTACAACCATCCGGCGAATGCCAAACCGAAACCAGTTCGGAGAGATCGCCATCATCAGAGAGATCAAAAGCACGAGCGCCGCCGCGAAAAGGAGCGTAAAGAGGATCGAAGCCGCACCGTAGTCAAAAACGAAGAGCGTTCGGAGAAATCATCACGAAAGAATTTCCGCCAAACCACTCCTTCATACCGAAATGTCGGCAGAGTCGCGCAACGTTATCAAGCGGAACTCAGACAAAAGAATGCCAAGAAGCGGTAATCTTTTTTAAGCTGTTTCCCCTTCGCGCTGGGCTCGCTCTAACTGAAGCTGCTCAAGGGTCATAATGGGGGGGAGCATGCGCCCGACGAGCAGCACTCCAGCCAATCCCCCGATGAAGTGATACAAGTGGCCAATGGAAAAAATCCCTCCGGGAAACAACTGATCAATAAAGGAGCCCAAGGTGGACAAGGTCGGCAGTCCGAGTCCCGGATTCAATAAAAAGAGGAGAAAGCTCGAAACCAACACTCCCCGACCCATATTCCGCCCGGAGACTCGGAACAGAATCATGCGGGAATCAGGAAACAGCTCGGTTTGCGCTAAGAGTAATCCCATCACCCCACCGGAGGCCCCCACCAAAGGGAGCTGAGAAAACCCTGGAAATAACCCCTGGACCACCGAGTGCACCAGAGCTGCAAGCGCAGCGGAAATCAGAAAAAGAATCATGACTTTGCGCATTTGTAAAATATGCCCGACCCGAGAACTGGCATAATAGAAGAGCAAAGCATTCAAGACCGCATGCACCCAATTCCCATGGAGCATACTATGAGTCGCGAGACCCCAGAATTTCCCTTCGCTTAAAATCTGCCAAGACACCCCGAAATCAGTGTACCAGCTCATATTCGCATGCACCCCCCCGGCCATGACCACAAAGCCGTACACAGCCAAAATCGACAGGGCTCCAATCGTGGGGAAATTCACCCCCGGAGACTGCAATTTCACTCGTGACTGGGTAGCCTGAGTTCTAAATTTAATTTTTTTACGAACCTTTAATTCGTCCTTTTCGCCAATCACTCTGTCCACGCTATAGCATAGACACCCTAGGAGGCCAATTGCTCATTATTTTTCCAAAGCTGCGAGAAGCCTAGGATGAATATCATCGAATCCCCCATTGCTCAACACAGCAAGAACGTCGCCCGTTTGTGACTGAGCGACAGTATGTGACACGATTTCCTCCACCTCACCGAGATACCACGCCTCTTTCCCGTTTTTACGAATATCCGCAACAAGTTTTTCAGGATTTAAGCGCTCTTCCTCAGCCACCTTCTCTGGATCAGGCACCTTCGGGAGGACCACCAGATCAGCCAAACTCAATGCCGCTGCGAGGTCATCTTGAAAAATATTACGCCGCGTCGTATTCGAACGAGGCTCAAAGATGACCCACAAGCGGCGTCCTTCATAGCGCTGGCGCAGGGCCTGAATCGCCAATTTAATCGCCGTCGGGTGATGAGCAAAGTCATCCACCACCGCGATTCCATTGACGCTCCCTCGCTCTTCTTGTCTTCGCGCAATGCCCGTAAATCCGAGAAGCCCTTTTTGGATCTCCCCGACTGATAATCCGCCAGATTTTCCAGCCATCACTGCCATCGCCGCATTGCGCACATTAAACTCACCCACCATCGGTAATTCGTAGGAATCCCCATCGAGATCAAAACGACTTCCCCCGGGTTCATAAATGACGTTCTGAATTTGCAGAGCACAACTCTCACCCATCCCCACCGTCTTGATCGGGCACGGTGCATCCTTAGCCACGGAGAGACAATTCTCATCATCACCATTGATGTAAGCGACTCCATTCTCAGGCACGACCTTAAGCTGTCGTTCAAATGTGAGCTTAATCTCATCGAGCGAGTCATAAATGTCCGCGTGGTCAAATTCGATATTATTGATCACCACGATCTCAGGCAAATAGTGCAGGAATTTGGAACGCTTATCAAAAAAGGCGGTATCATATTCGTCTCCTTCTAAAATCACGAATTCTGAATCTGTAAAGCGCGCTCCTTGTCCAAAATTACTCGGGATCCCCCCGATCATGAAGCTAGGATTTTTCCCCGCAGATTCAAATAACCATGCGAGGAGAGAGCTTGTCGTCGTCTTCCCATGCGTCCCACTGACCACTAAATTCCGGTGACCGCGTAAAAAGTATTCCTTTAAAACTTCTGGCAGAGAACGATAGAGCAAGCGCCGATTCAAGACCGCTTCCGCTTCGGCATTCCCTCGGCTAATCGCATTCCCGATCACCACCGTAGTGGCATCGTCCGGGATGTTTTCCGCGCGATACCCCTCTGTGATCGTGATTCCCTTGCTTTCTAAAAAAGTCGACATCGGTGGATACACCGCCTGATCAGATCCCGTCACCCGGTATCCGCGCTCAACCATTCCTGCCGCCACAGATCCCATCGCAGTGCCACAGATCCCAATAAAGTGAAATTGCTCTTCTTTCATTCAATCAATATTTTTTTAAAATCCTGGAGCAGCCACACGACCACTCTCACGTTCTTCGAGACGCTCTCGTAAGATTCGATCCGCCACCTCTTTCACCATCTCCTCCAGGAGAAGGCGCAGATGACTGCCCTTGCGATAATCCGCAGGGGCAATGTGCTTGACCCGATCCGCATGCGTGCAGAGTTGGTAGCATTTTCGAAAGCTTCGCCCGGAGATGTCCTTGGGATTGTAAACCGCAATGGCATGTCCCCCGTTTTTTTTCATCACGGTGAAGCAGGGCACATCAGTAGGTCCATCTCCCACATAGATCATATTTTGGAAAGGAATCGGGCGCGCTTCAGGTGGCATATGATCATTCACATCATCATCAGGATTCAGCATCCCTTTGTTAATGCGGAAAAGGTACTGCGTCTTTGTGGTATGGGAAATGGTCCGCTTCGGGAAACTAATCCGGCCGTGTTCATCCTCTCCAAACTCACAGCCGTAGATCGCTTTTACCTTATCTTTTAAGCTGCAACCATCGAGGAGCGCTTTCAGTCCCGAGGACACAATGTAGTGCTCCACTTTGATCCCCGCCGACTCGTGTTCCCCTCCCGTGAAGCGCTCCGTGATCTCTTGGAACACTTCCTCCACCCCCGGATAATAGCTCATCCCCTTCCCCAGATCCATCAGATCTGCATTTGAAACATGATCCATCGCGAGGTAATCGAGGAGACACTTCATGTACGCGAGTTCCCCATCCCAAGATTGATTTTTTACCAACGCATTACACTTTGCCCAGAACTGCTCTGGGTTAATCCCGAACTTTGGAAAGAGCACGTCATCCTGCATATAGGAAGGACTCAACGTCTGGTCATAATCATAGACCAACGCGATCGTGTTCTGCGGAACGGACATGCCAAGAGACTGCCCCCTCATCCGGAACGGGACAAGGAAAACGAACCTCAGAGCGAACCTCAGAACAATTCCAAACACATCCGGTTTTTTTTATCGTCGAGCCTCGGTGAACTCTGGCAGTCTCCCGCTCATAAATGGAAGCAGAAGCCCTCCAACTAGAAATCAGTAAATCCAGCACGTGGGTCCAGAATCTACGTGATGAAATGTCCCGCGTCCTCGTCGGGCAGGATAATCTCGTCGACAAGCTCATCATCGGCTTACTCAGTAATGGGCACGTCCTTCTCGAAGGGGTCCCCGGACTGGCCAAAACTCTCGCCGTGAAAGCCCTCGCTGGCACCATGCAGGCTCAATTCGCCCGTATCCAATTCACTCCCGATCTCCTTCCCGCTGATTTGCTGGGGACCATGATTTACCATCCCGAGCAAAGATCCTTTGAGGCGAAACTCGGCCCCATCTTTGCCAATCTCGTCCTTGCAGACGAAGTCAACCGCGCCCCCGCCAAAGTGCAAGCCGCTCTCCTGGAAGCGATGCAAGAACGTCAGGTCACGATCGGGGATAAGAGCTACCCTCTTCCCGACCCCTTTCTCGTCCTAGCTACCCAGAACCCGATTGATCAGGAAGGAACCTATCAGCTGCCTGAAGCTCAGCTCGACCGCTTTCTCCTGAAAGTTACCGTTGACTACCCCAGTCGGGACGAGGAACTCGCCATCCTTGAACGGATGGCCACAAATGCTCCTAAAGAAGAAACTCGCCCTATCACCAGCCCAGAGGCCATCTCTGCCAGCCTCAAACTCGTGGATCAAATTTACATCGACCCCGCGGTCCGAGGATACATCGTCGATCTCGTTCAGGCCACTCGTGAACCAGAGAGCTGTGATTCTTCTTTGAAAAATCTCGTGGAAGCTGGCGCTTCACCACGGGCCACCATTAACTTCGCGCTTGCAGCCCGCGCCCGCGCCTTTCTGGAATCACGCGCGTT
>CALGLJ010000028.1 GCA_937930235.1 uncultured Verrucomicrobiales bacterium | reverse complement strand
CAAATAACCCTTTGGCTTTCTTCATGATGTCATCAACCCCGCCGAGATCGCCAAGATCTGGAGTCTCACCCGCAAGAAGAGAGTCAACCATGCCACTCATTCCCTCAGGAAGCTGGTCTTTTAAGTATCCGAGAACCGTTTCGAGAACACTGTCGATTTGCTCAGCAGGGAGTCCAAGGGCAGCAAGCTTTTCTTTTAATTCGTCCATGGTCCTTAACTAGGACATTTCAACTCGAATTGGAATAAGAAAGTACCGGAGACAGGGGTCGAACCTGCACGCCCAAAGGCACTGGATCCTAAATCCAGCGTGTCTACCAATTCCACCATCCCGGCGTCTGATAGAAAAAAATCAGGAATTGGGCCGAGGAACAATCTTTTTCTGAGACTTGAGGCGAAAGTTTAGGTTCTCATGAGATGAGAATATTGGGAATCGGTTGTGTTTTAAGGGAATGCGCATACCGTAGGCGGTGAAAGTAGGATGCGATACTCAGGCTTGCGTGACTCCGGCCTGGATGAAGATGACATTAAAGCTCGCCGGAGGATACAACCTGTTGTTTGGCCTCTGGGTTCTTGGATGGCCTAAGGCTTGGTTTTCAATTTCTGGGATGGAGGAACCGAGGTACCTTTTTCTTTGGTATGGGATGGGTATGGTGGTGGGGGTATATGGAGTTGGTTATCTCGCAGCGTCGAAGGATCCGTTGAGGCATTGGCCTATTGTTTTAGTAGGCTTTCTTGGAAAAACGTTAGGGCCGCTTGGTTTTATATGGGCGGCATTTCAGGGTGACCTTCCATGGACCGCGGGGTGGCTTCTTATTTTCAACGATCTGATTTGGTGGATCCCATTTGCAATGATTTTATGGGCCGCGGCGAGTGTCGCGGTAGGAAAATCTGTTAGTGGTGACGAGATGAGCTTGGATCAAGCGATGGATCACTTTCATTTCTCGGATAAGTTCTCTCTCGGGGAAGCTTCCGAGAAGCAAACCATCGCCATCGTGTTTCTCCGTCATTTTGGATGCACCTTCACTCGCCAGCTTTTAAAGAATCTCGAGAGCATGGAGCAACAGGCTCAAGAAAATGGCGCGCGACTGGTGCTGGTCCACATGCTGAAAGAGGGGGAGGAGGTTGATTATCTGAGAGCTGACGAGGTCGCTCGTATTGCGGACCCACGTTGTGAGCTTTATCGAGCGTTCGGCTTAGGGAAGGGAGGGTTCCTAGAACTCTTCGGGCCGAGCGTTTGGTATCGAGGATTCATGGCCTTTTTCCGAGGGTGTGGTGTCGGTCATCTCGCGGGTGATGGTCTCCAGATGCCTGGGGCTTTTCTGATTAAAAACAGAAAAATCATTGTGAGCCGCAAGGCGCAAACGGCAGCAGATCTTCCTGAAGTGAGTGGGCTTTTTACTTCCTGATGACTTGAGCGATTTCGCCGGAGAGACGATCTACGAGTCGGCTCTGAGCGGCCACGAGTTCGTCAAATCCATCGGCTTGCAGAGCCTCCGTAAGGGTGCTCGTTTTACTCGTGATGAGTCGCCCCCCCGGAATGGCATAAGCGCGCCACGATGCTTCCAGAATGGCATCGCCTTCTGAGGTTCCATGAAAACGGTGCACATCAATGGTGACCTGATATCGGATTTCACTTTCTTTATCCCAAGGGTAAATCCGAATGTTCCCTGATTTGATCCGACGTCCGAGATTGGTCCCGAGGGTACGGGAGAAGTCATCACGGAGGTCTCCAGCCCATTCATGGAGTTCAGAGAGTTCGACGCGATTGGGAGAACTCTGGAAGGCGACGTATGGACGTTCGACGAGATAGTCCGCCATGGTGAGGGGGCCGATTCCGATACCGACTCCTCCTCGAATGGGAGTGGTGCCGAGGGGGGAGAGGACGTAGTAATTCCGATTGACTGTCTCGCATGAAAAGAGTGCTCCACCGAGGAGTAAAAGGGTGCAGAATTTTTTAAACATAGTGATGGAAATTTAACGTCTCCGACGAGCGCGTGGGATCTTACGACTGTTAGGGTCTTTACCAAAGAGGAGTGAATTTGGTTTGTCTGCGATTTCGGTGGTCATCCGTTCCATGGAGCGAACCATGCTGCGGATTTCATCCATGGTGCGTCGCAGATCGCCGTAGACTTCACCGTCATTGGAGAGAGGTTTCAGTGAGGTATTGAGTTGAGCCAAGGTTTGACGGAGATCTGCGGTGAGGGCTTTGGCATCTTCGTCATCAGTGATGGCTTTGAGAGATTCAGAAGTCTTGGTGATGGCTTGAGCGGTCTCGGTGATCGATTGTAAAGTCGTCCGTGCATCACCCACGACGCTATCGTCTGCGATGAGCATCAGGCGCAGTTGAGCTAAGGTTTCGGTGGCTTCATCGGAGGTTTGTCCAAACTTGGTGACTAGGGTTTCAATTTCCAGTTGGTTGAGCTTATCGAGAAGTGCGGCGACTTGATCTTCGAGTCGTTCGAAGCCAGTTTCTACGGTTGGAAGGATGACATACTCGCCGAGAAGGGCGAGTTTGCTCCCTGGCAGATCAGGGTAGTAATCCAAATCCACAAACATTTGGCCGGTGAGTAAGTTACTTGATTTAATGGAAGCTCGCAGTCCTTGGTCGAGGGCGGTCTGTAGACCTGCGGCTCCTTCATCACGAAAGTTGGCGGGGAAATGTTTTTTGAGCAGGTATTCATTTAATTGAATATGAACCGGGGTCTTGCTGGCTTCGGTGTCTTCCGTGAGTTGATAAGAAATTTCAGCAACTCGCCCGACTTTGAGTCCGCGGAATTCCACGGGAGCACCAGGGTTGAGTCCTCTGACAGAGCGTTCTAACAAGAGGATGAAATCAGCGGCGCTTTCGAAGGCGCTGCTGTTTGCTTCTTCAAGATCAGCAAAAAGTGGGAACGATGCAGATTCTACTTCGAGTGGTTCTCCTTCGATGATGCCTTCGGGAGTGCCAAAGTTGATACGGCCTGCGATTAATGAATTGAGGGTGGGGAGTTCGAGTTCGAATCCTTGGGTGCCGACTTCCAGCTCGATTCCGTTATCCCGCCAGAACCGGGTTTCGGTATTCACGAGGGAAGCGTATTGTTCTTCGATAAAGATCCCAAAGGTGGTTAAGCGAATGATGGGATCAAAGACGCGGCTTTCGACCCGTCCCACGGGATTGCCCATAAAGTAGATTCCACTCCCAATATCGATGGAACCAGGGGAGGTGGAATCGAGGTCTAGGCGAAGTCCGGGAACGGAGCCGGGGGTGAGAGGCGGCTGTTCTTTTCCTACAAAGGTGAGCTGCGTTTCACCTCCTGGGCCGGGATCTAGCTGAATGTAGGAGCCACTGAGGATGGTTCCGAGACCGGAAATCGCGCCGACTGATACCCGTGGTCGCACGACCCAGAACTGAGCGCTTTCTCGGACAAGTCTCATGTGAGCTGGTTTGATGCGTAAACCAATGATAACACTGAGTTCATCTTCGGAAAGTTCGACGGATTCCACTTTACCAATTTTGACACTCCGGCAGCGGACTTCCGTTTTATCGATTTCGATCCCGTCGGCATTTTCAAAGGTGACGTAGACCATTTCTCCTTTTTCCGCAATGCGCTGCTGGACGAGCCAGATGCCCAAGATCAGTCCAAGGATGGGGATGATCCATACTTTACTAATCTTGCGATCAGGTTTGATATCTGGTGAAGGCGAGTCACTCATGAGGATGGTTGTTCAGTTTGTCTGAGGCGATCCCATATTAATCGAGGATCGAAGGAGTGCGATGCGAACATGGTGAGAATGACCATTAAGCCGAATGAAATGGCAGCAGTGCCGGGAGTGACTGACATGAGATTTCCTAGCTGAATGAGGGCAACTAAAACCGCGACGACAAAAACGTCAACCATGGACCAGCGGCCGACCAGCTCCGTGAGCCAGTAAATGCGAGTGGCCTGTTTAGGATTCATCCTCACTTTCCCCTGCGCGAGGAGGCAGAGCCAGGCGAGAGCGAGGAGCTTGAGTCCGGGAATGAGCACACTGGCGACAAAAATGGTGATCGCGACTGGGTAGGCTTTCATTTCCCAAAAAGTAGCAACTCCCCCGAGGATGGTGCTGTCTTCAATGCCGCCAATTTGAGAAACCTCCATGATGGGCCAGATATTTGCTGGAATATATGCCACAATGCTGGCGAAGAGATAGGCGAGGCAGCGCTGCACGCTTTGTGGTTTCCGGTGGTGGAGAGCTGTCCCACAGCGTTGACAGGATGGGAGGGTGTCGGATTCGACCTTGCCACAAGTGTGACAACTCACCTTACCTTGTTCTAGCGCGCTTGTTAGCATTGGAGACCTCCTTCGACTGGCTCTTTCTTACGAGCGTTTGCGACCTCGATCCGATCCCAGAGCTCCATTCTATCAATCCCTCCAACTCCAGCCGCAAGACTGATCATGAGACCAATCATGGACCAGAAACCAAACCCCATCGTCACTTCTGCCACTTTCACCAGCTTGAGGAGGCTGACGATGGTGCCAAGAAAGAAGACCTCCACCATAACCCAAGCTTTGATCGCTTGGAAAAGGCGACCAGTGAAGACCATGCCGGGGAAATTTTTTCCAAATGAGAGCGGGATGCAAAGGTAGAGGAGGCAGCAGAGTTGAATCAAAGGAAGCAGAATGATGAAAAGGAAAACTGCTCCGGCAATAATCGTCCCTCCATTTTCCCAGAGCCGGAGGACGGTCTCTCCTGCCGTGGTGACGGAGACATTCCCTTGAGCCTTTAACGTGATGAAAGGCAGAAAAAGCATCCCAATGAAAAAAAGACTTCCGGTGATGCCAAAGGCCACCGCTCGGGAAAGGCTTTGCGGACGGTTTCGATAGAGAGCCTGATGGCAAGTCATGCAGAGTGCTTGCTGACCTTCTTCGATCAGATCAACCTGATGCAGGGTATCACAAAAATGGCACGCGACTTCGTGCGAGCGATTTCGCAATCGAGGCCAAGTCTGACGGTGCCAGTATTTCATCGAGGTCAAACATTAGACTTTTTCGGGCGTCTTCACCACTCGTTTTGCAATTCCTTTCAAGAGTCGCCCAAAGATATCTGCGCCGGTAATGATCCGCTTTTCTTCGGCATTCCAGTAGAGGACGACATCACGATCGACCACCAAATCATGAGAATCCTCTGCTTCGACGACAAATTCACCTAGGACCGAGTCCAGCGGAGTCGCCTTCTCCTGGACCACGATGGGGCGGTGGCAGTGGAGGTAGATGTCGACTTGGTCTCCATGGACTAACCAGTCGCTTAAAAATTTTGTGGTATCTAGGACGATGACGGGTTCATCGGTTTCCTCGTCCACAATAATGGCCCACTTTTGTTGATGTTTTTTCAGTGACTCTAAAAACTCTTGCCCTTCTTTGGTATCAAAGTTCGGTAAAATTGTGAGATCCAGCTTGGTGGAGAAGGCATAAATTGTGGACTCATCAATCGGTTTTCCTTCTTGCTCGATCTGGCGGTCGTCGAGATCGAGGAAATTTAATGCGCCTTGACCTTCGTTGGCGCTGATTTCGGAATCTTCTTCCTCAATGTGCTTGGAGAGGATGGCTTCGAGGTCACGTTCGCGGAAGAAGCACGGACCTTCTGGGCCGATCCAGCCGTCGAGGAGGAGCGCGCAGGGCTTTGCGATCGGAAATAAGAGGAAGCGGTAGAATCGAAGCAAAGGGGTCAGGAGTGCTCCTACTCTCAGCGCATTGCGCGAAAAATATGCCTGGGGCATGATTTCTCCAAAAAACGTAATCCCAACGGTGGAGAATAAAAATGCGTAAACGCCGTTGAGGGCAGAATCACTCAACTGCGCGAGGAGGACGTTGACGCTGACGTTTCCCCATAAAATCGTGCAGAGAAGTAGGTTCGCATCTCGTCGGAGACTGAGGACCTTACGAGCAGCTTTGCTTCCTCGCTCTTCTTCTGCTTCCAGATGCATCCGCCCCAGCGAAAAGAATGCGAGATTACACCCTGAAAAGATCGCCGAATGTACGATGCAAAAGGCGATGCCCGACCACAACAAAATGTCCATAAATTAACTGAAAGAGACTGGTCCTCTTTTGAGAAATTTCCCACTAGAAAAACGAGACATCTTTCTAATTTGTTCATTCATCTGGCAAATATTCATTCCGGCATTCAATTTTAAAAGTTCGGTAGGGTATTTCACGAGGATCTTACCGAACTCTGAAAACATCATATGAGGTGGTATTCATGGAGTCCATCTGTTCCATCAGTGAACTTGGCCGTGGAAAATATGCGAGATTTTTATGAAATGAGATTCATGAGAGAAAGGAAAGATCTTGGATTTCCACTGTCGTTTTACTCCTACACGCTCTAGGCTCCGGCCTTATGAAACTGAAACCTCATTGGCAAATGTTGATCGCACTTGTGGCGGCGACTCTTCTCGGGATCATTCTGAGATCGATGGATCATTCGTCAGTCGCGGGGCTGATCGATTTTTTCCAATTTGTAGGCAACCTCTTCATGGCTCTCCTGAAGATGATCATTGTTCCTCTGGTCGCCTCTTCCGTGATTGTTGGGATTGCGAGCCTTCATGGAGTCAAAGGGTTTGGTCGGTTACTGGGGAAAACGGCTGGTTTTTATGCCCTAACCAGTTTTTTGGCGATTTGTTTGGGTCTCATGTTGGTCAATGTCATCGAACCTGGCCTCAAAGATGGGCAGGCGAATGAGGCCATTGCGAAAGCCTTTACCAGTCATGAGGCGAATGAGGCGGCTCTGGATAAAGTTGAAATGGCCAAACAGCGGGGCGCAGATGAGCAGAAGCCCTTTGATCAGTTGAAAGGTTTTTTCCTCAGAATGGTGCCTCCCAATATTTTTGCAGCAGCGTCCAGTAACGGGCAAATGTTAGGTTTGATCTTTTTCAGCATCTGTTTCGCCGTAGGGATGACTCGCTTACCGCTAGAAAGGGTCAAGCCTCTCCGAGATCTCTTCGAGTCCATCAATGAAGTCATGATCACGCTGACGCATACCATCATGGCCTTATCTCCGATTGGAGTATTCGCTCTCATTGTCCCCGTGATTTATAATACAGGCGGAGAGCTGTTTCTGAGTTTGGGGAAATACTTTGGGACGGTGCTCTTAGCCTTGGGGATTCATTTGTTTGTGATCATGCCATTGGTGATTCGTTTTCTGGCGAATGTGAATCCGTGGGCTCACTTCCGAGCGATGAAGACCGCGCTCCTTACGGCATTTTCCACGGCCTCTTCTTCTGCCACGCTGCCGGTGACGATGCGATGCATCCAAGAGGAAGCAGGGGTTTCGAAGAAGACCGCCAGCTTTACTCTTCCTCTCGGAGCGACCGTGAATATGGATGGAACGGCTCTTTACGAATGCGTTGCCGTCATTTTCGTAGCGCAAGTCATGGGAGTAGACATGTCTTTCACTGCACAATTTATGGTAGTGATTTCAGCGCTTTTAACCAGTGTCGGAGTCGCAGGAATTCCGTCGGCCTCCTTAGTGGCGATATTTATTATTCTGACGAACTCTAATATTCCTGGGGCAGAGACTGCGATGGTTGCGTTACTCGCCGTAGATCGTCTGTTGGATATGACTCGCACTGCGGTCAATGTATTTGGTGATAGCTGTGCGGCTATCGTGATTGCGAAAAGTGAAGGCGAAGAGGTATTGACGACTTAAAAACTTCCCGTAGCTCACATGGCCAGATAGGGTCGTTATCCTTCCTCAAAAATAACAACGATTTTGACGTTTTTTTGACTTATGACTGATATCCAAAGCCTCATTGATAGCCATTATCAGACTCTTTATTGTTTTGGATTTACACTGGCTAGATGCTCTCACCGCGCGACGGAACTGGTGCAGCAGACCTTTGCAATTTGGGCTCATCAAGATCAAAAATATCTCGATCATTCCGCTCCTGAAATTGACCTCTTCCATACTCTCTATCACGAACATCAGAATGATCATCCTGATGTCGTGAACATGGAATCTCACCATTCAAATGCGATAGAAGCCCTCGCTCAGATTGATGAAAAATATCGCGCTTCGCTGGCGCTGCATTATCTGCAACAGCACAGTTACAGAGAAATCGCTTCCATTTTAGAAATCCCCATTGAAAACGCAATGGAACGGATCGCGAAAGGGAAGAATCAATTACGGGAAATTCTAGGTTCGAGTAAGAGCTGATAGAGTAGATTGTTCGTAAAGATCACGCTCGTCGTGAGCTCGAGGTGTTCTTCGGGAAGAAAGGTCACTCGGTGAAATTTGATGGGGGATTGTATTCGAAGGTGGGCTAAGTTCTGATTTCCGACTCGTTCGTCGGCAAGGGTGCTTGAACGTAATACTGTTCCGTCACCGGGGGTGTAGTCATTGTCAGTTCTTTTTCCGCTATTCAGATCGATTTTTTGCTGACGTGGGGTGGAGATGGAATCTCCGGCAATGAGTGAAATTCGTAAGTTTCCGGGAGGAGTTGCGGGAAGATCAAGTGCTTGGTGGAATTGACGAGCTTGGAGTAGGCGCTGGCGGAGATGTTGAGTTGCGATGGCTTGGCGTTCTCTTTGAGTGGTGATCTCAGGCAGGAGCTGAGCTAAGATTTTATCTTGAGAGGGGTGAAGCAGTCCCCATTGTGAATTTTCCCATACGGCGGGATCAAATAAATCAACGGCCTGATTATTACGGAGATTGAGCAAGGGTTGATGCCGTGTTCGCGGCAGGAGTTCAAAGAGGGAGGGATACGTGGCAAGAACTGCCGGTGGGAATTTTGGAAGATTGACCGCGAGAAGGTAACGCTGCCACAGCGGGATTAAATTTTGCCCATCGAGGAGATCATTGAAGGCCAAAATACTCCCTGAATTCGGTGTCCCCACCATGATGAGTTGTTCGATGTGCTTGGCTCCATGCCAGTTGAGACGAGGCAGCGAGCCATTGGATGGAAGCGACTGTGTTCCGTATCGAAGGTAGTATCGTGCGAGGAGTCCTCCCATCGAATGAGCAACGATATCGAACTTAAGATTCTTTCGCTCTCGTCCATAAATTTCGCGTGAACGTTTCTGAATGTAGCGGCGTTTTTCGAGAATGAATTGATGCAGTTTTTTTGCATTCTCCGCATTGGATAAGCGCCAATCGTAGGAGAATTGGAAGCAAGTGAAGTGTTTCTTTCCCCAGTCAATGTTAGGATCGGAAACGTCTGCATCGAGATAGCCTCCAGCTCCCAGGGTTGTTAAAATCCCCGCGTAGGCTCGCTGTTGCAGGGGGACTCCAAGTGCGCGAAATTTCAAACGACTGAGCGCACCATTCGGAACTCCGCGGGGCGCTTTCTTCTCACCATGGAGAGGAAGCGCAAGGAGCGGTAGATTCTCGGGATTTTGGGGGCTGAGAAAATGATTATCGTAAATTCCCCAGATGGATTTCCCCGTGATGGGGTCAGTGAGCTTTGATCCCAAAATTCCTGGGATGAGGATGACGGGGTTCACATCTTCCCCATGGTTCTGAGCGGCTGGATTATAAATTCGGGTCAGATCAGCTTTGGCTTTCCTTTTTGAAATCGTGCACCCAGTCCCAAGGAACGTGAGCAGAACGAGGAAGGTAAAGAAACCGAAGCGCACAATCATTTCTCCTTACGTTTTCTCATTTTTCCGTTGCTCTGCAAGCTGAACGATGGAGGCGGGGAGTTTGTCAAAAATAGGATATGGTTCCGGGGTGGAACTGAGACGCCCAAAGTTGAGCACTCCGGTAGGACATTGCTGCACGCATGCAGAACAGCGGACGCATTCGGGATCTTCCATCGGGCGGCCCTTATTGGCGAAGTTCATGATGTCGATTCCCTGATGACATACACTGGTGCATACATTGCATGAGATACATTTATCTTTGTCCGCAAAGATACGGAACTTGCCGAACGCCTTTTGATAAATCTGCATCAGGGCAGAGAGAGGACAAGCAAAGCGACACCAGACCCGGCCCGATAAGTGGAAGTAAAACGAGACCCCAATGACTCCGGCCCAGAGGAGGTCAACGAAGTACGAGAAATTAAAAATGGGAAGTCCTTGATCAGCCAATGGTCCACCAGAGAGGAGATATTGATAGGTTTGTTCCCAGAGACTTCCCGGAATGATCCAGCCGATAATTCTTAGCCCTAACAGGGCAAAGGCAAACCAGAGAAAAACTTGGCCCACCATATTGAGCTTAGTCCAGAAGGGACCGTGTGGCATCTTGTGACGATGAGCATCTCCCATCGTCTCAGCCAGCGCGCCACAAGAGCAGATCCACCCACAATAAGCTCCCTTACCCCAGCGCCGCACGATCAGGGGGATGATAACAAAGGTCTGAATCAAACTTAAGATCAGCCAGCCGATCATCGGCTCATCGGTGAAGAGATTAAATACGAAAAGGGGCCATGCGAGGACGAAGCCAAAAGCGCGCCAATACGCTCTGTTGTGTCCCGTCTCATCATATTTCTCAAAAAAGAGATCAGCAAATCCCGAGAGGGCAGAACCATCGGCAAAAAGCCCGTTGGCACCCATCCATGGAAGGATGATATAGGGAAGGATGAAGAGGGGAATCCATTGAACCAGATTCAGGAAAAGGGTCTGGCGTTTGACATAAGGAGTCTTCCTTCGCTTGATTCTGCGAATTCCAAAAATGAAGACACAGAGGCAGTAAGCGAGGGAATAATAGAAGCTCCGATCACTGGCGGCATTTTTTATGGAAGTGAGGATGTGTCCCGCTCCCATTTGTGGGATTAAGCCGCTAATGCCCTTGGGATCAAACGAGAGAAAAGAGAGCGCTCCGAAGACTTTCCCTTCATCGAAGAGACCTTTTTTCCAGTGATAAACCCAAAAGCCTACCGCGAGTCCGATCAAAAGAGTGATCCACCATTTCTTGGTGCGGTCATTGGAAATATTCAGTCCCGAGCGGCGAAAGAAATCCAGGGGAGCTTCCCGTCCCAGCGCGGCGAGAACGGCATCATTTGGAATGGCCTCTTCGTATCCGTCCCGATGTTTGAGCAAGACCTCTTCTTCGGTGATTTCACTCGGATTGGTGTCGAGCTTGAGGTCGATCATGCCTTGCTCAGCCAGCGCATTGATCTTGCTAATGTTTTCTGGTTTGGGGCGGTTAAACTCAGGCTTGCGATATGAGATAGTCACGTGTCCGCCAGCTTCGGCTACCGCGATCGCTGCTTCCGCCGCGCTATCACCTCCACCGACAACCAGGTAGTTTTGATCTTTAAATGCTTTGGGGTCGTGGAGACGATTGGATACCTTATTAAGATCTTCCCCTGGAATGCCCATGGTCCGATAATTCCCGCTTCGGCCAATCGCGACGACGCATCGTAATGCGCGCGTGATTTTTGTTTCTTTACCCGCATGGTGAAGGTGAATCTCAGCTCCCTTTTTTTCGACATGATCGATCATGCCTTCGGTCGTCTCAATGCCTGCTTCTGCCACCTGTTCTTTCATGTCGCGGAGGAGCTTCTCTTTGACATCAACATCTCCTTCATAAGTGATGCCGCCTGCAGGCTTCAGGTCCGTGGGGTAGGTGAAGATGGGTTTCGCCTTGGGAAAATTTGCGACGGTGGAAAACGCCTGACTACTTTCGAAAAGAACGTAACTGAGTCCTGCTTTTTTTGCTTCCATGGCGGCTGAGAATCCGGACACCCCGCCTCCAATGATTGCGATATCGACCACTTCTTCGTCTTTTGATTCCCGTTCTGATGGAAACTCGCTTTCGGCGAGGATCGCATGAATGGCTTTCGCTCCCGTATCAGAGGAGAATTTTAGTAAAGGAATTCCAGTGAGATCGCCTACGATGCGGACGCCCGCAATATTCGTGGCTCCATTTTCGCCTACTTCAGGGAGTTTTTCAACGGTGCCTGCAGGCCATTGTCCATGGAGCCAATTGTAGTATTTAGAAATCATGCCGATTGGATAGTGAGAGCTTTTATGATGCTTCGAAAGCTTGCGCTACTGCTTGCGCAATTAAAGGAGAAACGGTTCGGTCTAACGGACTCGGAATAATGTAATCGGCGGTCGGGGATTCGACGGCATTGGCCAGAGCATATGCGGCGACGATTTTCATTTTTTCTGTAATCTGGGTGGCGCCAACGTCGAGCGCGCCACGGAAGATTCCCGGAAAGGCGAGAACGTTATTGACCTGATTCGGGAAATCACTGCGCCCCGTACCGACGACGGCGGCTCCTGCGGTTTTCGCAATGTCGGGCATGATTTCGGGGTCGGGGTTCGCCATTGCGAAGATGATCGGGTCGGGAGCCATGGATTTGACCATTTCGGCCGTGACCAGATTTCCTTTGCTGACGCCAATGAAAACATCTGCTCCCACGAGAACCTCGGAGAGATTTCCAGCCCGATGGTCCCGATTCGAAAATTGGAGTAAGTCTTTTTTCATCGGGTTGAGATCAGAGCGGCCACGATGAATTGCGCCTTTGGAATCGCATACGATGACATCGCATACCGAGAGGCAGGCATCCGGTTCTTGACCGATGCACCGGAGCAGTTTTGCGATTGCGGTGCCCGCAGCTCCTGCCCCATTGATGACGACTTTGACGGTCGAGAGATCACGATCTAACAATCGACAGGCATTGATCAATGCCGCGAGCAGAACAATGGCCGTGCCATGTTGATCATCGTGGAAGACGGGGATGCCGAGGTCTTGAAGTCTGGACTCAACCTCGAAGCAGCGTGGGGCAGAAATATCTTCTAAATTGACTCCCCCGAAGACAGGAGCGATGCGGCGCACGGTTTCAATGATTTCCTCGGTATCTTGCGTGTCGAGACAGATCGGCCAAGCATTGATATCGGCATATTCTTTGAAAAGAAGAGCCTTTCCCTCCATGACTGGAATCGCAGCATTGGCCCCGATGTTTCCCAGCCCGAGAACGGCAGAGCCATCACTCACGACGGCTACCGAATTACTCTTTAGAGTCAGGGCCGCGGTGCGTGTGGGATCGGCGGCGATGGCTTTGCATGGCGCGGCTACCCCAGGGGTGTAAGCGAGTGATAAATCATCTTTGGTGCGAACCGGCATCTTATTGTGGACTCCGATTTTTCCTCGAAGTTGTTCATGAATGATGAGGCTGCGTTCTTCAATGGAGGTGCTCATATCGGATGTTCGGGGAAGATTATATCGCGCCATAGGCGAGCATGGCATCAGCTACTTTTATAAAACCAGCAATATTTGCTCCTTTGACGTAATTGACATAATCGTCATTGGAATTCCCGTATTGGACACAATTCTGATGAATTTCTTTCATGATCGCTTTCAGTTTTGTGTCAACTTCTTCACGCGACCAGGAAAGGCGCAGTGCATTTTGACTTTGTTCTAGGCCAGAAACTGCCACTCCTCCGGCATTGGCAGCCTTACCGGGGGCAAAGAGGATTTTATGATCTAAAAAATGTTCGATGGCATCAGCATCTGTCGGCATATTGGCACCTTCTGAAACTGCGATGACTCCATTTTGAACGAGACGTTCTGCGTCAGACAAGGTGAGTTCATTTTGAGTAGCGCAGGGAAGTGCGATGTCGGTTGGAATAGACCAAGGGCGTTGGTTTTCATGGAATGTTGCTCCGGGTATCTCTTCGGGGTAACGTGAGATTCGCTCGCGATCGACTTCTTTGATTTGCTTTATGAGGGCAAGTTTTTCAGGGGTGAGACCGGCGGGGTCATGAATGAAGCCGCTGGAATCGGAGAGAGTCATGACGGCACCTCCGAGTTCGATGACTTTTTCTGCGGCATAAATCGCAACATTTCCCGAACCAGAAATACTCACACGTTTTCCTTTTAAGGACTCATCGATGTGTTGGAGCATATTCTCGGTGAAATACACACAGCCATATCCGGTGGCTTCCTTGCGAACGAGGCTTCCCCCAAATGACAGCCCCTTGCCAGTGAGAGTTCCGGTGAATTCGTTTCGTAATCTCTTATACTGACCAAAGAGGTAGCTGATTTCTCTAGCTCCTACCCCGATATCTCCCGCAGGAACATCGGTATGCTCTCCGATGTATTGATGAAGCTCCGTCATGAGAGCTTGGCAAAAACGCATAATCTCACGATCACTTTTCCCCTTGGGATTAAAGTTGGATCCACCTTTGGCTCCCCCCATAGGGAGTCCGGTAAGACTATTTTTGAAAGTTTGCTCGAACCCAAGAAACTTGAGAATACTCAGATTCACAGTGGGATGAAATCGTAGCCCTCCTTTATACGGTCCGATAGAATTGTTAAACTGAACCCGGAAGGCTCGATTGACCCGAATGTTTCCCTCATCATCTTCCCAGGTCACGCGAAACGAAATGATTCGGTCCGGCTCCGTCATTCTTTCGAGGATGCGGGCTTCTCGATATTGCGGATGTGCATCGAGATATGGGAAGAGGGTTTGCGCAACTTCATGAACGGCTTGGTGAAACTCCGGTTCGCCGGGATTTCTCTTTTTGAGTCCACGCATGAAGCAAGTGAGATCTTCGCAGTAGGAATCTTCGTACATGATGATAGAGGGATTTTAAACTGATACGGTTTCGATTTTTTTGTAGGCTTTTTCTTCAATGAGAATTTGCTTCACAATATCAAGCGCACGTTCAATGGGCCAAATGGCTCGGAGATTTTGTGACTCCGTAGTGGCTCCAGAATAGATTAGGAATAAGTGTTCTCCTACATGCTGAGCCCGTTGCGATGGGGTGATCTCTCCACTGATAGCGATGAAAAATTCTCGCACAAATTCCTTATGATCGAGAACTTCCTGGGTGATTTTCTCATCCTTTCCTCGAGAGACGGAGAGGGCATTAGTGTAAGGGCACCCTCGGAATTGATGGTTTTCCATAAAGGAGCGCAAATCCTTAAAGTAAGCCATGATTTTGGCATCCGCAGAGAGCTTGTCGTCTGCGAGAATGCCCGCATGACGAATCACAGAGGATCGATGGATATCGCGAAGTTCATCTGCGGTGGCGGCAGGGCCGTAACTACAGGCAACAGCTTGAGTGGTTGAAGAGGATTGCATAGCTTTGATGATTCTAAGTAATGGGTTAGATACAGACCGGTCTGTCTTATTCCGCAAAATGAGAAAATAGGGTATTTGAAAGGTGAGTGAAGGGGCTGTTACGATGTGTGAGCGCGCCAAAGCTCCCTGCTGGCATCGAGAGCAACCCGCACGGGCCATGTTGTCTGGAGGTTTTGGCATTCTGTCGTCGCTCCAGAATAGAGTAAAAAGATGCGGTCTCCGAGGGTGTTTGCCGCTTTGGTTTCCTTATAAGAAAGCTTGGCGAGGTGACGAAAGAATTTACGGATGGCTTTCTTGTGCTCATGAACTTGCGCTTGCAGGACAGATTCTTCGTGATTGAGCACAGCCGCAGTGTTGGTGTAGGGACAACCCCGAAATTGCCCTTGCTTCAGGAATTTCTCCAAACCTTTGAAATAATTTTCAAGAATCAGCAAGGGGTCATCAATCTCTTCCAGCAGAGAGGCACGCTGTGTTTCGGAAAGATCATGAATTTGTTGCAACCAGGCTTTTCCTAACATTTCTTTCGATGGAAAATTTGAGTAAAAAGTGGCTTTGGCGGTGCCGGATTTTTCAATGATTTCATTGATCCCAACTTCTTTATATCCACGGGCGTGAAATAACTCCGAGGCAGTGTTCAGAATGCGTTCTTTGGCCGTGTGTTTTTTTGTCACATTATAAGACTGACTTGTCTGTCTTTTATGTCAAGCGAGATGCTCATGTGGTGATTAGAAAATGAGAAAAACGGAAAAATCGTTTAACAGGATCGTCCTCCTTCGTGAGAAGAAGAGAGGAGTTCTGGGGCGGTTTCGATGACTCCTTTGGCCTTTTTCCACACGGACATCGCTTCAATGATCATCCAAATCTCTAATAAAATGGTGGCAAAACCGAATCCGAATAAAAGCCATTGTTGCGTTTCCGCAAAGGTCCGAAGTTTCATGGCCATGGCGATCGCGGGGAGAATGAGCATGATGATTCCGGGGATAATGGTGATGAGTTGCGGGATATTTCGTCGTCGCAACCAGAAGGTGATGACGAGAAATGCAAGTCCTGCGAGGAGCTGGTTAATGATCCCGAAGAGCGGCCAGAGAATGGTACCTCCTTTTCCCGGAGTGCCATCTGCGCCGGGCAAGCGAGCAATGAGATAGGCGATGATAATAGCAAAGAGAGTGGCGGCATATTTGTTGGTCAGCCAAGTGAGATTTTTTTTGAACACAGGATGAGAACGAGTCAAGGTCCCAGCGAGTTCCTGAACGACGTAACGCTGAAGACGGCAGGCGGTATCGAGGGTGGTCGCGGCAAAAGAGACCACAAACACTCCGATGAGAGTGATGGCCAAATGAGAAGGAATGCTCAAAGCCTTTAAAAAATTGGCCGCTCCTTCGACAAAAGCGCCCACTTTGGCTCCGAGTCCTTGAGCGGAATTCCACGAGGCGTAGCGTGCTTGAAATGCTTCTTCGCCATAAAGAACAGTGTCACCCGCAGTCGCGCCAAGACCAAGACCGGCAACGCAGGCGAGAATGACAAAGACCGCTAAGAAGCCTTCCGTGAGCATCGAGCCGAAACCGATGAAGCGGGCATCAGTCTCGCACTTGAGCTGCTTCGAAGAGGTTCCGGAGGAAACCAAGCAGTGAAACCCGGAAATGGCTCCACATGCGATGGTGATAAAGAGAAAGGGAAATATTGCGGGCGCTCCTTCGGGGTTCCAGTGAAAGGCAGGAGCAACAATTTTGAGTTCTCGGCCATCGCTTCCGACAAACGAGGCGACGATGAGGCCGATGACGACAAGCCCAAGGGTAGCGATCAGTTGCAGGGAATTAATATAATCCCGAGGTTGCAGGAGAGTCCAAACCGGAAGAACGGAAGCAAAAAAGCAGTAACCCAAGAGAACTCCGCACCAGTGGAGAATGCTCCAATTCGCAAGAGTTGTGTTGAAATTTTGGATGAAATCAAGATTCAAGACAATGGACCCAAACATCACGAGAAGGGCGAGAATGGAGGGGATCAAAAGATGCATTCCTTTTCGGTGAATCCAAATTCCAATGATGAGGGCGAGGGGGATTTGGACCAGACAGGGGAAAATGGACTGTGGGTAAATGCGAAAGACTGCGGCGATCACGAGGCCGAAGATGGCGAGCACGATTGTGAGGGCGAGAAAGAGGATGGTGAGAAAGAGAATACGCGTTCTGGGGCTGATGACTCTTCCGGCAATATCTCCAACCGTTTGACCTTTATTTCTCAATGACACCACGAGGGATCCGAAGTCATGGACCGCGCCGATGAGGATGGAGCCGAAAATAACCCATAATAGCGCGGGAACCCACCCCCAGATGACCGCAAGGGCGGGGCCTACAATTGGCCCCGTTCCGGCGATTGAAGTGAAGTGATGGCCAAAGACGATTTTTTTATCGGTGGGGACAAAGTCATTCCCGTCTTCTAACTCAACAGCGGGGACTTGCGCCTTGGGGTCGAGTTTGAAAAGTTTTTGCGCCAAGTATTTTCCATAGGTGTGATAAGCCACCCCGTAGAGGATGAATGCTCCGAGAGCAATCGCGAGAGTGGCCATGATCGTGATCTAGCGATGTTCTTCTAATTTGGAAAAAACGGCCTGGGGAACGTAGCGTCGCACGGTTTTTTGCCAACCTTCAGGGCCGATGAGCCCTTTCACCATACTGGAAGACAGCTCGGCAATATCACGTGGAGGCATGAGAAAGACCGTTTGAATTTCTGGCGCCATATCCCCATTGATGTGTCGCATGACTCGCTCATATTCGTAGTCTTGGGGAGAACGAATTCCGCGCAGAATGAAGTCCGCATTCATCGTCTTGGCATAATCGACTAAGTAGCGATTATCAAAATGGGTGATGGTAAGCCGCTCACAGGATGGGATGGAGTCACGCAAGAGCTGAAGACGTTCCTCGATGGAAAAGGTGTAGTTCTTGGATGGATTGTTACCAATGGCGACAACGAGCCGCTCAAAAAGCTCGAGCCCTTCACGAATCATCCAGAGGTGGCCATTTGTGAGAGGGTCGAAGCTCCCGGCGTAGACGGCTGTTTGCATGCTTGAGACTAAACGCTAGAGCAGGGACGAGTCTAGCGCTTAGGTGGAACTCTCCGCTTTGCGCTGTGGCACGAAGCTAAGGATTTGATTTTTCAAACTGACTGCGCCAGTGCGCGATGCGTTCTTGGATGCGCTTTTCCATCCCATTGCTCGTTGGAGTGTAGTATTTTCGACCTTGAGGAAGGTAAGCTTGAGGGGTGAAATTTCCATCGTAGTCGTGTGAGTAGAGATATTGCATCGCGGCTTGATCGGCACCTGATTCTACTGCGAGCTTCTTTCGGAATTTTGTGCGGAGATGCTCTGGGACTGGGAGGGTAGCTCCCTGAGCGACGTCAGCCTGAGCCTCTCCTAGAGCAGCGTAGGCCGAGTTTGATTTGGGAGCGGTGGCGAGATGGACAGTCGCATGAGCAAGGGGAATCCGTCCTTCAGGCATGCCGACAAATTCAAAAGCTTGCTGCGCAGCAATGGCGATTTGAAGGGCTGAGGAATCAGCCAAACCAATATCTTCCGAAGCGGAGATGACAAGCCGCCGAGCAATGAAACGAGGGTCTTCTCCGGCGTGTAACATCTTTGCGAGCCAGTAAAGCGCGGCATCAGGATCGGACCCTCGGATTGATTTAATGAATGCCGAGATGGTATCGTAGTGTTGGTCGCCGTCCGCATCGTAGAGGATGGCTTTTTGTTGAATGGATTCCTCGGCGACGGCGAGATCAATGGTGATGGCTCCATCGACCGCTGGGGTGGTGAGGACGGCAAGCTCTAGCGCGGTGAGTGCTTTGCGGGCATCGCCATCCGCTTTGTGTGCGAGGTGTTCTAGGGCGTCTGGATGAGAGATGATTTTGAGATTTCCGAAACCGCGCTCCTGGTCTGAGAGGGCTCGTTCGAGTAAAATGAGAAGATGCTGAGCCTCGACGGGTTCTAATTGGAAAATCTGTGAACGAGAAACGAGAGGCGAGTTGACGTAGAAATAAGGATTGTGGGTGGTCGCTCCGATGAAACGCACGGTGCCTCTTTCGAGGTGTGGGAGGAGCACATCTTGTTGTGCTTTGTTGAAACGATGAATTTCATCGATAAAGAGAATCGTGGTCTGGTCACGAAGCTTTGAATACGTGCGCGCGGCTTCGATTTTTGCTCTGATCTCGGCCACGTTTGATTCCACCCCATTGAGGGATTCAAAGCGCGATCCCGTGCTGTGCGCGATGACATTAGCTAGAGTTGTTTTACCGGTGCCGGGCGGGCCGTAAAAAATCAAAGAGGTGAAACGGTCAGCCTCAATCGCACGGCGGAGGAGTTTTCCTTCCGCGAGAATGTGTTCTTGACCGACGATTTCATCTAGGACGCGCGGACGCATGCGAGCGGCCAGAGGCTCGTTGGGCGAGAGGGGCACTTCCTCGGGGGGGGAATCTTCCGGGCTAAAGAGGGAATCCATGGATTTTTAAAAGAGAAAAACTGAGGTTTGGGTGATCGGGCAAGAGTTTTGCATTAGGTTGCGATGGATGCGAACACTTCCTATTCGCTTCAAAACATTCCCTTCCGCGATGGTCATGACAAAGAGGATTTTTGATGGTTTCGATAGCTTTTGAAACCACAAGGGCATTGCATTCCTCTTCTCATTCGTTATTTCCAGCG
>CALGLJ010000027.1 GCA_937930235.1 uncultured Verrucomicrobiales bacterium | reverse complement strand
TTCTTTTCTTCCTGCTCTTCAGCATGGTCAGCAGAGCTCAGTTCGGCTCTAACAAATCTCAGTTTGAGGCGCTCTCGGAAATGACCACTGTTGCCGCAGAGGAGCCATTTCAAGTCGCCTTAAAAATCACTCACCCCCAAGGCTATCACTCCTACTATCAATTTCCCGGTTCGGCAGGTAGGGCCCTCCAAGTGAACTGGGAACTTCCCGAAGGCTTCAGCGCAAGTGAGGTCACCTTCCCCACTCCGCACCTGAACAAGACTCAACAAGAAGGACGAACGACCCTCTCATATGGATATGAGGGAGAAGTGATCTTTCTCTTTGCCATCACCCCTCCTGCAGATCTCCCTAAGGAAATCTCCCTGAAGGGAAATGCCAGCTGGCTCATCTGCAATGACAGCGGATGCCTTCTTGAAAGCAGCTCATTTACCATCGCGCTCAAAGCGGGAGACACATCCACTCCAAACTCTTCCGCTGCGAGCACCTTTGAGAAAGCGCAGGCTCACTATCCTAAAAGCTCTGCCGGATGGACCTTCTCAACCGAAGACTCAGATGAGGAGGTCTTCCTCACCGTCAAACCACCGGCAGGGATTCAAATGCAGCCTCCTTTCTATTTTTATTCCGCAGACGGCCAAATCGATGCTCAGGCCGAACGGGGAGAACCTGACATCAACGCTGAAGACATTCGCCTGTTTTTGCCCCTCAATCGGGGAAACGAAGCGATTGGCATCTCGGCCGTCCCGCGTGGCGAAAGCCTGCCCGGTATTTTCACCTATCACGATGCGCAAGGGAAAGAACATGCCATCGAGGTCGGCGAAGGGGGCTTCGAAGCTCCAGAAGCCACCGCAACCGAGAAAGCGAGTGCTGAAGAAATCGCAGAAGGACTTGCGCTCTATGAAGCAGCTGGTGAACCCAATGTAGTCGATCTCGATGGCAAAGTAGAAAAAAAACAATCACTCTTCACGACCCTCGGACTAGTCTTTATCGGAGGCCTCTTACTCAACCTGATGCCTTGCGTTTTCCCCGTTCTCGGCCTCAAAGTGATGGGCTTTGTGTCGCTCGCAGGTGAAGATGAATCGAAAATTAAAAATCACGGATTGGTTTTCGGCTTAGGAGTGCTGGTGACTATGTGGATTCTCGCTTCCGTCATTATTTCCCTCGGCCTCAACTGGGGAGAACAGTTGAGTAATCCTATTTTCCTAGGAGCCATTATCATTCTTCTCTTTCTGATGGGCCTCAACCTCTTTGGGATCTTCGAATTTGGCACAAGCATGACCAGCGTTGGGGGTGATCTTCAAGCGAAGAAAGGGTATTCCGGTTCGTTCTTTTCGGGAGCCCTGACGACCCTCATCGCCACCCCATGCTCTGGACCGTTCCTCGGAGTCGTGATGGGGATTGCCCTCTCTGCCTCCAAGCCGATTGCCCTACTCATCTTTACGGTATTCGCGATCGGGATTTCCTCTCCTTACATCCTTCTCTCTTTCTTCCCCGCTCTCATCAAGAAACTCCCCCGCCCGGGCGCCTGGATGGAAAGCTTCAAGCAAGTGATGTCATTTCTCGTCTTCGCCACCGTGGTCTTTTTCTTGAAGAGCTTCCACAAACTGGTCGGAGATGTGCACTTTAATCTCTTCCTCTTTGCTCTCACCGCCATCGCTCTCGGAGTCTATATCTATGGCCGCTGGGGAACTTTTATGACCCCTGTGGGGAAACGACGCATCGTCGGATATGGATTAGCGGGCCTCTTTACCTTCGGAGGCATGCTCTGGGCTTACAGCACCGCGAGACCTCCTGTAAAACACCAACTCGTCTGGCAAGAATGGTTCCCCGGTTCATTGGAACTTTCCAGATCCAAGAAACGCATTGTCTGGGTCGACTACACAGCTGACTGGTGAACAACTTGCAAACTCAATGAGGGCCGGGTGTTCTCAAATAAAGAAGTCATCGCAAAACTGAAAGAGCTCAACGTGAAATTGGTCAAGGCCGATAACACCAACGCTAATCCTGAAATTAATGCTGATTTGGATCGGTTCAAACGCTCCAACCTTCCCGTAAACATCATTGCTCCGGCTGATCCTGATCAACCACTGATTCTCATGCCTGAAATCATTGGACCAGAAGACGCCTTAAAAGCGCTAGAACTTGCGGCCGGAAAATAAGGGAATTTCTCTTTTGAAAAGTGCTGAGCTATTGCAAGCACCCCCTACTCAGACCCGCCTTCCTTAAGGAAAGCGGGTTTTTTACATTAATTAACCAATGTGGACTTTCAGCTAGCTTGTCCAATAACGCGCCGCTCTCTATCGTATGGGTGTATTTATGCGCCCCCTCCCAATCATCTTAGCTACTCTCGCAATCGTGATTGGCATGATTTTTTCCTCTTCCGTCGAATATGCCCCGGACCCTCCCGAACTCCTCTTACTTCGTCAGAATTGGAAAGAACAGCTGAAGAAAGAGCACCAACTCGCCCAGTCTTCCTATGTCAATGACCTCACCATCTTGAAAAAACGCCTTCATAAAAAACAAATGGTGCAAGAATTGGAAATTCTTGAAACCGAAATCAAACATCTTCAAAACAATCCCCCCGCCTCCGCTACTGTGCCCTCTTGGGAGACCCAGAGCCCCCTTCCAGGCATTCAATTTGCCCGCAAGATCTACCAACGGAAAATGGCCGAGATCACCAAACGAAAAAACGCAAGCTACGAACGCGCTCTTGAACAGTTAAAAAATCGTTACCAAAAAATGGGAGATTCAGAAAATGTCTCACTCATAAAACAGGAACTCCTCAGTCTGCAAAAACAAAATGATCTTGCTGCGCTCAATCTTTCCTAATATTTTCGGAGTCTTTAGCTACAGCCGCATTTTAACTTAAAAAGAGGGAATATCCCAATTTCTCAGGCTTCTCAAAATAGCATCGTCTACTCTTAAAATATTGAATTGTCTCTGATACAACGAATCTAAAAAATAATCTCAATGAAAATTTATCCTTCACTTCTTGGCTGCAGCTTCCTCTGCCTCTGCCCTTTAGCATCTGCTTTTACCTTTGCCGAAATGGATGCATCAGGCGGCGAATTCGGTGATACGATCGCAACCGTAACAAGCCTTGGTGCAACATCACTCGGGATCAACACCATCACAGGGCAAATTTCCGCAGGCAATGACCGTGAATATTTCAACTTCACCATTCCAAGCGGATTTCAACTCGATTCACTGAGCCTGACTGCGGTGGATGGAGACACACACTTTTTTGGCATTAACAGCGGAGCTGTTCCCGCCGATGCTGGGGCAGATTTCTTATTCGCAGGTCTCGTTGGCGATTCCGTCCTCAATCAAAATCTGCTAGCACTTACACCTGGCTTTGGGTCAAGTGGCATCGCCTCGGGCACTTTGGGCGCTGGTGATTACAGCGTTTTATTTAATGAAACGAATGGGAGTGTCATTGATTATGAATTCACCTTGGTTACGAGCCAAGCCGTGCCAGAACCCAGTTCCGTATTTCTACTCGGCCTAACCGGACTCCTAGGACTAGTGCGTCGACGTCGCTAAAAAATGGCGTGGCGTCAGTCCTGACGACCTCATTATCGCAGGATTCTCATGAGGCCACTACATGCTCCCTTTTTCCAATTGATCCAGCTCATTGCCTCAGCTGCAATGTTCGGAATCATTTGGATCGTTCAAATCGTCATCTATCCCCTTCTCGCAGAA
>CALGLJ010000026.1 GCA_937930235.1 uncultured Verrucomicrobiales bacterium | reverse complement strand
CGCTTTTATCTTTTCGTTCTTTTATTGTCTGAGAGCTGCATGGGGCAGGAGAGTGCCCGAGAAGATTTCATTCGGACGGTGTTGGAGTTGGAGGCCGCGATTGCTGCGGTTCCTGAGCATCGGGAGGTCTTCAAGCCTCAGCTCGATCAGGTGGTTGATGAAATTCGGACGAATCCATCGCAGGCGACGAGAAGGAAGTTGGCGAAGATGAGAAAGGCCCTGACTACGGCGAATACTCCGGTGTTACTTCAGCCGCGGGAGAGTTCGATTTTGCAGGAAAAAATGAATGAGGTGCAGAAACTTGTAACTGAGATTCAAGCATTGGAGGCTCGGCAGGAGCGGCAATTTTCTGCAGATGTGTTAGAAGAACTCAATGAGCGTCAGGTGGCTTTGAAGCAAGCCCGCCGAGAGTTGGGGAAATTGCAATTGGAGCAAGAAACGCGCAAGCCTTTGAAGCCGTTGCGGTTGGGCATACAGCCGGTGAGTTACGCTCATTCGGCCGATTTTGCGAGTGAGTATGAGCGTGTGTTTAATGAAATGCAGCGAATTCTTTCAGATTTCCCGCATGCGCGTTTCGAGATCGTAGGGCATACGTGTAATCAAGGGACGCGTGATCATAAGCAGTCCTTGAGTTTGTCTCGGGCATCGAAATTGCGTGATTTTCTGGTGAAGAGAGGGGTGGGAAACACTCTTCTCACGGTGAGAGGGGCTGGAGATCAAGAGCCAGCAGGTCCAAATACGACGGATCTCGCACGTTCGGCTAATCACCGGGTGGAAGTCGAAATTATCGACTGAGCGGTTGGCTTCGGAGAGGTCGAGGGAATGGATGCAATCTTATGTGATTTGGATTTCACAATCATTTCTCTTTTTGAGTATTGATGCTGGTTGATATCGATGATGAGAGCTGGTCGCTGAGGGAGGGTGTGCTGCCAAGATTCAGGTGGCATGTCTGATACGATGATGAGGGCGTTTTGGGAAGGCGTCTGGAGAATTGCGGTCTCGAGATCGTGAGCTTCGGTCTCGTGAGCACGCTGAGCTCGGGCAAGGTGAGTGAGGGTGTTACTCCATGCTTGGGAATGAAAGGTGGGGAAATCTTTCCAGGCCAGGAAGTCAGCTTTCAAATGAGCGGTGACGCCGATGCTACGGAGGTGTCGCAAGGCCCCACATAAGAGGGAGAGGCCGCGCTCGAAGTGGTCGGTCCGAATGAGGGAGCCGTCGGTTCCGAAAGAGTGGAAGATGACGGTGGCTTTTCTCGGGCGAAGTCCAGGCGGGTCTGATTCGCGTATTCTGGGAGATCTTCCTCGAGCGATGGAGCGGATGGTGCTGGGCCAGTGAATACGTTTTGCGGGATCACCGGGGCGGAATGGGCGGATGCCACGGGGTTCTCCCGGAGCGTCACCTTGTTGGAGTCCTCCACCGAGCCAGGCGTCGTCGAATTCTCCGGTGGCAAAAAATTCACGAGGGGTGATCGCTTTTGGGTAAACAAGAATTTCCCGAATGGCAGTGAGGCGGCGTTCGTGACTGAAGAGTCCAAGCGGGAATTTTGAGGTGAGAATGCATGGGTGCTCCTGGTGATCTCCCCGGCTGGGGATGGAGCCGCTGAGTTTGACGGTGGCGGAAGAGCCTGCCGCGGTCCAAAGCGTTTGGGAATGAATGCGAGCGATTTTAGAAAGGTGAATGACGGTGTGAATATAAAAGGTATCCATGAGCTTGCGCCCATTTTGCAAGATGACATGGAGGTGAAAGACGGTATCTGCAAAAACCTGTGCGGGGGCCTGAAGAGTCACTTCAAGGCGGGCGAGATTCCGAACTCCGATCATCCATGCGAAGATTAAGGTGAAAATCCCGATGGCACCCAAGACGATCAGCGCGCTATCGATCAGGAGGAGGCCGGCTGTGATCATCGCTAGGGATGCTCCTAGAAATATTGCTCCTCGTGATGTCAGCACTGAGGGAGGTTAACGTGGCGCAGTCACAATGCACTTAAAAAGAGATTTCGCAATCCGGGGGGAAAAGCTAGAGCCCTGCCAGTTATAAAATAATAATCTGGCAGGGCTCTTAATTTAAAGTCAGGAACATAACACAAAAAACCTGACTCTAAAGCTATACAGCAAAAGATGGTGGTGAATCAGTCTATGAGATCAAAGCGATCCAAGTTCATGACTTTGGTCCAAGCTGAGACAAAATCTTTGATGAACTTCTCATTGGCATCATCGCTGGCGTATGTCTCGGCGATGCCACGGAGTTGGGAATTCGAGCCAAAGACGAGATCAACGGAAGTGGCCATCCATTGTGTTTTTCCAGTCTTCCGGTCTTTGCCTTCATAGAAATGCTCGCAGTGCGGGGAGATGTTCCAAGTGGTCTCCATGGAGAGGAGATTCTTGAAAAAGTCATTTGTGAGGACGCCCCGCTGATGGGTGAGGACTCCGAGGTCAGGATGTCCGACAGTCGTTCCGAGCACTCTCATTCCGCCGATGAGGACTGTCATCTCTGGAGCGGTGAGATCGAGAAGTTGAGCGCGATCAAGAAGGCTCTCAGGTCCTGGGCGATCAAGGGTGCCTCCTAGGTAATTCCGGAAACCATCGTTTTTCGGCTCTAGGAAGGCGAACGCTTCAGAATCGGTCATCTCTGCCGAGGCATCCATGCGGCCGGGAGTGAAGGGAACTTCGATGGAGTGTCCTCCCTTTTCTGCGGCCTGTTCCAGCGCTGCAGATCCTCCAAGAACAATCAGGTCTGCGAGAGAGATTTTCTTGCCGCCTTTTTGCTTGGTATTGAACTCTTGCTGGATGTTCTCCAACGCCTTGAGGACTTTCGCGAGTTGCTCTGGTTGGTTGACTTTCCAGTCCTTTTGAGGCGAGAGACGGATGCGCGCGCCATTCGCTCCTCCTCGAAGATCGGACCCTCGGAAGGTGGAGGCTGAAGCCCAAGCGGTAGAGATGAGTTCGGAGGGAGTGAGGCCGGATCTGAGAAGCGCTTTTTTAAGCTCAGAAACATCACCTTCATCAACCAGCGGGTGATCAAGAGCGGGGATGGGGTCCTGCCAGATCATTTGTTCCTTGGGGACTTCTGGTCCGAGGTAGCGTGAAATGGGACCCATGTCACGGTGCGTGAGCTTAAACCAGACTCGGGCGAAGGCTTTTTCAAACTCCTTGGGGTTTTCGAAGAAATGGCGGGAAATTTTTTCGTAAATAGGATCCAATTTCAGCGCAAGGTCTGTGGTGAACATCATCGGAGCATGACTTTTCTCTGGATCATGGGCATCAGGCACGGTGCCTTGCCCTGCTCCGTCTTTGGGTGCCCATTGTTTATGTCCGGCAGGGCTTTTCGTGAGTTCCCAGTCGTAGGCAAAGAGGTTGGAGAAATACATGTGAGACCATCGTGCCGGAGCGCTGGTCCAGGCTCCTTCCAGTCCACTGGAAATGGTGTCCTCTGCATTTCCTTTTCCGAACGTGTTGATCCATCCGAGTCCTTGGACGGCTAGTCCAGCGCCTTCGGGATCAGGCCCGACATGACCGTCTGGCTTTGCCGCGCCATGGGCTTTCCCAAAAGTATGTCCACCTGCGATGAGGGCGACGGTTTCTTCGTCATTCATCGACATGCGGCCGAATGTTTCGCGGATTCGTTCTGCAGATTTGAGCGGATCTGGGGTTCCATTTGGGCCTTCTGGATTGACATAAATCAGGCCCATGAGGGTAGCGGCGAGAGGCTTGGCGAGCTCATTTTCTTTGGAGTAGCGTTTTTCGCCAAGCCACTTGGTCTCGGGCCCCCAGTAAACATCTTTCTGAGGTTCCCATACGTCTTCACGGCCACCCGCGAAGCCGAGTGTTTTGAAGCCCATCGATTCGAGGGCGACATTCCCGGTCAGGATCATGAGGTCAGCCCATGAAATTTTTTGCCCATATTTTTGCTTTATGGGCCAGAGAAGGCGGCGGGCTTTATCGAGATTCACGTTATCTGGCCAACTATTGAGTGGAGCGAAGCGTTGCGTTCCATCAGAGGCTCCTCCTCGACCGTCGCTGATGCGATAGGTTCCCGCGCTGTGCCATGCCATCCGGATGAAGAAGGGGCCATAGTGACCGTAGTCTGCAGGCCACCAATCTTGGGAATCGGTCATTAGATCGGTGAGATCTTTTTTGAGGGCCTTCAAATCGAGCTTTTTGAATTCTGTGGGGTAGTCGAAATGAGGGTCGAGGGGATTACTCTTGGCAGAGTTTTGATGAAGAATTTCGAGGTTGAGACGTTGAGGCCACCAGTTTTGATTCGAGTGAGCACCTGCGGTGGTGGATCGATTCTCTGGAGTATGCTTTCCCATGACGGGACATTGGGAAATGTCTCCAGATCCTCCGTGAGGGGAGTTTTGAGCAAAAGAGTCGTGAGTTCCCAAGAGGGAGGAAAGGGTGAGTGCGGCGAGCCAGCCAGGACGTGATTTTTTCATAGATCGATGAGTTGAATTTTTAGAAAATTGATCCCTCTCGTAGGCAGGTGTTGCAGGGGCGAGGTCTTCACTGAGAAGAATTACGGCACCTACCAATCGGCTGGATCTACCTACGTTCTACCCAGATTGATCCTGATTTCAACGTGTTGAGCCTAGTATAAGTGTTATAATCATCAATAATACCAAGTGGGATTGTCATAATCATAAAGGGATGTCTCAAATCCACCAAATCTGGGAATTGAGAGAATTGAGATTTGAGTCAATGAGCGAGTGGATCAAGTCTTCTCGTAGATTCCTGTTTACCAACTTGAATACTTTTTCAGCTCACCGCTCGGAGCTGAGAGGAGCTTTCAGAGGATAAAAAAAGCAGCTCCCGAGGATGTCGGGGCTGCTTTTTTGAAAAATGGGGTCGATGGAATGGCGGGCCAGTAACTTACTGTTCCGCGGTCGCTTTAATATCCTGGAGGGCTTCGATAAAGTCTCCCAAGATTTCGGCGGGCACCATGATCGTGTCACGATTCCCAGCAACGTCTTCTGTGATTTTCACCACCTTGCCACGTTGGTTTTCTTTAAGGTCGAGAAAGAAGATTTTTCGATCTGCTAGAATTTTTTCCGTGTGTAAAATTTCTTGATTCACCTGTCCTCCTATTCCTGAGTTGATAGTTAAATAAGATCACCTCTATTGAAAGGTGATCTCCCACGCTTAGGTGAGATTCTGATGAAGTCAATTCGCATTTCGAGATTGAGTGGTTCTCAGCAATGGCTAATTTCCCCCTATGTCTGATGTCACCAGCAAAGTTCTCTTTGTATGTACCGGAAATACCTGCCGTAGTCCGATGGCGGAAGGGCTCTTTCGAATGGTGGCGGAAGGAGAGGGATTTGAGGTGTCATCGGCAGGAGTCGCGGCTCATGATGGGAGTCAGGCCAGCCCGGAAACGGTCGAAATTTTAAGGGAAAATGGAATTGTTCTGGAGAATTTTCGCAGCCGGATGGTGAATGAGGCGATGTTAGAGGAGGCCGATGCGGTCTTTTGTATGACGGAGTCTCACCTGATTCAGCTAGAGAGGATGTTCCCAGAGCATGAGGAGAAGTATCACCTTGCTTGTGATTTTTTAGAAATCAATGGGGTAGTGGGAGCAGATGTGCCAGACCCGATCGGAATGGGACCGGCCGCGTATCATCGGGTTGCTGAGGTTTTGGAAGCGGGGATGGAGGGGATTCTTGGTTATCTTAAAACCCGCAAAATGGCTCAAGAGTAGGGTCGTTTTTTAGCGATTGAACCAAATCAAGCTAGCGCCCGGATTACGGAGGTCTTTAGCGAATCGGCCGCCTTCTTCGTCTGCGAGGTGACGAAGGTAGGACATGGCTCGCGGCCCGATAATGGAACGGCCCGAGGTCGAGCCATAGCCGTGAATGACCTTCATCCCAGAGTGCCCGTATGTGAGTGCGTCATCTATGGCACGGTCAATTTTCCTCTTTGCAATGTCCCATGTCTCTCCCGCATGGGCGATGTCTATTTCGAGGAGACCTTGGCCCCGCTGGGGTCTGATGGATTCACCACACTTTCGACAATAGCTCTCATGCTCAGAATTTACCGGGAAATCACACTGATGACAGTTCGCCATGCCGGAGATCATGTGAGAGGAGAATGAGGAGATCCAAGCCAAAATTCTTGATCCTTGGCGACTCTGATTCACACTCCGCATTCGCCTCTGGAAGGCATTCCTTTATGAGCAATTCTACCTTCGCGCAAATCAACCAAGTTTTTCAAGATCACGAATCGTTTCTCGTGGTTTCTCATGTGCGCCCGGATGGGGATGCCATTGGGTCAATTCTCGCTCTGGGCCATGCTCTGGAGGGTTTGGGAAAAAAGGTGCGTTATCTGAATCAAGATGGCTGCCCCGAGTCGCTCGCCTTTCTCCCCGGCTCCGAGAAAGTGGAAATTTCCCGTGAAGCGCTGGCGAAAGGCCCCATTGAGGCAGAGGTCGCGATTGCGCTCGATACGGCGGCGCATAGCAGAGTGGGGGAAGACTCTCTCAAGGCGATGGACGGTGCTCAGGTGCTCGTGAACATCGACCACCACCTCTCAAATCCTGGATATGGTGATTTAAATTACATCGATTCCGATAGTCCGGCGACGGGGCAAATCCTCTATGATCTGATCACGGCTTTGGATTTGCCATTTTCGGAGATAACGCGTGACTCGATATACGTCGCGACATCGACTGATACGGGATCATTCCAATATCCTGGAACCACGCAGCGAACTTATGAGATGGCGGCAGATCTCGTCTCCCGAGGTCTCAATGTGGGTCAGGTGAATTCTCTAACATACGATAACTCTCCCTATCGTCGGGTGGAGCTGATGCGTTCGCTCCTCAATACGCTGGAGCGCTCTTCAGACGGGAAGGTGGCCTGGTGGCACCTCACAGAGCAGACTAAAAGTGATCTCCAACTTGTGGATGATGATTCTGAAGGGATGATCGACATCATCCGCTCGGTGCAAGGGGTAGTGGTCGCGCTGTTCTTCGAAGAGCTAGGGGCGGACAAGATTCGGGTGTCTCTTCGCTCCAAGGATCAGCGCATTCACGCAAATGAAATTTGCGGAGCCTTCGGCGGTGGAGGTCATGCTCTCGCGGCTGGGATTCGCATGGCCGGCCCCCTGGCAGATGCAAAAGAAAAAGTCTTGGCAGAAGTGTCTCGGGCGATCACTTCCGCGGGTGTCTAACCACTCACATCACTCGAGTTCTTTCTCTCATAAAATTTCCTTCTCGATTTTATTCCGCTCTCTTCATGCAAGCACCATCTGACCTCCCTTCCGGCGTTCTCCTGATCGATAAAGCCCCAGGCATGACCTCGCACGATGTCGTTGCCATCGCCCGTCGCCAGCTAAAGATTAAAAAAATTGGTCATTGTGGCACTCTTGATCCCATGGCGACAGGTCTCCTGATGCTCGTGATCAATCGGGCCACTAAGATTCAAGATCTTCTCATGTCCGAAGATAAAACTTATGAAGGAACAATTTCTCTCGGAAAAGTCACTTCAACGCAGGACAAGGAAGGTGAAGTGATCGAAGAAAAAGACGTGCCCGCGCTTTCCGACGATCAGATCAAAGATGCATTTGATCAATACACCGGAGATTTTGAGCAAATTCCCCCCATGGTCTCAGCGATTAAAAAAGATGGCGTTCCTCTTTATAAACTCGCTCGTCAAGGAAAGGAAGTGAAGCGCGACCCGAGGCCAGTTTCGGTTTTCCAGTATAAAATACTCCGCACCGAATTGCCTGAAATCGACTTCATCGTCGATTGTTCCAAGGGATTTTACGTGCGCACCTACGCGCACGATATTGGCCACGCTCTCGGCTGTGGAGCGCATCTTTCCTCCCTGCGACGCACTCGCTCCGGGCGCTTTACCCTTGAGCGGGCCGTGACTGTGGATCGCCTCAAGGACGCCTCATCTGAAGAACTGCTCTCCTCCATGATTTCTCTCGCTGAGATCTCCCTCATGCGCGGAGCATAACCTCTTCCTAATGACCGATAACCACCGCTTGACCCCCTCCTCTCAAATCCTTAATCTTCCCTAAGCAAGCTGGAACGTCTCAATGTCCCAGCCAATTTCTTAAAAGAATCTCAACCGGTTTTCACAATTTTCACAAACTTAGCCCCATGGACCTTACGGATATTAAAAAAATTATGGAACTCATGGATGACCATGGCCTCTCCCACTTCCAGTTCGAGAAGGAAGACTTTAATTTGAAGCTTAAAAAAGGATCTGATCTGGAAGATCTTCAAAAAGTAATCGGCAGCTTACCCGCCGCCCCTCCGGTTGCTGCTGCTCCCGTTCCTTCAGCCGCTGCGGCCCCAGTCGCCGCCTCTAGTGCTGCCACCGAAGCTCCTCCCGCAGGAGAAGAAATTACCTCTCCGATGGTCGGAACATTTTACCGTAAACCGAATCCCGAATCTCCGGATTTCGTAAACGTGGGAGATACCATCTCGGAAGGACAGACCATCTGCATCATCGAGGCCATGAAGGTCATGAACGAAATCAAGGCTGAAAAATCTGGCACCATCACGGAAATATGTGTCGATGATTCGGAATCAGTTCAATTCGGCGATCTCCTCTTCCGGATCAAATAACCCAAGCGAAGCCCTCCGGACTCTCCGCAGTGCTTCCCAGACTCTTTCCTCTAAAAACTCATGTTCTCTCGCGTTCTGGTTGCCAATCGCGGCGAAATCGCCCTCCGTATCATTCGTGCCTGCCGCGAACTTGGTATCGAATCCGTCGCCGTTTACTCTGAGGCGGATATCGACTCCATGCACGTCCAGCTGGCTGATCACGCCGTTTGCATTGGCAGCGGCCCGAGCAAAGAAAGCTATCTCAAAGCGGACCGAATCATCGCTGCGGCTGAAATCATGGAAGCCGAGGCCATCCACCCCGGATATGGCTTCCTTTCAGAAAATGCGCGCTTCGCGGAAATCTGCCAGAGCTGTAATATTGAATTTATCGGCCCCACCGCAGAGACCATCCGCATGATGGGCGATAAGAACACCGCCCGAGCGACAGCTCTTTCCAATGGAGTCCCCGTCACTCCCGGTTCCGATGGAATCATCAAAGATGTCGCCGAGGGTCTCAAGCTCGCCACGGAAATCGGATTTCCAGTCATGATCAAAGCAACTGCTGGCGGCGGCGGGCGGGGGATGCGCCCCGCGATGAATGCGGAAGAATTCGAATCCATGTTCAATGCCGCATCTCAGGAAGCCGTGGCATGCTTTGGAAATGGCGACTGTTATCTCGAAAAACTCGTTCTGAACCCCCATCACATCGAATTCCAAGTCCTTGCCGATACTCATGGGAATTTCCTCCAACTCGGCGAGCGCGACTGCTCCATGCAGCGTCGTAATCAAAAAATCATCGAAGAATGCCCGAGCCCGCTCATTTCCGATGAAATGAGAAAAAGAATGGGAGACGCCTCGGTGCGCCTCATCGAAGCGATTGGCTACAAAAATGCGGGCACCATCGAATACCTCGTTGATGAGAATGCGACCGACTTCTACTTCATGGAAATGAACACCCGCATTCAAGTCGAACATCCGGTGACAGAAGAAGTCATGGGCTGTGAGCTCATCAAAGAGCAAATCCGAATCGCGGCCGGTGAACCCGTTTCACAGCACGTCCTCAATACCGAACCTCGCGGCCATTCCATCGAATGCCGCATTAATGCCGAGGATCCCTACAATAACTTTGCTCCAAGTCCGGGTAAAATCGACCTCTGGTATGTCCCCGGAGGAAAGGGCGTGCGTGTCGATACCCACGCCTACAGCGGCTACACCGTGCCGCCACACTACGACTCCATGATCGCCAAACTCATCGTCACCGCCTCGTCACGCGAGGTCGCGATTGCCAGAATGAAGCGCGCCCTCAGTGAGTTTACCATTCGTGGAATCAAGACCACCATCCCTTTCCAGCAGGAAATTATCGATCACGACGATTTTAAAAATGGAAAATATGGCATCGCTTGGGTGACGGATTTTCTCGAATCCAAAAAAACGAAAGCATAAGGCCATCACCTGAGCGTGTGAAGGTTTCGCCCTATCCAGAGTTTATGTCATCTCGTACTTTAGATTTCGGAATTCTTTATTCTATCTGCGACCTTGGCTACCTGACTCGGGAGCAAGCATTGCCTGTTTCTCGTCAACTCCTCCAAGGGGGATCGAAAATCCTTCAGCTCCGAGCGAAAGGCCATGATCCCTCGACCCTGATCGACCTTGCCTCCAGTCTGTGTCGGCTTTGTCATGAATATGATGCCACCTTCATCGTCAATGATCATCCTCAGCTCGCCAAAGACTCCCACGCTCATGGGCTGCATCTCGGCCAGGATGATGGCTCACTCTTAGAAGCGAAGAAATTCCTTGGAGAAGACCTCGTCTACGGCCGCTCGACCCATTCCCCCGCACAGGCTCAGGCCGCCTTGGCCGAAGGATTCGATTACCTTGGATTCGGCCCTCTTTTCCCCACTCCGACAAAATCCGGACGCCCTGGAATTGGCCTCGAAAACATTCGCAAAACTCAGAATGATATCGGAAAAAAAATCCCCATCTTCTGTATCGGAGGAATCAAACCCTCCAACCTCACTGAAGTAAAAAACGCTGGAGCCCAGCGAGTCGTAATCGTCTCACACCTCCTGAGTGCCGCTGATCCTGAATCAGAAACTCGCAGCATCATCGCCCAGCTCGCCTGACCCCTTTCCACCCCATTCATTTCCAAATTCAAAAAGGAACACTTTATAAATTATTATGAAAATCTTAGTAGGCGGCTCCGTCGCCATCGATAACGTAAAGACTCCCACCGCTGATGAGACCAATCTTCTCGGTGGCTCCGCGAGTTACGCCTCCCTCGCCGCCGCCAAGCTCTCCTCCCCGGTTCATCTTGTCGGAATCGTAGGACACGACTTTCCACAAGAGCATCTCGAAATGCTGGAATCCCATGGCGTCGATCTCTCAGCCCTTGAACGCTCAGACCAACCCAGTTTCACCTGGACCGGTGAATACCATGAGAACATGAATGATCGCACCACACATAACGTCGCGATCAACGTCCTAGAGCACTGGGAAGTTAAAATCCCGGCTCATCTGGCAGATGGAGAATTCATCGTCCTTGCCAACATGGCCCCCCTGAATCAACTGCAAATGCTCGACCAATGCACCGCGACTCAAAAATTTGTCGTCGCTGACACCATGGACCTCTGGATCTCCATTGCAAACGAGGAGCTTCACCAAGTCCTTAAAAAAATCGACCTCCTCGTAATTAATGAAGGAGAAGCTCGCGAATTCGCGCAAACGAACAACCTCGTCCTTGCAGGCGAGCGCCTCCTCGCAAAAGGCCCTCAATATGTCGTCATCAAACTGGGAGAATTCGGAGCCATGCTCTTCGGCCCCAATGAACAATTCTTCCGCTGCTCCGCCTGGCCGCTCAAAGAACTCGCTGATCCTACCGGAGCGGGGGACACCTTTCTTGGAGGAATGATTGGAAACCTCGCGGCGCAGGAAGCAACTGCCCCCAGCTTTGACCAACTGAAAAAAGCCATCGTGCAAGGCTCCATGCTAGCCTCATACACCTGTAGCGACTTCTCAACCAGAGCCCTTGAAAGCGTCACCGGAGAAACTCTTTCTCAGCGTGAAAAAGAATTCCAAAAAATTTCAACGTGGTAGCGCGCGCCATCGGAACTCGCCCCTTGTCATGCAACAAAGTGGAATTTTTTCAAAATTCCTACGTCTTATAAGAGAAGGAATCCCTAAAAGATCAGCAAAACATGAGCATTCTGACCTCATATCTACTGAGTAAAACCAGTTGAGTGAATCCTCATGAAATGCTTAATAAATCTAAAACATTTAAAAAGATTCGCAAAAAACCAAAAAATCGATTGACCGCCCCCGCCTTCATATCTTACTTTCCAAGTGGATTGCCTGCGGAAACTCATTTCGGCATCACGTCGATTGAAAATCTAATCCAAAAAACCAACCAAAAAAATGAAAATGAATTCTTTAAAAGCAGCAGCTGCATTTGGACTGACCGTCCTCTTAGCAAACACTGCCGCAGCGCAAAATAGTGCGGCTTCCTCTCCTGTAGGGTACGAAACGCTTACTTTTAGTTCTGGCTTCACGCCAGTTGGTCTTCGATTGCACGAAGCACCCGTCGCTTCTGGAGTGATAACCGCAGTTGATGATACGTCAATATCAGCAAGCGGCACTGACTTCACCAGTGTTCTTGATGCAGACACAGAGTATGTATTGGAAATTGAAGGTGATTCTGGGGTGATTGCAGTAATTAATACTTGGGCTGGAAGCGATATTACTACGCCGTCTAGTTTGGTTGGCGAGGTCACTGTGAATACAACTACTTTTACTCTGAGGCCAGTTGCTACGCTTGCTACAGTGTTTGGTGCTGCTAATTCTGCAGGGTTGGCTACTGGTAGCGGAAGTTCTGCAGGTGCTGATCAAGTATGGGTGCCAGATGGTAGTGGTAATTTTAATCGTTACTATTTTGATCTGTTTGCTCCTCCGGCATTTTCTGATCCAGGCTGGGTGCAGACCGGTCAAGAGGGCGGGGTTGCTGATGCTTTAGTAGATGCTGCTACTATCAATCTTGTATATGCCGATGGTGTTGTTATGAATTCACCTGCGGGTGGCGAATTTGTAGTTACTGGCTCCGTCAAATTGACTAACACTGAACTGTCTGTAAATCCTGGATTCACTTTTGTTAGCTCAGTTGCTCCAACAGGTGCTAACCTCGCAACAGCTTTTGGTTCTGAAGCGGTAGATACTCCCGATATTACTTCATCAATAGCAACTGGTAGTGGTAGCTCGGCAGGCGCGGATCAAATTTGGGTTCCAGATGGTAGTGGTAATTTCAACCGTTACTACTTTGACTTATTTGCACCTCCAGGATTTGCCTCTCCTAGTTGGGTTCAAACTGGGCAAGATGGCGCAGTAGATGCTGCAGTTAATGGCAGCACCATCGAACTTCCATCTGGTTTTGTAGTGAATTCTACTGCTGGTGGTAACGTGGTTCAGGCTGTTCCTGGCTTTTATTCAACACTCTAAATTTCTTTCTTTTTTAAATAGATAATATGAAAAACACTATCATCAAAATAGGCTTTGCGCTATCCCTATGTGCGACGGTTCATGCTCAAACAAGCGTTGGTTTTACCAATAGAGCTTTTCCTGCCACACCAGAAAATGGTATCGTTATTACAGACAATGCAGGTAATCCATTATCAGGGGTCAACTTTGGTATTGGCACTTTTATGGGTAACGTAACTGACTTCACTTCTGTTCAAACAGGTTTCACTTCACTCGGAACTGGAGCTACTCCTTCTGCGAATCCATTTTTCATTCCGTCTGAAACAGCAACTTCATTATCAAGTTCTCCTGAAGATAATAGCTCTATTTTCGTGGTATTTTTCGATGGTGCCGATTTAGCGAGTTCTACAGCTGCTGCTCTTTTTGAAGGTAGCGGGACATTTATCCCTGAAGATCCAGTCTTGGGTGCAAGTATTGAATTTGGTTTGCAGGATTCGACCATTCTTTTTGGAGATCGGACAACTGTTAATGTAACAGGTGTAAATGCACCATTCAATGGATTTACAAATGGTGTTGCTTTAGTAGCTGTTCCTGAGCCATCGTCTCTATTGCTTGGATTGTTAGGAGGATTAAGTTTGATTTCTCGTCGTAGACGATAAATGTGACTTAATTACAAATTTATTTTCAATTAACCTAGTGATCATTTTGATCACTAGGTTTTTTTGTGTGCGCCCGGCAGGGCGCGCTGACTTGGGGGTTCAAGTGTAAGCGGTGCCTACGCTGCCCCTGCTTCTTGGTTGACTTTGTTCCGGCGGGGATCGCCTCGGCGGGCGGTGGCGATCTTTGCGGGGGTGAGGTCTTCCGCTTTTTCGTCCGCTCCTTGGAAATTTTATGCCAGGCATAAAGTAATTGACCGGGGCTTTTTGATCATTGTAGGATGATGGCGTAATGAACGAAAAACCTTTAGCTGATCATGATTCGGGCGCGAAGCGGGAGTGGACTCCGCTGGAGCTGGCGGAGATGAAAACGGGGCGCAGGTTGGGGCCGATTCATCAGGCTCC
>CALGLJ010000025.1 GCA_937930235.1 uncultured Verrucomicrobiales bacterium | reverse complement strand
CGAGTCGGAGGAGTGCGTTATGACTTAATACGGGAAGTTGATTCGAACTAAACGATCACACCTCTCCTTCGTCGATTTTCGCAAGGATATTGGCCTTCGCTTCCGCTGCGCCGGAATCTTGGGGGTGAGCTTCAAGGACTTTTTCAAAACATGCGAGCGCAGGCTTTAGGTCTCCTTTTGCGGCAAGGAGCATTCCACGTTCATAGAATGCGAGGATGAGGTTATCATCGAGTTCGGTGGCTTTTGTGAGTGCTTCGAGGGCTTCTGCTTGCTGTCCGGTCAGGCGCAAGACACGTCCACGGGTATACCAAGCCGGGGCATCATTCGGGGCGAGTTCGACGGCTTTGGCAGATGCGTCTTTCGCATCATCGAAGTATTTTCCTTCTAGGAGGACCATGGCGTAGCTCACGTGAATGTCTGCGCGATCACCTTCGATCTCGAGCGCATCTTCATAGCAGGTGATGGCCACCCCGATTTTTCCTGCACCTGCCGCATCGGCAGCCTTCATGAGAAGCTCATCAATCTCGCTAAGACCTAAATCTTTCACTTTTTCCATCGCTTTTGCGGCTCGATCAGTCTGACCCAGGGCGTTCAAGATGACGGCATAGAGTTGCCAGCTTTGGGCATCATTGGGCTCCTCAGTGAGGGAATTTTCCGCGGCTTTTAAGGCTTCGTCCATCTGGCCAGCCTGGACCGCATCAATGGCTGCATTATAAAATTCAATATGTGGAGCTGACATCGTGGGAATTTCTTAACAAAGAGATACTCATACGACCAAGCTCAATCCGTCCTTAGTTCTTTTAAAGATTCTAACATGTGTACATCTTACTCCCATCATGCCCCGCTTAACTGAACTTTCTGCCTGCGCTGGATGAGCATCCAAGCTCGGCCAAGCTGAACTCACGCAAGTTTTGCGTGATTTAAAAAACATTCCCGACCCGAATCTCCTCATTGGTTCTGCCAGCTCCGACGATGCGGCGGTGTATCGTATCGATGATGAAACTGCGCTGGTGCAGACCTTGGACTTCTTTACGCCCATCGTCGATGATCCATACCTTTTCGGCCAAATCGCTGCTGCGAATTCACTCTCAGATGTCTATGCCATGGGAGGCAAACCGATTACGGCGATGAATATCGTGGCGATGCCTCTTGAGCATGTCTCTCTCGATGAAATCAATCTCATCCTGAAAGGCGGAGCTGATAAGGTAGCTGAAGCGGGAGCAGTATTAGCGGGGGGACATACGGTGCAGAATGCCGAGCCCCTTTATGGCCTTTCCGTCACCGGACTGGTCCACCCACACCGGACGATTGCAAATTCGGGCGCAAAGACGGGTGATCATCTTCTGCTCACGAAGCCTTTGGGCACTGGAATTGTGGGAACGGCAATTAAGCGTGGGTTAGCGTCAGAGGAACTCGCGAAAAAAGCAGCCCAGCAGATGGCGGCCTTAAACACTCAGGGCACGGCCTTGGCTCAAGCCGGACTCACCCGCGCCGGAACAGATGTGACCGGCTTTGGTCTATTGGGGCATCTCTCGCACATGTGTCGTGAATCCGGCCTCACCGCACGTCTTGACGCCTCTTGCATCCCAGCGATAGACCCCGCGGTGATGGAGTTCATACGCGAAGGCTGCGTCCCCGGAGGATCGAAGAAGAATCTCCAACTCGCACGCGAGTTTACCACCTTTAACCATTCGGTATCTGATGAAATGCAGCTCCTTCTGGCGGATGCCCAAACGTCCGGAGGGATGCTCGTAGCGGTCCACCCAGATGATGTCGCTCAAGCGAAAGAGACCTTAGAATATCATCATGCCATCACGGTAGCAGAAATTGGAATTCTCACTCATCAAGAGACACACGCCGTCATTGTCTCATAAATTTGGATGGAACACTGTGACCTTCTTTGAGCCTTTTAGTAAAAAGAGGTTGCTCTGACTCATTTCAGCACCTATCCCTCCCCGCGTCAGGGACCGTGGAGTGCCCGCAAGTGAACCCGGTCAGGACGGAAACGGAGCAGCCGTAGCTTGTCGTTCATTGCCATGGTCTCCTGACACTTTTTCTTTGAGCGCATCAGCTCCCCGCTTCTGGTCGATTCCTCATAAAGTCAGCAACGCCTGCAAAAAATTCACGCAGCGCTTCACGCACTTCTTCATTTTTAACCGTTTCGTCCAAAGCCGCTCCCATTAACTCCATCCAGCGATCCCGCTCCGCCACTCCAATGCCAAATGGCATGTGTCTTGCACGCAAACGCGGATGCCCCCGCTTTTCCATGTAGCGCATCACCGCACCAAAACGAAAACACAGAAAATCCCGTAATCGCTCCTCGGATCCCTCCCAATCATCCTCCGGATACATTGGGCCGATCAGATCATCCTGACGCACCAAAACATAAAACGACTGCACCAATGTCCCAAAACCCTGTTCTCCAAGATCATCCCATATTTTTTGTTCATTGGTCATTCGTCTAGGAAAACTTTTACTTTCGCAAAATTCAAGCATTGCCACATTCTTCCTTGTGGAGGAAAATTTGTGCCTCGATATTTTCTTTCTCTTCTAATTACCTAATGAGCGGACAAATCCAATTCGACCCTCCTCAACCAGTAGACCTCACCGCCCTCCTACCGGGCTATGAAGTTCACGACCTGATCGCCACAGGAGGAATGGGTGCCGTTTATCGTGCAACTCACATCTCACTTGACCGCACGGTAGCCATCAAAGTGCTTCCCGCCGAATTTGCCGACGCCTCTTTCCATGAACAATTCCAGGCTGAAGCACGGGCCATGGCCAAGCTCAACCACCCGAATCTCATCGGGATTTATGATTTCGGAACCACCAGCACCGGCCTTCCATTCATCGTGATGGAATTCGTTGCCGGGAAATCCCTCTATTACTCAGCTTATCAAAAAGCCATCGAGGAATCCACCGCCGTCCGAATCACTCGTGAAATCTGTGAGGGTCTCGCCCAAGCACACTCGAACAACATCGTTCACCGAGATATCAAGCCCGCAAACATCCTCATGGATCCTGACGCCCACGCCAAAATTGGTGACTTTGGGCTCGCAAGCCAAACGGATTCTAACACGCAACATACCAGTGATGACGTCGTCTACGGCACCCCTGGATATGCCGCTCCTGAAATTGTTCATAATCCTGCGGCCATCGGCAAACCATCTGACATCTTCGCCGTTGGAGTCATTCTCTACGAACTCCTCACCGGACATCTTCCTGACCCTGAACACCCAAAACCAGCTTCCCGAGTCGCCAATACCGACCCGCGCCTTGATCGCGTCATCCGTAAAGCAACTCACAGCAACCCCGCCATGCGCTACCAAGATGCGGGGGAAATGGCAGAAGACCTCATAAAAATCACCTCAACCTCCCCTCCGGGAAATCACTCTTCCCCAAGAGGCACCGGACGCCTGAATAAACGCAGCGGCCCCGTCCAAGTAAAACCTGGAAAACGCTCAGGCTCAGTTCCCATCAGCACCGGCCCCGTTGCCCGAGTCACCAAATCAGGCCGGATCATGGCCGCCCCAGAAAAGAGCGCCCCAGTCCTCTCTCGCCCAAAAAAAATCACCGGAAAGATCTCTCGAACCTCCGAGCACTACGAGGAAAACAACGACCTCAGCCAGGAAAAGAAAGTCTCCTCTCCTCAAAAACGGCGTAAACGCCCCAAAAACTACACCGGCCCACAAATCCCTGATAACCAAACCTCCCCCGTGCGCCGGCAGGCCACCCCTGCCAAGCCAAACACAAATTGGCCCTTCATCCGCAACCTCTGCATCATCTTCCTCCTTGCCCCCATCCTCTACTTCGCCTGGGGAAAATATCAGGACAAACAAGATCGCATCAAAGCACAGGAAACACAAAACCGCCTGAAGAAAGAACTCAAACTTCAAAAAGAAAGAGAACAGCGCGAACTCCTCTCCCAAAACATCGATCCCAACGCCCCTGGAAAGCAAGCCAATACCCAAAGTGGCTCCCAAGGTTCAGCCTCGACCCAAAATCCAGACTCCATTCAGATTTTCAGCAAAGAACCCCTTGATCAACTCCGCGAACTCAAATCATCCCTCGCAAACGGAGCACGAACCGTCCTCCCAGATACAGCCATCACCCGAGGAACCCAAATCCTCATGCCCATTTCTAAAAAAATGTCATGGTCCGAAGCCTGCCGCTTTGCAGAAGAACATGGCGCACATCTCGCAACACCCACAACCGAAGCTCAACTCGCCTGGTTCTCCTCCAATCTTCCTCAAAACATGAACCAGATCTGGATCGGCGGGGGCGCTCAAGGTGAATCAGGCTGGGGCTGGGTCACCGGCGAACCTTGGACCCACCGAAAACCATCCACAACCCTCGGCTCCTGCGCTACCCTCACCACAAACGGCACCATCAAAGCAAAACCAAATGCCACCCAACTTCCCTTCTTCCTGCAATGGGATAAGAGCGGAAAGAACAACTCTGACATCACCTCGCAGCTTGAACGGCTCAAAGCAACCATCAACAACCCCACCCCCATATGGCCCCCAGGCACATTCTCCTTCCAAGCCAGACACTACCTCTTCATCCAACACCCCGTCACCTGGGAAGAAGCCGACCTCATCGCCAATGCCGGAGGGGGGCACCTCGCCGTCTTATCTGATCGCGTCGAATCCTCCTACCTCCATGGCTTCCTGCAGGAAACCCTCAAACCAAATCAGAAAATTTGGCTCGGAGGCTTCCTAATCAACGACCAATGGACCTGGTCCACCGGAGAAGCATTCATCCACCCGAAATGGATCGCCGGAGCCCCCGATCAACAAGAATCGAATCGAGGCCTCCGCTTCGTCTATGGATCCAGAGGACAAAGCGGTTGGGACAACGCCAACCCCTACGATTTCCGAAACGTAGACGGTTTCCTCATTGAATGGAGCAAAGACAAAAAATCAAAAATCAAGGGCAAAATACCGACCCCAACCGGCAAGGCCGACAAGCTCACAAACCTCCAAAGCCTCGGCCATAAAAAACTCTCACAATACATCGACGCCCATAAAAAACTGCTTCAGGAATCAGCGAACACCTTAATCTGGGACATCGATAGTTGGCACAACCGCCTGCCTAAAACGAGAAAAGACCAATACGCAGACCGCCTCCAAGAGTATAAAAAAGAAATCACCCAAAACCGCTCCATCCCCCGCGATCTCGATCGACTTTCCATGCCTTCAGGGATTCGTCTCATCTATGACAGCGCTCTCGAAAGCCAAGAACGATTCGAAAAAAACCTCAATAAGAAGATTCTCAACCTCCGCAACAGCTACCTGAGCAAACTTCTCGAAGCCAAAGACACCGCAAAACAATCTGAACTCACCGACGAAGTGAGTAAAATTGAGCGAGAAATCAATGCCATCGGCCAAGATGCCAACTCCTTCCGCAAACACTTCCGCAAAGCTCAATAAGCTTCCTCAGCTTCTAAAATCCAAGCACGATGGAAGAATCATCCTCTTCCTCCTTCTTCTCCCTCTCCTCCTCAACCTACCCTCCTGCAAAAAGGAACATCACCCCTCTCAAGAAACGCGCCTTGAAGTACAGCGCCCCCTCATGGGAACCCTCTTCCGCGTCGTCACCTACGCCACAGACCACCCCTCCGCTCGTGCCGAAATTGACCTCGCCTTTGATCAAGCCGAGGCCCTCGCACACCTCGCCAGCGATTACGAACCAGACTCTGAGCTCAATCAACTCTGTCGCGCTCCCCACGGTCACCCCATCAAAGTCAGCCCCCTCCTATACGACCTCCTCCGCGAAGCCAAAAACATCGCACGTCTCACAGAAGGAGCCTATGACCCAACCCTCGGCCCCCTCACCCACCTCTGGCGACAATCACGGAGAACAGGTGAACTCCCAAATCCCCAAGACCTCACTCAGGCGAAATCCCGCTGCGGACATCAGCATCTCACGCTAAACCCCGCTCAACAAACCATCACCCTCAACCGCCCCCAAATGCAGCTCGACCTCGGTGGCATCGCCAAAGGCTACACCGCCGACCTCATATGGAATCACCTTTCGGAAAAAGGATATCCTCGCACCCTCGTCGCAGCCGGAGGAGATCTTCGCCTCGGAAAAGAACCCCCAGAAAAGGAAGGATGGACCGTCGCTCCCAAATATCAACAGGGTAAAATCTCCGCCCCCCTCATCCTCAAACACTGTGCCATCTCCACCTCGGGCGACCTCCATCAAAAAATCATTATTGATGGCCAGACATACTCCCACCTCATCGACCCTGCCACCGGCCTCGGGCTCACCACCCCACACGCCGCCACCGTGATTGGCCCCACCGCAACTCAAACCGACCCCCTCGCCACCGCAGCCTGCCTCATGAAGCACCCCCAACAATTTTTTCAAAAACTCCCCAGTATCACCCTCAAATCATGGCACCCCTCCCGTGAAAAAAGCACTCAAAAGAGGTAGCTGAATCAACCTCTCAGCATTCTCAACTTTGCATCCAAAAAACAAAAAAGATCCAGGTGATCCTCGCCGATAACCATTTTTTCTACACTAGTGATCCAAAAACCTTGAACTGACGAATATCCCCTTGTGTATTTTCGCGAGCGCTGTGTCGTCATCCTTTCTAAGAATCTCGATTCACTGAAAGACTTCCTCCTTGCGCTCTCAAAAATCTCCAGCGGATCTATCCACCAGTTTAAGCTTTTCGGAGCACTAGGATGCCTTTTTACGGATGTTTTTAAAGCCTACGAGCTTCCGCTGTTCTTCATCCCAGAGGCGGAAGCCGAGTGATTGGAAGCCTTTTCTGAAGGTGACAGGCTCGATGGTCTTGAAAATTTCGTGCGAGTTATGGCATTCTTCCAGATTGTAATTTGGG
>CALGLJ010000024.1 GCA_937930235.1 uncultured Verrucomicrobiales bacterium | reverse complement strand
GGCGGCTGAAACCGATGAGGCTCTGATTCAGGAGCAAAAACAACAAACGGCCACCGCGATCACCATCATCTTTGATGATAGTGGCTCGATGCGAGATCGTAGAAAAATGAAACAGGCAAAAACTGCCTTCTACGAGTGGTTGCAAACCCAGAGTGATGACACCCGGTTTTCTCTCATTAACTTTGAAAAAGACGGCAAGATTCAAGTCCCGCTGGGAGAGGGGACCAAAGACCGTGTGCTCCAAAAAGTGAAGCAGCTCAAACCGCAATACAATACCCCCATTGCCAATTGTATTAAAATTGCGGCCCGTCAAATTTCTGAACGCCGTGAAAAAGTAGCTCCATACGAACGTCACATCCTCGTTGTTTTTACCGACGGACAGGAGAATCGGGCTAAAGGTGGAAATAAAGCGGTCGTCGCGGCAATCCGATCCTTGATTTCAGCTGGTAATGGTGTCGAGGTGGTGGGAATTGGTTTTCATGGTGAAGGAGATTACATGAAGCGAGCGGCGACTTCATTCTACACTGCGGATAATGCGGCTCAACTTCGTGAAACACTGGATAAGGTGTCTTCTGAGGTTCCTGCTGATGTCGAATTTGACCTCACTCCCGAAGAAGCCCAGTTGATGGAGACGATGGATTTTCACACGGCCGTGCCCCAGGCACATAAGTCCCTAGATGATCTCTTAATCGAAGAATCCTCCTCCCTGAAACCGTCAGGAACATCAAAGTTTCCCTGGCTCTTCCTCCTCGTAGTTGGATTCATCGTGTTTAAAGTGTTCACGAGTATTTTGAAGAAAATGGTCTCGTAGTTTTTGTCATTCGTTACGTTACTTTATTTTCACATGATTAAAAAAATCATCATCGCGGTTTGCATTCTTTCCATGGTAGGCATGCTTGTCTGGAAGTTTGGCGAATCCGGTCGCGAGGAAAAAGCGGAGCTCAAGAGAAACGCAGAAATATCGCAGGCTGAAAAAGAACTCCTCCTTGCGAGCAGTGATGCCAAGGTCTTTGATCGGACGGTACAAATTTATGGCGATAGCTGGATGGGCTATATGATTTTCCGCTCCCGCCTTTTCCAAGAAGCAATGGCCAAGCAAAATCTAGGAGTCAAATACCATGACGAACCTGATTTTCAAAAACGCTACGCTGCTCTTGCGAACGGATCGTGCGACTTTGCGCTTGGAACGATCGATAGCTATTTACTCAATGGACAATCCTCAAATTATCCCGGAGTCATCAGTCTTGTGATCGATGAGTCCTACGGCGGCGATGCTGTGATCAGTCGGGGATCTTTGAAGTCCATGGATGATCTGAGATCTGGTGAGATCAAAGGAGCCTTTGTGGGATATTCTCCTTCAGAGTTTTTTCTCAAATCACAGATTTCTCACTTTGGTCTCGAAGTGCTGGGCCAAAATATTTCCTCCTTCCGCGTAGATGAGGACCAGAAGGCATTTCAAGCCTTGAAGCAAGGAAAGGTCGATTTCGCCGTTCTCTGGGAGCCATACGTATCCCGCGCTCTTAAAGAGATTCCGAATGCCACGAAACTGCTGGATTCTTCCAGAGTGAAGAATCTCATCGTCGATGTTGGAATCGCTTCTCGGCAACTCGTGGTAAGAGAACCTCAAGTGCTGGAGAAAGTCACCGAGGCTTATTTTTCTTCTCTCAAAAATCTCCTGAATGATGAATCGCTCATGCTGAAGCTCGCGCAAGCGGACTCCGGTCTCACGCAAGATGCGACGAAGCAGACTCTCTCAGGAATTCGTTTCGCGAATTATGGTTCAAACACCCAACAGTGGTTTCCCGTCAGTGGTACGTCGAATCGAACTGCGCAATCGATCAGCGGGATTCAGCGTATTCTGTTAGATATTGGAGATCTCTCATCCATGACAGATCCTTCTCAACTCATGAGTAGTCGGACTCTCCAGCGCCTTGCGGGAAACTCCAAAACACACGGGATGTTGATGGCGGGTGCGAGTGGAAGGATTGGTCAACTGGGGAGCTATTTCAGCTCTCTAGGAGAGAAGGAATGGGAGGCTCTCGTCAAGAAGGCGACGGGAACGCTCTTGGAGAAACCGATCACATTTGCCTCGGGTTCTTTTGAAATTCCAGAAGAATTCCAAGAAGATCTTTTACAGGCGACAAGCAAGCTGGAGCACTATCCATATCATCGGCTCATCATTCAAGCTCATGTGAGCAAGGGGCAGGATCCCATCATTGATCAGGAACTTTCCGATGAGAGGGCGAAGGCCATCAAAGACTTTTTGATTCGCAATACCAGTATTCAGGAAAATCGAATTCACGCTCAAGGGAGAGGAGCTAAAGAGTTGCTCACGCGTCGGGCTAATGAATCATCCCGTGCTTGGAAACGCCGTCTGCGCCGGGCTCGCATTCTCATCGCCGCAGATTGAATGAAGTCACGCCAGATTTTAAATTCACCATGATACCTCCTCCTCTGCCAGAAAATCCCATCGATACGGAACATCTCAGGATTCTTTCGATTTTCTATTACATCATGGCTGGCTTATCAGGGATGGCTCTGCTCTTCATCATTGGTCACGGTTTTTTGATGACGATGGTCTTTGGCTTTGCGACGAACATAGAAACGCCTTCATCAGAGGAGAGCCAGTCATTAGATCTACTTGAGTTCGCTCCGATCTTAGGCTTAATGGGGGTCTTCTACATTGTCATCGGTTTGCTCACTCTCGCCGTGGGAGTGATGAATTTTAAAACGGCTCGTTTTCTCAGGCAACGTAGAGGCAAGACCTTCACGATGGTGACGGCAGGGATCAATTGTTTGAATTTTCCATTTGGAACGATTCTGGGGGTATTTACCTTCGTCGTTTTGTCTCGGCCGTCGGTGTCGGAAAGTTATCGTAGTTGATTTTTCCAGTCGTAAAAATCAAGCCAAGATGCTGTCGACGACTTTGCCGTGGACATCGGTGAGGCGGAAGCGCCGTCCTTGATATTTATAAGTGAGAGCGGTGTGGTCGATGCCCAGTTGATTGAGGATCGTTGCTTGCAGGTCATGAACGTGAACGGCTCCTTCCTTATAGTGATGTTTATTTGCTTTCAAGGGAGTGCCGTTCGCATCAGTGATGTTGTAGCCGTAATCGTCGGTATGTCCATGGACGTGCCCTTTCTTAATGTTTCCGCCGGCGATCCAAGTCGAAAAACAACGATTGTGATGATCTCGGCCATATTTGGCAGAATTCATATTACCCTGGCAGAATGGGGTGCGACCAAATTCCCCTCCATAGATGATGAGGGTGTCTTCTAGGAGTCCACGCTGTTTTAAATCTTTGACCAGGGCAGCGGCGGGTTGATCGGTATCGCGGCATTGGATTTCTAGCTGGGTCGGGATATTATTATGTTGATCCCATCCTGCGTGCATCACTTGAATAAATCGACTGCCTCGTTCTGCGAGGCGGCGTGCCATCAGGCAGTTGCGGGCAAAAGATCCTGAGCGCTCTACGTCGGGTCCATACATGTCTTTGACGTGTTGAGGTTCACTGTCGAGATCTGCAAGCTCGGGAACACTGACCTGCATTCGGAAAGCCATTTCGTATTGGGCGATACGAGTTTCGATTTCGGGGTCTTGATATGCTTCGTGCGTGATGGAGTTGAGCGAAGCAAGATCAGCGAGAACTCGTTTACGCTGAGGGCGGGAGATTCCTTCTGGGTTACTCAAATAGAGGACGGGGTCACCTTGGGAGCGGAATTTTACGCCCTGATATTTTGAGGGGAGAAATCCACTTGCCCAGTAGTGATCATAGAGGAGTTGGCCACAGGTGTTTTCACGATCACGGGAGGTGAGGACGACATAGGAGGGGATGTTTTCATTCTCCGTTCCTAGTCCATAAGTGGCCCAGGCTCCCATGGATGGGCGACCGGGAATTTCAGATCCGGTGAGAAGAAAAGTGGTTGCGGGAGAGTGGTTAATTGACTCGGTGTACATCGAGCGGATGAGAGTGATCTCATCTGCAATGGAGCCCGTATGCGGCAGCATAGTGCTCATTTTGATCCCGGAGTTGCCCCAGTTTTTATGAGGTTTTAAGGAAGGAAGAAGAGCGAGTTTACCTTGCCTCGAGGTCATGGTAGTCAAGCGTTGGCCATCACGGATGTGATCTGGAAGAGCCTCGCCAGCCTGTTTTTGTAAGAGCGGCTTGTCATCAAAGAGATCCACATGGGATGGGCCACCAGACATTGCGAGATAGATCACCCGTTTGACTTTGGCGAGTTGTTCGTTGGCGGGAGCGCTAGTAAGCATTCCTGCCATGGCCGCCGAGCCAAGCCCGAGGGAAGTGCTCGCCAAGAATTGGCGGCGGGTCCGTTGATCGTAGGATTCTAAAACAGTGTTCATGGCGTGGACTATTGTTTGTTGAGAACTTCATCAAGATTGAGTGCAATCTGAGCGATGATGGTCAGGGAAGCTAAACGAGGATTTTCCGTTTGCGTCAGAGCTTTCGTTTCTGCGGAGCGTTCTTGATAATGCTGGGTTTCACGAGTGAATGTCTTTTGCAAAATCGCGGCTTCTCGTGAGGTGATCTCTCGCTGAGTGCATTTTTTGATGAGATCTGCGACAGGGTCTTCCGCCTCGAGAGATGATTTAGCGAGCGTTAGGGCCGCTTCGAGGTAGATGGGATCGTTTAAGAGCGTGAGGGCCTGCAGGGGGGTGTTGGTCCGGGCGGGCTTGACGCTACAGACCTGCCGATTAGCGGCATCAAACATATTGGGAGGAGCCATCGTTCTGCGCCAGAAGCTGTAAAGACTGCGGCTATGTTGATTGATCGGATCAGGCAATTTAGGATAGGAAAATTTACCAAAAGAGACTTCCTTCCACATTCCGTCGGGTTGTCTGGGGTAAGTTGGAGGGCCAAGATATTTTTCGGTGAGAAGTCCAGAGACTGCGAGCGCTTGATCTCGGAGAATGGAGGAGGGGAGTCGGAAGCGGGCCCCCCGAGCCAGAAGTTTATTTTCAGGATCCTTTTGCAAAAGGAATGAGTTGGCCTTGGATGATTGTTCGTAGGTCGCGGAAGTGGTGATGAGTTTCACCATATGTTTAAAGTCCCATCCACTTTCAATGAATTCGACGGCAAGCCAATCGAGGAGTTTAGGATGAGTGGGCAAGGCTCCTTGAAATCCGAAATCCTCGGGAGTGGATACAATACCAAGTCCAAAAATTTCCTGCCAAAGACGATTCATGAGAACTCGCGCGGTGAGGGGATTGTTTTTAGATACGATCCAGGCCGCGAGATCACTTCGATTCAGATCCTGATCCTTGGGAAGAGTTGAAAATGCTGTCGGCAATGATGCGGAGAGCTTTTCCCCGATAGGGGCATCATAGACTCCTCGATCCCGCACCCGAGCTCGTGGTGGGGTCTTTTTATCCTTCATGACCATGACGAGAGGGACGTCTTCCTTGAGAGAATTCACTTTCTGCTCTTTCTCTTTCATGTCACTAAAGGCAGTGCGCCAATCCGCGTTATCTGAGACCTGAGTCAGGAAGTATTTCTGAATGGTGTCATTCTGACTGCGATTGAGTTTTTGACCGCGCCGTCTGATATCGATAATTTTTGCTAACTTGCTTTCGAGTTGATCGACCTCTTTCTGTGAGAGGTTTGTGATCCAGGATTTTTCTGCCGCGCTGATGGCCTTGCGTGATGCGTTAAAGCGTTTGCGAGCGTCATCAAAATGAGCTCTTGCTTCCAAATAAGGAGCCTTGGCCGGAACGTTGAGCTCGATCACTGGCTTGGAGACTCGGTAATGGTGGTATAAGCCCCGCCGTTTTTGTCTCGGGGCTCCTTCCTCATCCATATTGCTAAAGAAGGCGAAAAAGCGGAAGTAATCTTCATGACTGATCGGGTCATATTTGTGATCGTGACACTGTGCGCATGCAAAAGTGAGTCCGAGAAAGGTAGTGGCAGTCGCATCAACCCGGTCCACAACGTAGTTAAAAATCACCTCCTCTTTAATTGCCCCACCTTCGTTATTGATGAGATGGTTTCGATTAAACGCCGTTGCGATGAGCTGCTCTTCCGTCGGCTGGTCTAGCATGTCGCCAGCGAGTAGTTCAATAATGAGTTCGTTTTGACGTTTATTGGAGTTGAGAGATTTGATGATGTAATCCCGCCAAGGATAAGCGAAGCGGTCGGGATCTCCCTGAAATCCATTGGAATCAGAATAGCGTCCGGCGTCCAGCCAAGGGAGGGCCCAGCGTTCTCCAAAATGTGGCGAGGAGAGAAGGGTGTCTACATCAGATCCCTCAGCGGGAAGGCCCGTGAGATCAAGGGCGCGTCTCCGCGCGAGAGTGTCATCATCGGCTTGAGGTGAGGGTTTGAGTCCCTCCTTTTCTAAGCGTGCGAGGACGAAGTTGTCGATGGGGTTTTTGATCCAATCTGTGGCTTTGACCTCGGGTAGTTGGGGTCGTTTGGGGAGAACAAAAGACCAGTGTTTTTCATAATGAGCCCCTTGTTCGATCCATGTTTTAATGAGGCTCTTTTCAGTCTCATTCAGAGTCAGGTGAGACTCGGGAGTGGGCATGACCTTCTCGGGGTCATCAGAAATAATGCGCTGCCAGATGAGTGATTTCTCCGCATCGCCTGGGACAATTGGTTGCCCGCTTTTCCGTTTCTCAAATGCTCCTTCAGGGGTGTCGAGCCTGAGATCTGCCTCGCGATGCTTTGAGTCGAATCCGTGACAGAGAAAGCAACGGTCTGACAAAATAGGACGAATTTGATAATTGAAATCCACCAATGGGGCTTCGGCATGCAAGAGCGGGGTCAGCAAACAAGTAAGGACAGGAGCTAGAATCGTCTTTTTCAAAGCAGTAGTAATTACAGGGTCAATGGGGTGATTCTTCCGAAAAATGCAAAGAATCGACCTTGAAGAGTCATTTGACTTTGAGTTCGGAGTATTAACTTGTCTTGAATATTCGTTCAAATGGCATTAATGACAACCCTAAATGCGGGGTTAAATTTCTGATGGATTTTTTAAGAATTTACGCAATCTCTCCTTGTTTTCCGAATCAAATTTCCTCACCAAGATTACCAAAAAAACTGCCGCTCCCTCAGCGAGGCAACGGCAGTTCGAAAAAAATCGGATATTCCTAATATTGAGAATATTAGCGACGATTGTTCGCGGTATTGAATCTTTCTCTGCGGACAACACTCGCGTTGTTACGAGTTGATGATCCAATCGCTTGGCCGCGGAATCTGACAGCGGGGTCAGAATAATTGCGGATACGTCCTTCTCTCATGACGGTTCCTCGGCCGCGGACTGTGGTTGCCATGGCATGTGTGGCGAACATACAGTGACCCCATTCGTGTGCAGAGATTGCAGGAATCATATCGAGGACTCCGCCATTGATCGCCGTCCGAGAAGCCCCTAAGCGGGTGATCCCTGAGAAACGCTCCCCGGGGTGACCAGCGGTGCAAATCTGCATCAGATCAATGCGCTTTCGATCTTGAATACCGTTGATGTTAGAGGGAAGAAAATTTGGATTAATCCGATCATTGGAGAGGAGTCCAAGAGTGAGTGAGATGCGGTAGCTAGTATCAGCATCCCTTCCTCCAAAATTCTCTCTACTGAGGTGTCGATTTCTCAGGTTCACCATCGTTGTTGAACGACGTTGGACGTTGCGAGCGACACGAAAGTAGCGAAGCAGAGTCGCCTCAATGGAGCGATCACCATTGTTCTGGCGAGATGCCGCTGGAGTGTATACGAGTCCGGTGCGGACAAGGGGAGTTTGCGCCAGAGCGTTACCTCCTAAGAGAGACAGGACAATGCTGCCTTTAATAAGCCATCGGTTTAAGGTAGTTTTATTCATTATGGTTGGTTGTGTTTTATTATCTATTTTTATGCATGTAAATTTTTCCTGTGGCGTTTGCCTCATTCTCCGCAAAGAGAATCACCAAAGATTCCAAGTGAAAATCGATGGGAGAGTGTAGCAAGAAGCTGTTCGTTCCGGTCCAACTGGTCTTTCGTTCTCATAAGAGGAAAGGGGAATATGACGGAAGTTGGCATATTGATTACAGTTGGGGCAGTAAGCAGCTCATGAATACGGCTACGAATATTGATGAAATTTATTCCATGTCAAATTCTAAATACTTAGCTCTACTTTCGTCTTATTTTAGGTGGTCTTGGTATTGCTTTTTGTTATAACATCAATTGTTATATTAAAGTGATATTCATTAGTTTACTGGTAAAAATTCGAGATGAGTTACAAGGTGATTACTCTGATTTTCTAACAGAAACACAAGGATTTCAGATCGAATCAGGAAGGTGTGCTGTCCTGATAGTTTTGTGAAAAAAAGAAGAGTCTGCTTGACGCTGATGAGCATTTTTCTCATATAAGTGCGACACTGAATTTCGCCTTTGTGATAACGAAGAAGATTTTTAGCGTTCTAACAACACACACATACATTTCCATGAATAAGAACTGGACTCTTCCGGTGATCTATTTTTCGACAGCTGGGCTTTGCCTGATTGGTAGTGCGGCTTGGTTGAGTCAACGCTCGGACGATAGTTTAAACCCAAATCATTCTCAAAATGACGCTCCAGCGTCTTCTGGGAATGTGAATGCCACGCGCATTTCACTCTCTACTTCCGTTGTTGAACGATTCTCTCAAAGTCTCTTAAACGACGAACTTCCTCCCAAAGATCTCGCCTCTTCTATAGTTGCTCTCGATTTCGATGGCCTCCACGCCTTATCGGTTCACCTGCGTCAAGCTTTTGAAGCTGATCCTGCGAAAGCAAAAAAATGGCTTACCGCGCTCGGCCTTGAACTCTCAGACCTTGGCCATCACATGCAAGCTCTGGATCTCATCAACTATCTTGCGACTCAGGATGGAATTGCCGATGTGGAGCGAAAGGTCATGAATCACTGGCTCGAGAATGATCTCGATGGTCTCAGGGGGAATCTCGCAGACCGCGCCCGTGACGGCCTCACCGATACCCATCATCTCGCCCTTGTTGCTTCACTCATTCAAGCGGAAAAGATCGACGAATTTTCCTCCTGGGCTCAGTGGATCGAGGCGCTTGGTCAGAAGAATCAATCCCAATTTCAGGGACAACTCCTCGCCAAAGTCATCACGCACTCCAATCCTGATACGATCTCCACGGTGGCAAGCCTCGTCAGAAATGCTCCAGAGAACGCTTACCTTTTGAGTTACCTTCCGGAGCTTGTCTCCAAGTTGAAACCGGGAGATCCTGAGGCTGCTCTCGCTTGGATTTCCACTCTTGAGGTTCAGAATGAAAGCCTTCGTGCAGACACCTTCGCCGCTATCGTCAACGATCTGGCCCTGAAAGACCCAGATCAAGCGGCTGAAATCATTACCGCCGATAATTTCCTCACCAAATACTACCACGATTCATCGGATCAATCTGACCTCGAAGAGGGGGAATGGTCTCCCGGTGCCCGCGTATTTTTTGACCGCACCCTAGAAGCATATGTGAAAGGACTCGGCTTGGTCGATCCTGAGAGTGCTCTTCAATCTTCCAAGTCCTTTTTTAACCCTGAGCTGAGAGACCAATACGTGCCTCACTACACCAATATTCTGGCAAACCCGGATCTGCAAAAGGATCTCTTGCATGAAAATTGCCCTGGTTGCCAAGACGGTAACCAATCACACAACCACTGATCCCAAACACAACAATGAATAAACATGTTCTGATTCTCACGGGGATGATCGGCCTCACCGCCATCATTACCGTATTCCTTGATCAAAAAGAAAATCAAAGGACTGCTTCCGTCCCTGCTAGTCCGGAAAAGACTCCGAATCTCCTTGCCACCACCGCAAGGCCAAGCTCCTCCACCGATCGTAAGCAAACTGCGCAGCTTGAAAATGGCGACAATATCACTTGGTGGAAGCGGAAACCACGTCCCTTTCCAGTCACTCACACTTCAGCCACTGGATTTCAGTGGACCAATATTGCGGGCAAGGAAGAAGCGATTCTCAAAGAACTCGCTAACAACACCGAAATGCTGAAAGCTCTCAAAGAAGAAAACGTCTGGGTCAAGCGTCGCCAACTGGTCTACACCCCAGCTTCTTTTTCGACAGACGCCAAAAAAATTTACCAAGACGAACTTGATACCATCGTCATCCCAGCCTTCGACGGGAAAGAGCTTACTTTGGTAGTGGAACCTGAAGCGATCTATCCCCAAAATATTGAAACAGTTTCCGGGGGATTCGCGGCTAAGATCAAAGGAGTCGATGATAGCAGCGTCATTGCCGCTTCGGAGAATGATACTTGGTCCATCGGAGTGCAGGATGGCGAGACTCACTACCAAATCGAAACTCGCGAACCTGGCGAGTGGCTTCTCACTGAAATCGACCTCGCGGAAATGCACAAGCATATCGGCCCCTGTCTCACTGGAGCGGGCAATAGTGATGATGCCGTAGGAACCCCCATCCCTGCAATTTCTGCGGTTGAATGAAACACTTTTTAATTCGTAATAAAACTACACACATGAAACTGAAATACAATAAACGTAATGTGATCGTGACGGCCTTTATGGGGTTGTTCTCGACCATATCCAGCCAAGCTGCCGTTGAGAGTGATCTCTTGGTAGGTTATACCCGTGCGGCGAGTGCCAATCGTGGTGGTAACGACCAAATCGTCGCTCAAATTCGTCAGGGTATCATCCGCATGAATAATGCGAACCGGAATTCCCGCACTGATGTCACCGTCGTTGAGCGCTCCATCGCCGAGTTCTCGATTGAAGAGAATGGGCGCGACTTGATCGACATGCTCACCGAGTGGCGCAATCGCCGTGGAGGAACATCTGAGGGAGTCAGTCAGCGAGACTTAGAAGAGCGTCTCGGTGTTGATCTCTCGTGTATCGTCTCAGTCGGTGGAGGAGTCCGTGGAGTTGCTTTCTTGAACAATCCTTACTCCGCAGTGATCGTGAGTCAGGCTCGTTTGCATACCCTCGGCCACGAAGTGGGGCACAACTATAATGCCGTCCACGATCAAGGGAGTGAATTGGTTGCGTCTTCTTCGAATTCACTTTCCGGAAATCGCTACACCTTCATGGCCTCTGGAGGGCGCTCTAATGGGAGCATCGTCGATCATTACTCGAATCCTGATGTGAGTTATCAAGGAGCTGTTACGGGAACCCGTGACAGAAACAATGCTCGGAGACTGTTCGATCAACGGAACGTCCGTGCCAATTTCCGTTCACGGCCCGCAAATCCTAGACCTCCGGCTCCTAGGCCTCCTGCGGCTCCTACTCCTCCCACAAATCCTGGTGGTGGCATTGTTCCTGGAGACGACTTCCAGGAGCTTCAATTCCGACACAGCAATCGATGTGTCGATAACCAAGGTTCGACTCGACGTCGCACTTCCTATATTCAATGGCGCTGTAGATCTCATGTGAATGGGAGTTTCCGCTTCGAAAGGCGTGGCGGCGGATTCTGGCGGATTCGTTCCCAACGCAGTAACCTGTGCATTGATATGACTGGGACCTCACGTAACCGTGGTGAAATTGTCCAATGGCCATGTAACAATCACCGCAATCAGCAATGGCGCATCGTCCAGCGCGGTGGGAGCACTTCTCCGTGGTTCTGGCTTCAGGCTCGCGTTGGCAGACGCTGTATGAATCAATCTGGGGTAAGTCTAGCCAATCTCGGCCCGATCGAGCAATTCGCTTGTCGTGACCTCGACTGGCAGTGGCTCCGCTTCCGTTAATAGAGCCATTTTTACCATCACACACCATACCTTAAAAAGAAGGCCCCGTCTGTTTTTGACAGGCGGGGCTTCCTTGCACCCCTTTTTACCAAAATGTCACTGAACCTGCTCTTACGGACAATCCTGATTCTTCTCGCGCTCACTGGGATCTTCGATAGCCTCGCTCTCTCCGTAAGCGAAAATCTTTCCTCCGGAGTCTGTCTTGGGGGTGGCAGTTGTGACCAAGTTCTTGCGAGTAAATTTGCCACGATCCTAGGGATCCACTGGTCTGATATCGGTCTCGCGGCCTATACTATCCTCTTCATTAGCGCTCTTTGTCATGCCTTTGGAGGTGGCCGCCTCCCCCTCCTCACCATCGTTTTTGGCTCCTTTTTCGGAGTGCTCATTTCAACTTATCTCATCTACCTTCAGGCCTTCCGCATCGAGGAATGGTGCCCTCTTTGTCTTCTCTCCGCTGGCCTCCAACTGGCCCTGCTCATCACCTCTATCTGGCTCGCCAAACGCACTCGAAGCTTTGGTCATGCCGATTCTTTGGAGTCTCCTACAGAGTCTCAGCCCTCATCCTCATCGACCACTCTGGCCGCTTACCTCCTTGGCCTCCTCATCCTCACCAGTATTTACGTGGGTAAAAATGCTCTTTGGGAAAAAGCCGCCCCCCGTTCTTCTTCATCGAATCTCATCGCCACCATCGGGAGCGAGAATCTTTACCAAGACAAGCATCCCGAGCTTGCCCAGCTCCATCACCAATTCCGTGAGAAAGAATGGGAAACCCTCAAATATTGGTTTCAAGATCATCTTGTGGAAAAATATGCCGCTGAAAAAGGCTTTAAAGAACGAGCCGATCTCATTGATTCCCGATACGCTTCCGTAAAGAAGGTCCTCACGGATGATGACATCAGGAAGTTCTACGATGAAGAATATCGCTCTACCTCGGGGGTCCGTCTCCCTTACCAAGAGGCCAAAGAAGAAATTCGCTACTACCTCGAAGAACAACAATTTTCCGAATTTGAGTATGATCTCGTAGAGGAACTGAAGGAATATTATGTCGCTCAATTTCATCTTCCACGTCCCGCTCCGCCGTATGTAGAAATGAACATCAATCCAGAAGACGTTCCGGTTCTGGGGAATCTTGATGCACCCATTATGCTGGTCCAATTCGTCGACTTCGCCTGTCCGTATTGCCGCCGCGTCCAAGAAGAAATTCGCAAAGTCCGAGCGCAATACCCTGATCAAGTCGCCGTTGCGTTCCGCTTCTTCCATCCCACCGAACACAAATACGCTACCTCAGCCGCGAGGGCAGCCCTCGCGGCCCAAAAGCAAGGCAAATTCTGGGACTACACGTGGGATCTCTTTGAAAAACAAGGTGACGGGATCGCAAAGGATGAAACGTATCTCGCGCTAGCAAAAAAATGGGATCTTGATCTTGCGCGCTTTAACCACGACCGACACAGCGCCGAAACGACCCGCCTTCTCGAACGTGACAGCAAGGAACGTGAACGCTGCTACGCTCCCGCTCCTCCCTGTCTCTTTGTCAATGGTCACCGCATCGCCGAGAATCCCACTGCAGAAGCGATCATTGCCAAAATTAAATCCCTGAACCTGTGAGCGGTCCAATTGAGGTTGCTGAGGTTGCTGAGATTGCTGAGGCTGTCGAAGCTATCCTTGAGGGACTTCCTTGAGCCATGTTTCTCGTCGAAACCAATTTTCTTGGCGTTTCGCGTAGCGCCGAGTGGCGGTGGTGATTTTCTCAAGACATTCCTCATGGGTGAGTTCTCCATTAAGATGGGCTTTGATTTCACGCACCCCGATGGCTTGGCAGGCGGTGGTCACATTTTGGGGTAAATTTCGGACTTCTTCGATCGCTCCATTACTGAGCATCTGGCGGGTGCGCTGGGCGATGCGTTCGGTGAGTTTTTCTCGGTCCCAGGTGAGGACGAGTCCTTCGAGGTGAGAGGGATCGTGTTTGAAATTTCTACGGAGATCAGAGGCTTTCCCTTCGGTGAGGATGCAGATTTCGAGGGCGCGACTCAGGTGACGGCGATTTCCTGCGTTCTGTTTTGTTTGATTTTCCCACTCTTCGGGGTCTCGTTCTTTGAGTTGTCGCAGAATTTCTGAGAGGTCAAGTTGGTCGAGTTCTGATCGAAGTTTCGCATCGCCCGGCGGGGCTTCAGCGGGGCCATGAGTCATGAATTTAAGATACAATCCTGATCCTCCTACAATAATGGGTTTTTTCCCCCGAGCGCCAATTTCGGCGATGAGAGGAGTCGCGAGTTGGTGATACCGGGCTGCGTCCATGGTTTCCACAAGATCACAGATGCCATAGAGATGATGGGGGACTTGCGCGAGTTCTTCGGATGAGGGGGCCGCGCTCAGGATTTCTAGCCCACGGTATACCTGGAAGGCGTCTCCATTGATGATTTCGCCATTGAGTTCTTTCGCTTTTGCAAGCGCGATGCTGGTTTTACCAGAGGCGGTGGGGCCACAGATGTAGAGAGGTGGAATCATAAAAAAAAGCTCGCCCGGCGAGGATGCCGGACGAGCTGAGATTTGCAAAGAGGGAAGCGTCCTTGACTACGCAGATTCAGCCGGAGGAGTGGCTGGGCGTGGGGTTTGATCTGGAGCAGGGGTGTCTGTCACCGGTGGCTCGCCATCACTCGGGGCGGGGCCGTCTGATTTGGCTTCGTTGACAATGAGGGTGCGTCCCATGAAGGGTTGGTCGTGAAGGACTTCGACGGCTCGTTTTGCTTCTTCTAGCCGCGCCATCTGGACAAATCCATAGCCTTTCGAACGATGGGTGTTGCGATTGTAGACGATATCGATGTGTCGTACGGCGCCCACTCCTTTGAAAAGGTCTTCTAGGTCACTCTCATTCGCATCGTATGAGAGATTACCGACATACAAGCGGGTTCCTTTGACGGCGGAGGCATCTGGAGTTTGGCGCGCTCTTTTCTTTTGCCCACGGCTTTTAGCGTTACGGGTATTGACTTTTGGTGCCTGTCGATCCGGTTGATTCTGGTCTCGTTCGGGTTTTGGAGTTCTTTTTCTTTCGACTGTTTTGGGTTTCCAAAGGCCTAGGAAGTTGAGGACTTTATCCCAGAGGGTGATGGGTTGCGGAGCGGGGCGACGACTTCTGTTACGTCCTTGCCCTTGACCTTGGCCGCCGCGATTGCGGTTGCGGTTGCGGTTCCCATTCTTGTTACCTCCTCCTTGTTTATTTTCGCCTCCGTTATGGTCACGGTTGCGGTTTCTATTTCTGTTACGATTCCGGCTGCGGTTGCGGTTCCGGTTTCCATTTTCCTGTCCCGACGCGGATGAAGATTGGTCGGCTGGTTTGTTTTCTGGTGATTCAGACATGATGTCGAATATTGTTTTTGTTTCTGCCGCCAGAAATGTGGCCTGGGAGAGCGGAATCGGCTGCGCCTGAGTTCGGCGGGACGATAATGGCGCTGATATAGGCCTGCGAGATATTCTGGCGGGGGGACGGGTTGTTTGGCTCAAGCGGAATAAGCATAATGTATTATGAAACCTCGCCTCAGCGGTCGTTCCCGTCGGCGAGACGTTAATGAGGGTGCGGGTGATGGCAAGAGGTAATCTTTAGGATAGTGAGAATAAATTGACCTTTGGAAAACATAACTCTTATTAGTAGAGTAATGAGAAAAGGTTTTATCCTCATATTGATCCTGCCTTTAGTCCTAGGCAGTTGTGCTCAGATTTTCAAAAAAGATCGTGGATTTCGGGAGACTCAAGCAGTTGCGGTCAACGGGGCGATGGTTCGTAGCGGGCTCAAGCCGATGGGGGGAAAACAAGGGTTTTCCTTCTCTGCGATGATTTATGCGGCGGGAGTTGGAAGCACAGATGGGCCTTTTCTATGGCGCGTTGAGGCGGAAGGCCAGCAGGGGGTCCATGAGTGGCTGCGGGTCAATCAGGTGCGTGTGAGTACGGAGAAGACCAATCGAAAAGAGGAATATCCAAGGTCCAACCTCGGGGTGGAGGCTCCTTTTAAGAAAGATCCGAGTCAAAAGGGAGGAAGCTTTGCTCAATACCAGATCCCGGGGAAATTAGCGGTGAAGCCGGAAATCGATGGTCGAATGACGATTCATTTGAATGTCTCCATCAAAGCATCAGGACGGGTCAAAAGCGAGTGGATCAAGTTCGAGCTGGATCCTGAGACGAAATGGACGACAGATTCGGTATTTTTCCCCAGTGAAATTGTGAAATCGTTCCGAGGCAATCCCCGGGGCTGGAAATGGTGATCTCGCAGTGCACACGGTGTATTGCTTGTATTGTCCATTGCCCATTGGGAATTTTGACTTTATATAATGAGAATGACGTGGCGCACGATTCTCATCGTTTCCTTTTGGCTTCAAGCACTGGCATGGTCTCAGGAGTCTGAAGAACTGCCGGACTCAGAGGCAGAAGCTGTCTCGGAGCTTTCTGCTAATAATGCGTCCTTATTTACCCAAAAAAATGCGCGGACCATGACTCTGACGATCCCGGCCCCGCGAGGTCTCATCTTGGATCGAAAGGGGAGGCCTTTTGCGCAGACCAAAATGGGATATTATCTTGCGTTAGACTTTACCCAGTTGGGACCGATCAAGGAGGTAACCGAAGCGGTGGTCTGGGCACAGGCAAAGATTGCTGAGTCGAATCAACTCAGCGGGGGAGAAATCTCATTGAGTGAAAAAAAACTGACTCGATATTATAAGAATCGACGCTGGATTCCGCGTGTTGTTTCTCAGGTGTTTAATGAGAAGAAGGCGAAGGCCTTAGAAAAGAATCTCCCTGAAGGCTTAGTGATTTTGCCGACATACTTACGTGTTTATCCTCAGAAAAAAATCGCAGGCCATATGGTCGGTTATGTGCAGACGAAAAAGGCCCTCGATGACGGCCCGATCGCTCACGGAGATCCGATCTTCAAATCAGTCGAAGGTCGGACCGGTTTTGAAAAAATATTTGATGAAGAACTACGTGGGGTTCCAGGCGTCAAGAAGGTCATTTTTGACGGTGATGGGAATAAGGTCTTAGAAGAATCGATTCGGCGTCCACAGCCGGGCGGAACGATCGTCACGACCTTAGATCTCGATTGGCAGAAGCATGCTGAATTTGTCTTGAAGCATGGCACCCGCAGAGGAGCTATGGTGATTATTGATGTGCGCACAGGAGAAATCCCCGCGATGGCTTCCCGCCCAAGCTACGATCCCAATGAATTTATCCCTTACATTACGAGTAAGCGATTCAAAGAATTGAGTGAAGATCCCGCTGCCCCTCTCTTTGCTCGGGCTTATCAGTCAGAATATCCTCCGGCCTCAACCTTCAAGCCGATTGTGGGTCTTGCGGCGATTTCAAATGGAGTGATCCATGCGAATAGCACTATCGATAGTCCTTACAAAATCAAAATTGGCTCCAAGTGGTTCCGCAATCATTCGAAAGGGAATTTGGGCCGAATTTCGCTCAACAGTGCCTTGGCACGCTCCGCAAACCCATTCTTCTATCGACTCGGCATTATGACTGGGCCGCAGACATTTCTCTCGGCAGCGCGTCGCTTAGGCTATGGCTCCAAGACAGGTTTACCTCTTTTTGGAGAGAAGCCGGGGATGGCACCGACGAATCAGTGGATTCTTGAAAAACATGGACGTCCGACGACAGATGGAGATTCTGCCATTTTAGCGATCGGTCAGGGAGATTTGACCTCGACTCCGCTCCAAGTGGCACAGGGAATGGCGGGGATTGCGAATGGGGAGGCGCTGCTCCAGCTTCGTCTCGTAAAGCAGATTCAAGATTTCCATGGACGGGTGATTGAAGCTCCGGCTCCTCAAAAGCGGAACGAGTTGAGCTTTTCTCCTGAAGCGATCAATGCCGTAAAGCGTGGAATGCGTAATGTGGTTCATGCATCTTATGGAACAGGTAAAAAAGGAGATCTTGGCTTCACCACGATGTGTGGGAAAACGGGAACCGCTCAGTGGATTCCAGCCAAGAAACAGCGTTTAGCCTGGTTTGCAGGATTTCTTCCTGTGGATAATCCTCGTTACGCCTTCGCGGTAGTGTACGAAGGATCTCCGGGGCAGAATGTCAGCGGAGGAAAGCAAGCGGCTCCCATGATTCGCCGCTTCTTCAAGAAATTCCAGGGGGAGATCACAAAAGCCATTAAACCTCCACCGAGAGCGTTAGTTGTGGTTGAGGAAGACGAAGAGGATGATGTGCTGGTAGCGCAACCGGTGGATGATGCGCTCGATTTGACCTCCGATCAAACGCCCGTGGAACCCGGATTAGAAATCCCAAATGATGGCCCACCCCCTGCACTTCCGGTCACCGAATAGGCGCTTTTGAGATTTCCCTCTTTACGCGTGACTCACAAACGGGCACGACTCGTGCAGGCGTAATTGATACGCTGACTTATTTAACATTATCCTATGGACTTACAAATTGCTACTCTCTGTGACTTTGCTGCTGAATATCAAGGCAAGCTCGTTGTAACTGGAACTTTTGATGCTCTGGCCGCTAAGGCGACCCCAATCGTGCATCCACAATGCTCTCTCGCGATGCGCTTCTGTTTTACCCCAGAAGACGCAGGAGATCATGAACTCAGCATCGCGGTCATTGATGAAGATGGGCAGGCGATTAATGAGAAGATGCCAATCAAGGGTGCGATGCCAGTTGAGATGCCGGATAATGTCGCCTTCATGAGCCGTCATTTGATCATTGGTTTTCAAGGGCTCACCTTCCCCAAAGCTGGGGTCTATTCCGTCGATATTCTGGTCGATGGTGAACTCATCCAGCGCCTTCCTCTCCGCATCGTGCAGGTGGATGAAAAGACAGGTCAGCCTGTTTAGAGAAGAGAGGATGCCCGAGTCTTCGCCCATTCCTCGTGACCGCTGCGCTCTCATTACCGGAGCGAGCGGAGGGCTTGGGCTTGAATTTGCTCGGCAACTTGCGCCGTCCTGCGAGACCATGATTCTCGTCGCTCGGCGCGAAGCTGTGCTTGAAGAAAACGCGCAAGCTCTCCTGGCGCGTCATCCTCATTTGCGCATCAAAATTTTCGCTCATGATCTTGGGGAGGCGTCTGCTCGATCCGCTCTCCTGGCTTCCTTAGCGGAGCAGAATATCCGCCCAGATCTCCTCATAAATAATGCGGGGATGGGGGATTACGGGGAATTTCATTCTTCTGATTGGGATAAGAATGCGAGCATGATTCGCTTAAATATGGAAGCGCTGACACATTTGACCCACGCTCTCCTGCCCGGCTTGATCGCGCAACGAGGATCGATCATCAATATCAGCTCCTTGGCCAGTACTTTGCCCATTCCTGATTTCGCGGTCTATGCAGCCACGAAGGCATACGTCACGAGTTTCAGTGAAGCTCTGCGAATTGAACTTCGTGAACATGGCGTACGAGTTCTCGCCGTCTGTCCCGGTCCGGTAAAGACCGGTTTTGGTGATCGAGCGATACGAGAGACTTCCGGCGGCAGTCTTCCGGTGAAGAAATCATTCTACGTTTCACAGGGCCAGGTGGTGTCAGACTCATTACGTGCTCTCAATGGAGACCGCGCCCGCGTTTATCCAGGTCTCAAAGTTGCGGCGGCAGCTTTGGGGATTGGTATTCTTCCAATGGCCGCGATCCGCTTGGTGATGTCTTTTCGACCTCGCAGATCTTGAGGATGCGCTAAAAAACGCTTTGGTTTCTCTCGGATATCTGAACAATCCCGGCCATGTCAGATTTCGCAGGAAAACGGGTAGTCGTTACGGGAGCAGGACGAGGAATTGGTCTTGAGATTGCTAAGGCTTTTGCCAGTCAGGGAGCAAAAGTTGTGCTAGTCAGTCGTAATGAAACCAGTTGTGGGACGGCGGCTAAGGCCATCAATGCCGAGTATTCCGAGAGTGCTTCATATCATGCCATGGATGTGGCAAATTATGAGGAAGTGCAAGAGGCTGGAAAGCAGATTGTCGAAACCCTCGGTGGCATTGATATCTTGGTAAATAATGCCGGAGTCACCCGTGATGGCCTTCTCATGAGAATGAAAAGCGAGGATTGGGATGCCGTGCTCGATACGAACCTCAAAGGCGCATTCAATATGGTGAAAGCCTTCCAACGCCCCCTCATGAAGGGAAATGATCCCCGGATCATCAATATCAGCTCCGTCATTGGGCTCATTGGGAATGCCGGACAAGCAAACTACGCCGCGAGTAAAGCCGGACTGATCGGATTCACCAAATCAATCGCTCGCGAATTGGCTGGCCGTAAAGTGACCTGTAATGCAATTGCTCCAGGTTTCATCTCAACCGATATGACTGATGAATTACCAGAGAATGTGCAGGAAGAAATTATGAAGCGCATTCCTCTCGCCGACTTTGGTTCCGTCTCAGATATCGCAAATATTGTGACATACTTGGCCAGTGATAAGGCTCGCTACATCACAGGGCAGGTCATCGCAGTGGATGGCGGCATGACGATGTAGATTTTCCAACCACTCGACTCTTCATCGTCGAGTACTCGTAATTTTCTTACCGGATATCGAATGTGAGTCGAAAAAAGGGGCGAGGCGAGGTGATCGAAACAGTCCCATCATCAGCTGTGAATCGTTGTAAAGGTGGGACCCATTCTCTGAGGTCAGAAGAAATAGTAGGCAATATTTCGACATAGCTGGAACGCTCTGGATCCGGGCGGTAGCTAAATATTTGACCTGCAATATTGATTTGGCTGCGGTCGAGGGCGTATTCGCCGAGATTAGGCATCCCATTTCCGTCTGGGTCTGCCAGGAATGAAGTCTCGTCAGTCTGTGGTTCAATCCAAGCAAGGTATTGGTCATCTGCCGTGGGAGAAATCCCGAGAATGTCTTCTAAAATTTCTGCATCGCTCAGCGGGGTTAAACTCAGGGCCTCTAGGATGAGGTTTGCCAATAGCGCTTGGGTCGCGGTCGAGGGGTGAAATCCATCTTTGCAGAGAAGGTAGCGGTTTTTGTTTTCCGGGTGCTCAAAAGGGAAGAATTCGATCTGACCAATTCTGACAGGTCCTGGCGTGTTGATGCGTTCCGTGAGGGAAAAAAAGTCAATGAGGGTAGCGCCTTCAGCCTGAGTTAAGGCGGCAATCTGGGCGTTGGCGTCTTTGATGAACTCAGTGGCGATCGCTCGTTTTTCCGGATCAGGGAATTTTCTTTGAACCAGAGCTGTCGCCCCCACATCGGGGATATTTGCGACATAGATGGGCTGGTCCGTGGACTGCTGGATAGAATCGATGATGATTTTTAGATTGGAGGTGATCTGAGCTCCCCAATTTTCCGGTGGAGTGTTGTTTTGCAGCGCGCGGTAATCCCCATTGGCATCATTTCCTCCGAGAATGATCACCACGGCATCGACTCGCGGGAGTTGTTCGACGAGCGCGAGCCGCGAGCTGAACAGAAATTGGTTCTCGAAAAGAGAAGAGGTGACCACATCTTTCCAGTTCTCGGTTTCAAAGGTGGGAACGCCCCAGTTTTGAGAAAATCCTCCGTTTCGTACATCAGGATAGGACAAGAGTTGGGGGCGATAGCTTCCAAAGCTCACCTCGGCAGGGCGTTGATCAGCGAGGAGTTCAACCCAATTCCGAGTATTGGCTGCGAGAGGATTCGAGTCAGGGGCGCTAAACGGTAATTCGAAGGCATATTCCTCACTTTGGCTGTCGCCAATCACCAGGAGTTCCATTGGAGTAGCGCTCAGCTGCCAAGTGATGAAAAATATCCCGAACACTTCTTTCATTGACATACTTTAACTCAAGCGCTGATTTTCGCCATGTTCTATTACGATCAATTCTAAGCTTCAGCTCTTTATGCCATTGTCTTGTATGAAATTTTTCTTTTTCGCCCTTTTTTTCTTTCCCTCATGGGCCGGTGCGAAACGTCCAAATATCCTCTTCATTCTCGTAGATGATCTCGGCATCAATGATCTCTCAATCGAGGGGTCGAGCTACTACGAGACTCCCAATATCGACCGACTTGCTCGCGAAGGGATGCGATTTCTGAATGGATATTCGACTTGTCAGGTCTGTTCACCTTCCCGTGCTTCCATTGTCACGGGGCAGTATCCTGCTCGTCTGGGGATCACAGACTGGATTGGAGCAAAAACTGGGGAGCAGTGGAATCGGAATGATCAGGTCTTGCCTGCAGCGAATCGCGAAAGCCTTCCACACGAAAAGATCACCATCGCCGAGGCTCTGAAATCTGGTGGTTATCGTACTTTTTACGCGGGGAAGTGGCATCTGGGAGGGAAGGGGTCTGAACCCCAGGACCATGGCTTTGAGATCAATAAAGGAGGATACCATGCGGGCAGTCCAAGAGGGGGGTATTATGCGCCTTACAAAAATCCTCATCTGACAGATGGGGTGCCCGGAGAATCTCTTCCCATGAGACTCGCGAAAGAAACGTCCACCTTTATTCAGGAACCATCAGAACAACCATTCTTTGCCTTTCTTTCCTTCTATTCTGTCCATTCACCTCTTCAGACGACGTCTCTTCTTTGGAAGAAATACCGGGATAAATCTTCAAAAAATATCCATGTAGGAGAGCGCTTCTTGATCGATCGGACGCTCCCAGTCCGTAAGGTGCAAGATTGCCCTTTGTATGCCGGCATGATGGAAACGCTCGACCAAGCTGTTGGAGAAGTCCTGCAAACATTGGCAGACTCTGGCTTGGAGAAACATACCATCGTCATCTTCACTTCGGATAATGGAGGAGTCTCTTCGGGAGATGCCTATTCTACTTCGTGCCTACCTCTGCGAGGAGGAAAAGGACGCCAGTGGGAAGGGGGGATTAAACAACCCTATTATATCAAAGCACCTGGGGTCACTCAGCCAGGGACTACCACTCCAGTTCTTGCAACTGGAACAGACTTTTTCCCAACCCTTCTTGAACTCGCTCAGCTGCCGCTCATGCCAGGTCACCACCTTGATGGCGTTTCGCTGCTTTCAGCCCTGCGCGGAGAGCAGAATACCGTGGGGGAGCGTCCTCTATTCTGGCACTATCCTCACTATGGAAATCAAGGAGGAGAGCCTTCCAGTATCGTCAGGCTAGGGGCGTATAAGCTCATCCGCTATTATGAGGATCAGCGGCAAGAGCTGTATCACTTGGGAAAAGATCCCGCTGAGAAAAATGATCTCGCAGGGAAGGAGTCAGCTCGACTTGCGCAATTATCAGATTTGCTCACCAAGCATCTGAAGGAAATAAAGGCGATTCGTCCGAAACCTGATTCTCGCTTCAACGCCCCAAAGAAAAAGAAGCACTGGCAACGAGTTCATACCAAGATGAAAGAAAAACTCGAAACGCAACATGCGGCATTCCACCAAGAGGATTTTCGCCCCAATCGAGATTGGTGGGGGTCCCAAGTTGTCAAAGATTGAGATCAGGTATCAGCCTAAGGGTAAACGGAAAACGGGAAACCGTTAGGCTCTCTCGGTATCTGATTAGGGCTGGTGTTTCAGACGCTGACTTTTTTTCCACTGCTTCATCCCGAGCAAGAACAGACTACTGGATGCCATAAAGAGAAAGATCATCGTCCAAAGTTGGGCCGTCATGAGTTGGTGAGAAAAGAAGAGGTAAATCGAGTAAATGACGCCCATGAGAGAGAGGAGAAGAATGGCGGCATTTCCATGAGCGGGGTGCTTGATGCTAAAGAGGCCGGAAAAAAGATAGGTTCCACCAAAGAAAAAGGCGACCAAAGCGAGTGAAGCGCCAATGTCTTCTGGAGAAGCTGGTGCAGGAGGAAGCATCCAGCCGCCCCCGATCAAAAGAATGAGGCCGCTGAGAAGAACTGGCGTACGCATAGAGGAGAAATAGAGAAGGAGGATCGATTTGCTAATAAAAATTTAAGTTATCCTAAGTTTAAGTTCGTTCTGAGGAGAATAATGGAGTATGGTCCCCCTATGGCACGTTATTATCACGCCGCTGCCAATCGCTTGCCGGAGTTCTCACGAGATCCAGCTCAGCGTCCATTTATGGCAAAATCGACCGCGATTGTCTTCGCGCTCCTTGTGGTGGCCATCAGTGTGACATGCTGGGTGAAAGCGCTTCCTGAGTATAATAAACTCAAGCAAATTGAGGCTGAACTTGCAGATGTGCAACGCGAGGAACACGCTCTGGAGCAGGAGCGGCGACGCTATGAACTAGAAGCCTCAGCTCTGAAAACAAATCCTCGCTACATGGAAAATCGCTCGCGAGACCGTCTGCACCTATACCGTCCCGGAGAAAGTGTGATCAAACTAGACTAAAGGGCTAAAGGGCAGCTCCGAAAACCTCATTTCCGAAAAGAGCCTCAGATTTTCCATCTCATTTTTGCCTGAGAACCTGATGAATTCATTCAGCAGACTTCGCTGGCTGGCGTATCGACCTTCATCTTTCGCAATACCGAGCACGAGTTTGAAAGGTTGAGATTTCGTTACTTTTGGGGTCATTTTCAGGAAAATCTGATTTTCAGATTTCTGTAGCTTGCCAAGCCGTCTCAAAGTCGCTTGATTCCTTCAAATCATTTTCTGCTACGCAAAACACGAATATGTCTGAAATTAGAGAAATCACAGAAGCTGAACTCCGCGAAGATCTTAAAGAGCACTGGAAAAACGCTAAGTCTAGCGTGGAACGAAATAACCCTGGTTACGCGATTAAGTTCTTACAGGCTATTTTGAAAGAACAGCCTGGATTTCTCATGGCTCGGAAGCTGTTACGCCAAGCTGAGATCAATGAGACTGGAGCTACGGTCGGAGCTGCCAAGAAAAGCCTCTTTGGAGGTGGAGGCGGGGGAGCGATGGTTCGTAAGGCGAAGAAAGATCCTGCAGCCGCGCTCATCGAAATTGAGAAAGAGCTCACGAAAGATCCCTTTAACGCAGGATTCAATGACGCGCTGCATGAAGCGGCCCTCCTTTTGAATCTCCTCGATACGGCCGCCTTTGCCCTAGAAACAGTGCATAAAGGGAATCCGGAAAATACCAAAATGTCTCACAAGCTCGCGCAGTTCTACATCGCCCGCGATATGAATGCCGAGGCCTCCAAGATTTATCGTGATATTGTCAAGTTTGACCCCGCCGATGGTGATGCGGTGAAAGGTGAGAAGGACACTTCCGCGAAGGCGTCCATGAAACGTAATCAATCCAGTGATGGGGGAGGCATTATCAAGCTGAGTGAAGAAGCAGCCGAATTGGAAATGGCTTCACGGACCGCCCTCACGAAAGATCAACTTCAAGAGAAGGCGACCAACCTAGTGGCGCAGTATCATGCCGATCAGAATAATCTGATCGTAGTCAAAGATCTCGCCTCGACCTATGAGCAACTCGAAGAGTGGCAGAGTGCGGAACAGTTCTATCGTTGGGCGTTCCAACTCTCAAATGGTGATGCCGCCTTGCAGACCAAGGCAGACGGGATGAAGGACAAGGCCGCTTCCTCATCGATTTCCGATCTCGAAGCACGCGCGGCGGCCGAACCAGATAATGTGGAGCTCCAGAATCAACTGCAAGAAGTCCGTCAGGCACGCGTTTCAGAGCGACTCGTCGAGACGCAGGCTCGAGTTGACTCAAATCCCACTGATCCCAAGCTGCGCTATGACCTGGGACTAGCGCTTTATGACTCCGGTCAGTATAGCGAAGCCATTCCGCACTTGCAGCAAGCCACTCGGAATCCTCATATCCGGACCAAGGTTCTCATTCTACTCGGACGGACCTTCGATGCGAAAAATATGACGGACATTGCCATTAAGCAGTTCAGCGATGCCAACAGCGAGCTGGTTGCCATGGATAATACCAAGAAAGAAGTCCTCTACGAATTGGGACTGATCTACACCAAGGCAAATCGTAACGAAGAAGCCATCGATGCCTTCAAGCAAATCTACGAAGTAGACTACGGTTACCGCGATGTGGCAGCCCGCGTTGAAGGCTCGTATCAGAACTAAGTCGGGCCTACTCAGGTGCGCTGACTTGCTCCGCGCCTCAAATTTCTAAAAAACCTTCCTGGAATATTCCGGGAAGGTTTTTTGAATTTAGAGCATCTCTGGAAAAATTTTTTGAAGCCATTTTTCGATCGAGAGCGGGTTTCCGGAGGGAATCATTAAGATGATGATTTGATCAGCTCATCGACACAGAAACGGGACCATGTTTCCAGGCCGCCATGGAGATCTCCTTTAAGTTCAGCAATGGTTTTAAAGCCCAGCTCAGCGAGAGAGTCTTCACCCGAGCTGACTTGATCTGTCTCCAGCTCAAAGATGTGAACGACGCCAAGATGGACTTTCCCAACCTCATTACTGTCATCGTTGAGGAGGGCAACCATTTGATTGGTGTGTCCTCCGACAATCTGGAGTTCCTCTCTGATCTCGCGCTCAACTCCCGCGAGATAGGTATCACGTCCCAAGGGATCGGTCCGTTCATCGACGGGATTAATGTGTCCTCCGATCCCGACAGACCCCTGAGCATGCAATCGGCTTTCCCCTCCGCTTTTACCACGGACATAGTGGAGGTAGCGATCTTCATGACGGAAAAGCGCATAGGGGATGATTTGCTTGTGAGTTGGATCATCCTCGGCCTCGGCGCGATCCATAAAGAAATTATTCATAGGATCAAGGATGGCCTCCAAATATCGGGCCACATCTGTCTGGATCCCCTGGAAGGAGCCTAATTGATCGAACAGGGCACGAGGGATAACGAGGATTTCTTCACCAGCATATTTACTCATCGCGGAGAAACTGGCAGACCTTTAACTAGCTGTCGAATCTTTGACGAAATTTGCCACTTTTTCAAGATCGTCACCAGCGGCCCAGACTTGGCGTAAGAAATCAGCAGGGTGAATATCCCCATTTTCGCGCAGAAACCGACGATCTGCCCCGCAGCCATACATCATGTCTGGATCGAGTTCTCCCCGGAGCTTGGCCTGAGCCTTGGCGATGATTCGGGGCAGGTAGGGGATGCCATTGAGTTGATCATCAAATGACGGCACGTCATTGCGGCCAATTTCTCGATCGCTCAGAACTCCGTGCTGAATGGCACCGAGATAATCTCGCCTGACAGCCGCAATGAGAAGAGCTGCTGACTCGGTCGGATCTCCTCCATCCGCAAAATCTTCCACAAAGTCGAAAAGTTCGCGCGGCTTATAGCCAATCGAAGTCAGAAAAGAGAGATCTTCCGCATCGTAATAGCTCATGAAATCGTGATTCCCTTCTTGATACAAAGAGAGGCCGTGACGAAAGAGTTTAAGAAATTGTGAATCCCAAGACATGCTCCAAGATTGCCAGTATTATTGAAGTGTCAAATAGTTCATCATGGAATGGCAACGGCGAATTGCCAATGGTTCATCTTTTGGGTATCCAGAAATTTTGACAAAACCGACTGCTCCCGTGAGTTCCCTTAAATCTTTGAAACCTTCGAGACTTCCGAGGCCCTTTGAGACACTCGCAAAGACGCACAAAAATAGCTCCGAGTCGCCAAAGACGAAAATCACCTCAGTTTTCTTCCTTGTGTAGGGAGCCAGTCACTCAGCGAGATGTGGCTAAATCCTGACGGCAGTCTGCTTTTTGACTCATTCTGGAATAATACTCATAAGAGTGCAGTCGAAAGAATAGGCTATTTCGTTTTCCTAAAAGATGAAGTGAATCTTATATTTTGGAACTTTAAAGTAAGAGTTCCAAAAAGCAAAGAATGACAGGTAGTCATTTTTACTCGATGATTCAATGATCTGAATGAATCATTTAAAAAATTGGTATTCAATGCCTTAAGGTTTAATGGGTTTTTCCGGTCTTGCAAGTTTAGAACTTTTAGGCAGTATTCGTGCAATCAATACACTGTT
>CALGLJ010000023.1 GCA_937930235.1 uncultured Verrucomicrobiales bacterium | reverse complement strand
AATCCTGTCACACTCACATTGTCACCGAGCATTACGAAGACATTCCCCTGTGCGGATTGCCTAATCCGGACCCCTCTTTCGATCTGAATGTGAATATTGTCTGTCACATGAATGCGACCGAGGTGGTACTCTCGACTACTGCGCTTGATTCTAATAATCCCGCCTGTGGGTCCGAATGATCTGATCTGCCGGACGAATCTTGGGGTATCATCGCCAGGTCCATTCGTGAAATTGACCCGGGGAAGATTGCGGAAGCCTGGAGGAGTGCTCCACCCAGCTTGGGCTTGTGATGAGAACATACCGAGAAGGCATGCTGAATAAGTTATTAATTTTTTTCTCATAATGTGTGTATCTAATGAAGATATTCCAAAAGCCGCATGTTTTATGGTAGGCAGTCGAAAAGTCTTGTCATACAAAATGTGAAAGGAGACACACAATAGCAAACTCAATTTCAAAATTTCTCAAAAAAAGGATTTCTCAACAAGCGAGAGAAGATGTTGCGATCGGACTCATCAGCCATCGTTCGCAGCTGTATTACCGAAAGAGTTTTTCTCGCTATCGCCTGATTTGAAGACTGCTCGGTCTCTCAGCAAGGATAAATTGTCTTATTCTTGAGCGAGGTGAACTCACTGATCCATCTTAACGGAGCAGATAAAGTCCGCCGTTGAAAAAAGTGAGAATCCGCCAGCATCAGATACAATCTGCTCCGGTCCCGACTCATCCTGCCCCCGCTTTCCCCATGGTTATGGTGACAAGGGATATGCCATTCCCGCTCCTTGGGCCTTGAGTAAAGAGTGAGACTGATCTTATTTCTCAACTGGCTCCGAGCTCCTGCAAGCGCTGCTTGACCCACGCAAGTCCTTCGAGGTTTTCAGGACTATTTGGCCGTTGTTCCAATAGCTTCTGCCAGTGCGTTACGGATTCTTTGAGAAGCTTGACTGCGAGTTCGCGATCTCCATGGAGGTCTGCAGCGTGCCCCAGATCCCCGCAGAGGTATGCCAACGACTTCCTCACTAAGTAGGGGTGTGGGACTGCTTTGTTCACCGAGAGCACCTCGCGCAAAAGATCGCGGGCCGAAATCCCGAGCTCAATCTCCTCCTCCCCCTCCCCTTGCTGACCGAGAATTCCGCACATTTGCCACTGGAGAGAGGCATAGAGGTAGCGGGCTTTATTATCGCTGGGGTTCTTTTTTAAACCTGTCTCCATCGCCATTATTGCCTTCTTTAGCAACTTCGCCGCTTGTGAGGTCTTCCCTTCATCACGGAGGGCCATGGCCACGATCCCCTGCTGAGAGGCGAGGTCGGAAATCACGCGAAAGTCGCCCGGCATTTTATTCGCAAGTGCACTGAGTTTCCCCAGTCCTGTTTTTGCTAAATTTTCTGCATCAAAGGTCTTACCGCGCTGCCACTCAGATACGGCCTGAGCCGCAGTAGCGGAAGCGATTTGATAATCCACCTCCGGGGTGCTGCCTTCTTTTGTTTTAGAAAGTTTTAGAAATTGCTGCGCGGCGTATCCTCGTAAAGTCACCGCATCATCGACCGCGCCCGCTCCTTCGGCGACCTGCCCGGCAGAAAGGTAGACCCGCCCCGTAGTGAAATAGAGCGCCGGAGATTCTGGAAAATCTCGACTCAACTTCTGATAGGCGCTTAAGGCCGAGTAGTATTCCGTTAAGGCCTGTTTATCTAATTTTAAAAACTCGGCCTGCCGTCCCTTGACCAGATGGAGCGCTGCTTGCGCTAATAAGTGCCGGGCACCCTGAGTGGGCCACGCTTTTTCAATCGCAGTCGCGGTCACCTCAAGCTGCTCCGCAAGTAAGTCCTTCTTTTCTTTAAGATTCTCAGACAGCAGGAGGAGCTTCCGCAGTTGAGCCGTTGCAATTTCCTGATCTGAGAGATGATCTTTCCCTAGACGTAGGGCTTTATCAAGCGCCTGCGTCCCTTGCTCAAGGTCTCCTCCGGCCAAGTAGATCTCCGCTAAACGAAGTCGCAGAATCGCGCTCTGATCTTCCATTCCGGCGCGACTTTCTAACTCCAGCAATTGTTTTCGCAGGGGATTTGCCAAGGCCTTCAACCTCCCCTGACGCCCTTGTAATGGAGGTAATCCAGAGACTCCTTTTTCCAAAAGCCACCGCATCAGCATGTCATTCGTCACCTGCGCGGAAAGGAGGTGAGCGCGAGACTTCCCCTGCTCCTGATCAAGGGCAGTTTGGATGCGCTGCTCACTCGTGAGTGCCCGCTTTTCTGAATCACGCGCTGCGAGAATATCAGTCTCTAATCCTGCAATGAGCGTGTCTTTAGACTGCTCCATGAACTCGAACTCTTCTACCGCGGTGGCTGCTTCCTGACTGCGCTTATACTGAGTCAGCTGCCAGAGTCCCCCTAGCCCAAGGGCGCTCACTCCTAGGACTTGCGCGACAAAAACCATTCTCTTCCGGCGACGATGCGCAGTCCTCTCACTCTCCAAAATGGCGGAACGCTCCGCTTCCTGTTTGAGCTCTTGGGTAATGACCGTGAGCTGACGGTTCACTTCCATCATATCAGAAGGCCGCTCCAGAGGATTGAGAGACAGGCAATGCTCAATGATATGGCGCTGGCGCTTTTCGGCATCGCTTGCAGGCTCTTCTTTCCAAGCGGCCAAGTGATCCGCTTGTAAACCTTTGGCAATCCCCTCGTAATCGGCATCGATATGGAAGCGTTTCGTCGTCCCCGGTTCCGGACTCACTTCTTTAAAAAGCTCGTTACAACGTGGAAAAATCCCATTGAGTAAACGAAATGCCAACACACCAAAGGCGTAAACATCCCAGCGATATCCAGCTTCATTCAAATACCCGTCCGGAGATCGGAGCTGTTCGGGAGGGGCGTAGAGGAACGCGTCAGTATATCCTAAACGATGCACTTCGGGCATGAGGCCGCTGGCATAATCAGCCAAGAGCAAATTCCCATCCGCATCAAAGAACAGGTTCCCTGGTTTCAAATTCCCGTGTGCTACTCGCGCTGAGTGGAGTTTGTCCAACAGGGCGGCAAGCTCCAGAACGAGCGGCCACGAATCTTCCTCTTCGAAATAATGCGAGAGACGGAGCTGAAGATTACTCTCCATAATGGGCATGACAATGCATGCCGGGCGAGCATCGAGCGTCTGGCCAAGAATTGGAACAGTCACCCCAGAAAGAGCCGACTCCCGAATGCGCGCAATCCGATTAGCCAACAGTCCCACATTGGACGACATCACATCAAACACCTTGACCGCGCAGAGCTTCCCATCGGCTCGGGTGGCCTCAAAGACATTCCCAGTCACCCCGGCACCCAGCCGTGGTCCCATTTCATATCCTTGAATGTTCGGAGCGTCCACATGAGAGGGGTAAGTCATCTTTATGACCATTTTCCAGCCTCAAATGATCGAAATTCCTCTATTGATCCGTATAATATTACCGGAACCCAAATTAAATATGAGCAATCGCTGCACCGGAAACCCTCTTGCCGATCAATATTCCCGTCGCGGATTTTTCCACGTCGGACTCCTCGGCGGACTGGGACTCACTCTTCCTCAGATGCTTAAGATGGAAGCAAATGGGGCACAGAAACACTATAAAACCCGAGACGGCGTTGCAAAATCTGTCATTCAGATATTTCTCCCCGGCGGAATGGCTCATCAGGAATCTTGGGACCCGAAGCCCTTTGCACCGTCAGATTATCGTGGCCCGTTCGATGCCATTGATACCGCAATTCGGGGAGTGAAATTTTCTCAAAACCTCAAAAAGGTCGCCAAAATTGCGGACAAAATGACGATTATCCGCTCCATGGCTCATGGAGAAGCAGCCCATGAACGTGGCACGCACAACATGTTCACCGGATATCGTCCGTCACCTGCCGTCAATTATCCTTCCATGGGAGCTGTCATTTCTCACGAACTGGGTTCAAAAAACAACCTCCCTCCCTACGTCTGTGTCCCTGATGTTCCGAACGAATTTGCAAATTCGGGCTATCTTTCGTCAGCTCATGGCCCCTTCGCAATTGGCTCTGATCCGGTAAAAAAAGATTACCAAGTCCGTGATCTCAATCTGCCCCAGGGGGTCAATTCAGACCGCTTTCACCGGCGGCGCTCACTCCTTCAAACCGTCGACCATCATTTCCGCAGTCTAGAGCAATCAGATGCACTCGATTCGATGGATGCCTTTTATCAGCATGCCTATCGTCTCATTTCATCCCAAGAGGCCCGGGAAGCATTCAACCTCAAAGCTGAATCTGAAAAAATGCGGAAACGCTACGGCATGAACCAACCGGGACAGCGCATGCTCCTCGCCCGCCGACTCGTAGAATCTGGGGTCCGATTTGTCTCGCTCACGGCTGGGAGCTGGGACCATCACGATCAGATCAAAAACGCGGTGAATCGGCAACTCCCACCCGTCGATCAAGCCGTGGCCGCGCTCATCAGTGATCTCGACGAACGTGGTCTTCTCGACTCCACTCTTGTCATGGTGACATCAGAGTTTGGCCGGACCCCTAAGATCAACGCCACCGGAGGACGTGATCATTGGCCAAGAGTGTTCTCAGTCGGCTTGGCTGGCGGCGGGGTCCATCGCGGCCTCGTCCACGGTGCTTCCGATGCACTCGGAGGAGAACCTGAAGAAGACAAGGTTGAAATCGAAGATCTCGCTCAAACGGTCTACAACCAACTGGGCATCACAGGTGATAAAGAGCTCATGGCTCCGGGTGAACGACCGATCGAAATTGTCGATGGCGGGCGAGTCCTCGATGAAATCCTTTCTCACAAAGCCTAATGCGACTTTTCTCGGTCATTCTCCTCATCTCGGCAGTCGGAGCATTTGCTTTTTCTCCGACCCTTGAACGTGTCGAACCACGTGGCGGAGAACGAGGTACTGAGATCAATATCGAACTCCTTGGAAAACGTCTCTTTTCTCCCGAAGAAATCATTTTTTATCGCCAAGGTCTCCAAGTCAAATCCCTCACCGTACTGGAGAAACATCAAAAAGTCATCGCCACCATTGTCATCCCTCAAGACGCCGCTCTCGGGGAATACCCCCTCCGGCTGAGATGTAAAGAAGGCCTCACCGAAATGAGAACCTTCTGGGTGGGCCAATTCCCAACCGTCATTGAAAAACGCTCAAAAAATGGGAAACATGAATTTAATGACACCTTTGAAAAAGCTCAACTCATTGCTACGAATGTCACCGTACAAGGAGTCGTGCAACGAGAAGATTCTGACTACTACCGAGTCACCATGAAAAAAGGGCAACGCCTCTCAGTCGAGGTGGAAGGCATGAGACTTGGGCGCGTCATGTTCGATCCCTCTATTGAAATCTTAGACTCTCATAAAAACATTCTCACCGCGAATGATGACTCCACTCATCTAGGCCGTGACTGTGCCGCTTCCGTCTTAATTCCATCCGACGGTGATTACTACATTCATCTGCGTGAATCCGCCTTCGAAGGCTCCAGCAAATCGCAATACCGCCTCCATGTCGGGCATTTCCCCCGGGCGACCTGGGTCCACCCCGTATCGGGAAAGCCCGGAGAAAGCAAAACCTACACCTTCCACGGCGACCCTACGGGACCGATTCAGGAAACAATCACTATTCCCGAAGAACATTTTTTCTATCGCCCCGGACATGCCGGATATCAAACTCCTTCCGGACATTTCATCCGCGTCTCCTCTCTGGATGTCGTCACCGAAGAAGAACCCAACCAGAATCCAAAGGATGCCACCCCGCGTCAGAACGCACCCACTTTCCCTCTTGCTTTTGAAGGAATCCTTTCCCTCGAAAATGATCGTGACTGGTTCCGATTTCGGGCAAAGAAAGGACAAAAACTACGAGCCCAAGTCTTCGCCCGCTCACTCGGCTCCCCCGTTGACACCACCCTCCTAGTGCGTTCGGCTCAGACCAAAAAGAACATCAAATTCAATGATGACGCGATCAAGGGAACTCCAGATAGTCGTCTCGATTTTGACATTCCTGAAGACGGCACATTTTTTCTCAATATCCGAGATCAATTGCATCGCAGAGGAGATGACTTCCGCTATCGCATTGAGCTCACCCCCAAGCCTCAATCTCTCCACGCCACTCTCCCAAGCTCTGATCGGAATGATGATCAGAAATACAAATTCATCGCCGTCCCACGAGGAGCCAATCTCGCCATTGTTCCGAATATCACGCGCACAAACATCTCCGGAGATCTCAAACTCATTACTCCCTCCCTCCTTCCAGGACTCTCCGTGCAAGCGCCCCCTATCACCAAAAAGATGAACAATTTCCCCCTTCTTTTCAAAGCGTCTGCCAAAGCTCCCCTCGGTGGGAGCCTCCTCCCATTTTCACTCAAGCACTCTCAATCAGGGATGACGGGCCCTCTCAAGGAAGAGATTGCGCATGTCAAAATCAACAACCTCGGAACCTATCATTCGACGAGCCACGACACCATCGCCGTAGCGATCATCGAGAAAGCCCCATTCCAGCTCAAGCTTTCCCTTCCCGGGAGTCCCATCGTCCCCAACGGACTTCTCCCCATCAAAGTGAGCGTAACCCGCGAAAAAGACTTCAATGCCCCCATTAAAATACAAGTTCCATATAAACCTCCAGGGATCACTGCTCCCAATGAAGTTGAGATCCCAAAAGGAAAAAACGAAATCACCCTGAACCTTGCCGCCAAAGGCAACATCCAACCCGGTGACTGGAGCATCCTCGTGACTGCTCGGGCTAACACCAAACGTGGAGAAGTACGCCTTTCTTCCGACTTACACCCGCTGACAGTCAAAGAACGCTACCTTTCACTTACCTTGGAAATGGCTACCACCGAACCAGGGAAAAATGTGGAGATGGTGGCCAAGATCGACTCCCTCCAGCCCTTCGAAGGAGAAGCGACCGTGTCCCTCGAAGCACTCCCCCATGGAGTCAAAGCGACTCCTCAAAAAATCACCAAAGACACCAAGGAAATTCGCATTCCCCTCATCGTCTCTCAAGAGGCTCGCAAAGGACGCCATCGGAATATTTTCGCCCGAGTCTCCGTTCCCGGAAATCAGCACCCCATCATCCATCAACTGGGACACGGTGGCATCCTGCGGGTCACCAACCCGACCACCACCGCAAAAAAATGACTCTCTCCCGACAGATCCTCGTTCTTTTTTTAGCATGCGTTCAGGTGACCCTCGCTCGTTCTTTCGAGGCCGTAAAACCCATCCTGGAACACTCTTGCCTTGAGTGCCACAATTCACAAAAAACTAAAGGAGGATTGAACCTTGAAACGCGAAAACTCCTCCTCGAAGGAGGGGATGGCGCCGAGGCCATTGATTTTGACAATCCAGAAAAATCAGAACTCCTCCGCCGCGTGCTCCTCCCACATACGGATGATGAATTCATGCCGCCCTCTTCTCAAAAGAACCCCCGCCCGGCCCTCTCCTCGAAAGAAATCGATACCCTCCGCGCCTGGATTACTGCCAAGGCTCCATGGCCAGAAACGGTTCGGCTAAAACACCGAGAACGCATCGTAAAAAAAGACATCAAAGACCTCACCTCCATCTCAGTCTACCCAGCTAAAATCAGCCTAGAAACTAAGAGAGACTCTCACCGCCTCGTGGTTCTTGCTCATCAGAGTGACGCCACCACCATTGACATCAGCAAAGACGCCACCATCGAAATCATCAACCCCCACCTCGCACGCATTGAGGGAACCACTTTATACCCTCTCAAGGATGGAGAGACGACCGTCCGGATCAAATACCGTGAATATGCACACGACATCTCCCTGATCGTTAAAGGTGTTTCCAAAGATCGCCCCGTCACCTTTCAACAAGATGTCATCCCCGTGCTCACCGCGGCAGGCTGTAATACCGGTTCCTGCCACGGCGCGGCGCGTGGTCAAGACGGCTTCATGCTCTCACTCTTCGGCTATGACCCCGAGGGAGATTACCACCGCATCACCCACGAACTTTCTGGCCGCCGAATCAACCTCGCCATCCCCGAAGACTCTCTCCTCCTCACAAAGGCCACCGGAAAAGTCCCTCACACCGGCAACAAGCTCTTTGAAAAAGACTCCCCCTTTTATCACTCCTTACTGGAGTGGATTAAAAACGGCGCTCAAGCAGACCCCACATCAATTGCCCTCCCCATCTCGATTCAGGTCGAACCTTCCGAATTCCTCCTCGAAGGGAGCAATCAAGATCTCCAACTCACCGTCACCGCCAAATACTCAGATGGCACCGACCGCGATGTCACCTCCCTCTCAAGCTTCACCACTTCAAATGAAACCTCCATCGCCATTGATCCAACGACGGGGCGAGCGAGCTCTCGCAAACAGGGAGAAGCCTTTCTCATGGCTCGTTTCCACACCTTTACTGAAGGCTCTCGAGGCATCGTGATCCCAAAAAATCTTACCTATACCAAACCAGACCTGATCACTCGCAACTACATCGATGAGCACGTCTATCAAAAGCTCCACAAACTGAGGATCACACCTTCCGAAACGAGCTCTGATGACATCTTTCTTCGTCGTATTTACCTCGATCTCATCGGTAAGCTCCCGACCCCCGCGGAGCGCAGTTCTTTTCGAAAAAATACCGCTCCGGAAAAGCGAGCGCAACTGATCGATCAACTCCTCGCTCGGGAGGAATTCACCGACCTTTGGGTGATGAAATGGGCTGAACTCATTCAGATCCGCTCTACCGGCCGCGCCGCAAACACCATCACTCCCAAAGCCGCTCGCCTCTGGCATCAATGGCTACACCAGCAATTCAAAGACAAACGCCCATTTAACAAAATCGTTTACGACCTCATCACGGCCCGGGGCGGCACCTTCGACAATCCCGCGACGAACTTTTTCAAACTCGAAAAAGACCCAAAAAAAATCACCGAAAATGTGGCGCAAATTTTCATGGGAACTCGCCTCCAATGTGCGCAATGCCACAATCATCCATTTGATCGTTGGACCCAGAACGACTACTTCGGCTTTGCTTCCTTCTTTTCTCAAATCAAGCGTAAGGGCGCTCATGACGCCGCCGAACAAGTGATCTATGATGGCTCCGGCGAGATCAAACACCCCGTCACAAATAAAGACGTTCCCCCACAATTTTTAGGAGGAGAACTCGTCTCCGTGGCCACCAATCAAAGAAGACATACCGTGGCAAAGTGGCTCACCGAACCTGGCAACCCTTGGTTTGCAAAAAACATCGCCAACATCGTCTGGGCCCACTTCTTCGGCATCGGCATCGTCGAACCTGTTGATGACGTCAGAGTGTCAAACCCCGCCACCAATCCACAACTTCTGGAAGCCCTCGCAAAAAGCTTCACCGACTCTAACTTCAGCATTCATCACCTCGTGCGCGAGATCTGCAACTCGGAAACCTACCAACGTTCATCACGGGCCAATGAGAGCAACCAAAATGATCTCACCAATTTTTCCCGCTCCCGCATTCGCCGCCTTCGTGCCGAAGTCCTCATCGATACCATCGCCCAATCCACCAACACCCAAAACAAATTTACCGGTCTTCCCCGTGGCGTGAGTGCCACCCGTATTCCAGACGGAAATACCACCAACTACTTCCTCAAGACATTTGGCCGCGCAACACGCCAAACGGTGTGCTCCTGCGAAGTCAAGATGGAGCCTAACCTATCGCAGGCCCTTCACCTACTCAATGGGGACTCCACTCATCGACGAATTCAACAAGGGAAAATCGTCAAAAATCTTCTACTGAAACAGAAGAAGTCTCCCAAACAAATCATTCACAATCTCTACCTGCGAACGCTCACGCGCCCCCCCACGGCGGAAGAACAATCTAAACTACTCGCCACTCTCAAACCAGAACTCCCTCCAAAAGAACAACAAGCCATTTTAGAAGACATCTTCTGGGCTTTACTCAACTCAAAGGAATACCTCTTTAACCACTAAGAACACCTTTCCTCATGTCACGCATTCGTCGCTTCTATCACGCTCAAATTCGGTTTCTGAATTTGACCCCACTGATACTGGCCGGACTGAGCCTCTCCCCAACGCAGGCTCAAGACATCGTGACCTATGACGACCACATCTTCCCGATCCTGGAGGCCAACTGCCTCAATTGCCATAATCCTGATAAGAAAAAAGGAGACCTCGATCTTTCCACTTATGAGGGAACTCTTACCGGAGGCTCCGGAGGAAAAATCACTCTCGCGGGTGATGGCGCATCTTCAAAACTCTACACCGTTTCCGTGCAGACCGAAGACCCCATCATGCCTCCCGAAGGAGATCAGCTGGATAAAGAACAAACTGACCTCTTTCGCAAATGGATTGATGGAGGACTCTTGGAAACGAAATCTTCAAAGAAAAAACAGCCCAAAAAACCCGACTTTAAACTAGAAGACATCACCGATCCTCAGACCCGCCCGGAAGGACCTCCCCCCATGCCGGGCAAGCTCTCTCGCGAGCCGATCATTGTCACAAATCGCACCACCACGATCAATGACATGGCTGCAAGTCCATGGGCTCCCGTACTTGCCATCACCGGACAACGGCAGATTCTCCTCTACCATACCGATGATCTCACCCTGTTGGGCATTCTCCCATTTCCACATGGCACCCCTGAATCTCTCGCCTTTCACCCAAATGGGAAGCGCCTCGTCGTCGGGGGAGGAATTGGGGGAAAATCAGGCACTACCATGACATGGGATATCACGACGGGGAAACTCATGATGCAGCAAGGCCGCGAATATGACTCTGTCCTCGCCGCCGACATTCACCCTGATCTCGGAACCCTTGCTCTCGGCGGCCCCCTGCGCATTCTTAAAATCTGGGACACTCAAAAAGCGGAAGAACGATTCCGAGTCAAAAAACACACCGACTGGATCACCGCTCTCAACTACTCCCCCAATGGCACCCTGCTGGCTAGCGGTGGGCGCCAAAAAGAAATTCACCTCTGGGACAGTGACACCGCAGAAGAACATTACACCCTGAGCGGTCACCAAGGAGCAATCACTGATCTTAAGTGGCGCTCCGATAGCAAAGTCCTCGCGAGCGCCTCCATGGATGGCCACCTCACTCTCTGGAACGCACCACAGGGAAAACAAATCAAAAAACACCTCGTCCATCAAGGCGGCGTCCTCGCGATGGACTACCACCGTAACGGACTCATCATCACCTCTGGACGCGATCGCAAAGTCAAATTCTGGAAACACAATCTCACCTTCCGTCAGGAACTCCCCCTCTTTAAAAAGGAAGTCACCGAAGTGGAATTCTCACACGATGGGAAACGCTTTTTCACCGCCGACTGGAATGGACAGATCCAAGCCTGGAAGACCGAGGGCTTTCAACCCATCGGTGAAATCACTTCTAACCCTCCGAAAATTGCCGACCGCCTCGCCAAGCTCACCAGCGAACTCGATCTCGTAAACCAGCAAATCAAAGAGAAGAAAAACGCCCTCACGGAACAGGAAACCCTGTTAGCCGCCGCCTCTGAGCCGGACCCACGCACCTCCCAACTGGTTCAGACCTTGAAAGGAGAGCACGGCCAATTGCACGAACGGCGCATCCTCTTGGAAACCCAGATCAAAGACTGGCAAAACGCACTCTGAAGCGCCTCGTTGAAGCGCCTCGTCCCAATTAGGCGTCCAGCTTCAAGGCCGCGCGCTGCGCTGCCGATTTCGGTTCCTTATTTTTTTCGATTTGCTCTTCAGAAGTGAGGCGCATCCCCACCGGCTTACTCACTCCAAACTCTTCCATGGTGACGCCATACATCACATCTGCACGCTCCATGGTGCGCTTCGAGTGCGTCACAATGATGAACTGAGATTGATCAATGAAGGCGTCTAACACGCGAAGGAAACGTCCGATATTTGATTCATCAAGAGGAGCATCTAGCTCATCCAGAACACAGAATGGGCTTGGCTTCACCATATAGATTGAGAAGAGCAGAGCCACCGCCGTCATAGAGCGCTCCCCCCCAGACATCAGGGAAATCGATTGCAGCTTCTTTCCCGGAGGTTTCGCGATCACTTCAATCCCGCACTCCAAAGGATTATCGACATCTTGCAGAATGAGATCGGCCTTGGCCTTGTCTCCGAAAAGTCGCTTAAACATCGATTTGAAATTCTTTGCGACGGCATTGAATGTCTCTGCAAAGAGGCGCTCAGACTCCGTATTAATCCGCTCAATGATTTCCAGAAGTTTCTCTTTCGAGTTCACCAGGTCATCGTGCTGATTTTTTGTGAAGAGGTGACGCTCTTCGAGTTCATCAAATTCTTCAATGGCATCAAGATTCACCGGCCCCATCGCATCCAGACGGCGTTTCAGATCAGCGACAATTGCTTCTACAAAATGCCAATCTGGTCCATCTTCGGAGGGAAGCTCCATCATGATTTCTTCCTCGAGAGGGGCTTCTGGTTCGACCACGATCTCTTCTGGCACCATACCTTCCTCTTCGTCGACAGTCGTCTCCTCAGATCTCGCTAGCGTTTCCGCCTTGGCTTCTGCTTCGGCTTCGGCTTCTTTCTCCGCCCGGCGCTCTTTGATAAAGTCATCGGCACTCTTACGGCGTCCTCCCTTTTCTGCATCTTTGCGCTCCTGAATACATAATAACAACGCATGGGGATCTGGACGAAAATGATTCAGGTCCACCTGATGGCGTTCCATCGTCGCGGCAAAGAGATTCTCCATACGCAAATCCAATTTGGTTGCCGCCACTTCCTCTTTTCCAAATTGATTGGTAATTTGGGAATGCTTACGGCGATATTCGCTCAACTTCCCTTCTGCCTTCTCAATCCCTTCCGTCAGTTCACCTCGTCGGCCATCGGCTTCTCCGAGTTGCTCCCCGAGTTGATTGACCTCCACCGAATTCAGAGAAATTTCCTGCCGCAAGGTCTCATTCTCCTGATCCCCTGAAGCGATGCGGTCTTTGGAAGCCACGATTTCATTCTCACGTCGGGCATTTAAATCGCGCAATTCACGAATTCGGGACATCATAGGATCTTGTTGGGAAGCCGCAGAATCACGAGCTTGCTTCTCAACAGCTAAGGCTGTCCGAAATTCATTGAGCTGCTCTTGTGCCTCTTTCTCGGCTTGATACGCCTCATCGACCTGCCCTTGAAGTCGGCGACTATCATCTTCTAAACTCGTGAGACGTTCCCGCGCACGAGCAAGCTCGTTTTCCAAGGCCGAACGAGAATCCGTAGCGGTTTGCTCGCGGCCTCCCAGTTCATCACGTTCCCATTTGTTATTCGCGACTTTGGATTCCAGTGATTCAAATTCCCGCTGAGCCAAAGTAAATTGTCCTTTTTGATTCGACTCTTCCACCCGGTGTTTCTGAAGACGCTCTTTCGCTTGTTCGACCTCTTCTCGCAGCTCCGTGACGCGAGCTTCGGAATCGACAATTTTTTGTTTCGCTTCTTTTTCTGCCAGCTCGAGTTCCTGTGCCTCCGCTTCTAGAGATACGATTTCATTTTGCCTCTTAATGATCGAATTCTCTTTCCCTCCGCTGCCTCCACGTAAAAGCCCTTCTGGAGTCAAGACCTCTCCAACCGCAGTCACGAAAGTGAGATCAGGGTAATCTTTACGAAGCTGAGATGCGCTGGCGCGATCAGGAACGATCAAAACCGTACTTAACAAATGCTCCATGAGTCCCATGAGAGAAGAATCCACCGTGACTACATCGAGCGCCCAAGCTTTCGCACCTTCTGGTAAGGCTTCCATTTGCGTCCCCTTCGAGGCCGGGAGAAAGGTCTCAGGCAGAAGAGCAGCCGCGCCACGCTTCTTCTCCGCAAGACGATCAATAATCTCATTCGCTATTTCATCATCACGCACCAGAATGGCCTGCATATGCGACCCAAGAACTGCTTCCACCGCAACAGCATGTTCATCGGGAGCTTTGAGGTGTGAACTGAGCACTCCTTTGAGAGCAGGCTGAATCAACTCGGGATCATTGAGACCTTTAAGGACCGCTTGAGTGCCTTTTTGTAAACCTTCTCCGCTGGCAACGAGATCTTTCAGCACATCAAGACGGGAAGACTTTTTAGACAGTTCACGGTGAATTTCCTGCGCAGATTGTCGGGAAGCATCAAGAGTGCCTCTCAAGGATTGGAATTCACGCTCCGCGCTCTCTTTCGCCTCCTCAAGCTGAGGAAGCCGCTGGCGGTGTTCCTCCAACTTCTTCTCCATTTCATCGCGCTCCGCAGTAGCCGTCGCAAGTTCGGATTGCAGGCGCTCAGCCGCTTCTTCCAGCTGCTTCATGCGGTCTTTATTTCCTTCCATCTGCGCTAGCGCACTTTCGATTTTCGCCTGGGAGGAAGCGATAATGGTCTGAGCCGCATTGGCTTCTCCACGGGCTTTGCGCAGTTGGTTTTCTAATCCTTGTCGAGCCTCGATGGAGCGGCGAGAGGCTGCTTCTTTTTCTTGTGCCTGCTGCTGCTGACTAGTGATCCGCTCCTCCAACTCAGCGAGAGAGGACTGGCTCACCTGGAGACTCTCCTGCTGCTCTTCCAGTCGCACTTTCGTTTCCGAAATTTCTTTTTCATTCTGCTTCAGGCGCTCGCTGAGTTCTCCTTTACGTTCATCATTGAAGGCAATGCGATTGGTCGCAGCTTGCACGGCATTCTTTTTATCAGAAAGTCGCTGCCGGATTCCCGAGAGTTCAGCATCCAGAGCTTGCGCTCGATCACGTGCTTCGACCACGGCGCGCTCGTGTTGAGGCATTTCTGTTTCGAGCACGTCGCGATTTTTTCCCAAGGACCTTAAAGACACTCGGAGCTCTTCACGTTCTGCCGTGAGCTGCTGGAAAACGCGGTGACTCAAATGAGTATCAAGGATATGAACATCTTTTGATAGAGCCTGATAACGACGCGCTTTGGTCACCTGCCGTTTGAGAGAATTAATCCGGCGCTCCTGTTCTGCCAAAACATCAGAGACCCGCAGGAGGTTTCCTTCCGTGTATTCCAATTTACGGAGAGCATCTTTTTTCTCTTTTTTCGATTTCGTAATTCCGGCGGCTTCCTCGAAGACTTGGCGACGATCTTCCGGCTTTGCCGATAAGAGCATGTCGATTTTTCCCTGCTCCATGATGGAGTACGAAGAACGCCCGATTCCGGTATCCATGAACAAATCTCCAATGTCACGAAGACGGCAGCGAGTTCCATTAATGAGATATTCCGATTTACCATCCCGATAGACCCGACGGGTCACCGCAACTTCATTACGGTCTGTTTTGAGCGCCTCTTCGCAGTCAGCCAAGGTCAGCGTAACCTCAGCCATCCCCAGCGCCTTCCGCTTTTCCGCGCCATTGAAAATCACATCGGCCATCTCCCCTCCTCGCAGAGCCTTGGCAGAAGTCTCTCCCAAGACCCACCGAATGGCATCCACGACATTCGACTTCCCGCAACCGTTTGGCCCCACAATACCAGTGACCCCTTCGGCGAATTCGAAATGCGTCTTGTCTGCAAAGGATTTGAAACCGTGGATATGAAGAGATTTAAGGTACATGACAGGAAAATATGACTGCCCAAACGCTAGAATCCTCGGTGAATAGCAACAAGGGAGTTTCAGGCGAAACACAACATGTTGTATACTTTAAAGAATAAAGACACCATATGAGGCACAAGCAACTCATTCAGCAAACTTAAATAATCTGCGATTTGAGAAGATTTGCCCTCCACTGAGACAAGCTTGATCAAGCGATACTCCTCCGCCACTCTGTGAGCATGACGCAAGCGCAAGAGAAGGCCTCGGTCCTCACAGAAGCTCTTCCTTATTTACAACGTTTCCGAGGGAAGACCTTTTTAATCAAGATGGGAGGCTCGGCCATGGACGACTCCAATCTGGTCCGCGAAGTAATGCGCGACATTACATTTTTAGAAGTCGCTGGGATTAAACCCATCGTTGTCCACGGAGGGGGCAAAGCGATCTCAGCAGCAATGGAAGAAGCGGGGCTGGAAGCCAAATTTATCGGAGGCCTCCGAGTCACAACTCCCGAAGCAATCCAAATTGTTGAAGAAACCTTACATGGAAAAGTAAACAAAAACTTAGTAAATTATATCAATGAATTCGGAGGTCAAGCGACCTCAATTCATGGCACCACCGTTTTTTGTGCCAAACAACTTTACGCTTCCGGAAACATAGATATCGGACAAGTGGGTCAAGTCACTCAATGTCATATCGAAGAAGTTCAGCATGCTTTAAATTCAGCAAAAGTTCCGGTAATCTCTCCCCTCGGCCTTGAGGCCAGTTCTCAAGAAACTTACAATATCAATGCTGATTTAGCAGCCGCAGCACTGGCGTGCGCTCTTCAACCTGCTAAGTTGGTTTATCTTTCGGATGTTCCCGGATTGCTGCGTGATCCATCTGACTCAGAGAGCTTAATTGAATCTATCTGCCAATCAGAAGCTCAAGCTCTCATTGCCGATGGGACCATTTCCGGAGGGATGATCCCCAAAGTAGAATCTGCGATTGAAGCTCTCAATCAAGGGGTAGAAAAAGTGCATTTTATTGATGGCAGAACACCTCACACTCTTTTACTTGAGATATTTACTCAATCCGGAGTTGGTACTGAAATTCGTAAACAGACTCGAATTCAAAGATAGCTTAACCAAATATTTCAATTATAAAAAATAATGAAATTTGGGTTTGGCAAGTCATCATAGCCATGGTGTAGTCCGATATGTTCCGCAAGGAACGTGCGTTGTTGTTCCCTGCGCGGGAGGGCTTCCTTCGGGATTCCCTCCCGTGCAACGGAAGCCAAAAACTCGCCGCTTAAGTTCACCTCTTTCTTTTTAAGAAATGCTCTCACGGTTCGACTGACCGCACTCGAAAAAAGCGGAGCGAATGTCCACTCAACGCTATTTTTATATCTTCTTCTTCCTCCGTTGCTTTTCGTCTTTCAAGCTCGGTCCAAGCTTGTTTTAAATCGGATGATGTTTCGATGACATACTCTCGATCAATTTCTGCACGCCATGCGAGTGTATAGTCATCTCCCTGAATTTCGGCGGATAAAATCTCCACTCGTTTTCTCGGCAAGTCCCTATTGAGCACCGCGATGCCATCGAGGTCGAATCCTGCCGATCCGGCAGTTGGCCAAGGATCATAAATCACATCACCAGAGGAATCGAGGCTCACCCCTCCGATCACGTCGATCAACTTAACGAACCTCGCCGTTGTCATATTCAAGTCAGCCAGATTAAAAGGCGTGCCAAACCCTCCGAGATACTTTCCCGCAAGCCCTGATACATCCGAAGCCTCCACTCGGCCAAATTCTCCCACCGGCATCTGGGTCAGAGAGTCATTCGTGAAACGTTCAAAATTGATCCCATCAACAGAAACCTCCACAAAAGCGAATTCTAAAAAGGTGTGCGCAAATGAGTTCTCGAACACCGCAAAGTCATCACCAGCGCGATCTTGAATTGGAGGGTCAAATTCGAGAACAATCTCCCCTCCCCGACCAAGGCTCACCACCTGGAAGGCATTCCCCTGCGCTTCGCCTAGGGCCTCACTTGTATTCTGCCACATGGCATCCACCTCCTCCCCCGGAGTGTAGGACAGAATGCGGCTTGCCCAATGACTCACTCGTTCATCTGCTCTCTCAACCGCTCGAGTCCCCTCCTGATTAGCCGCGGGAGCATAGGGCCCAGCTTGAAGCGTGACGATGAGCAGAAAGTAATAAATCAGTGTTTTCATATGCTATTTTTAGAAGGTCCATTGTCCTCCGAACGAAATTTTGCGACCGGCCCCAGGATACCACCGATTCAGAAACTTGACGGTGGCGTATTGTTGATCAAATAGATTATCGATCTTCAAAAAGAGTTCCAAATTTTCATCGACCGCCCATCTGGTCTGCGTATTAAAAAGCCAACGAGAAGGAAGTTCGGAATTCTCATTTCTGAAATCATTTCCTTCGGGACTATCATCGACATATTGCGCTTCAAAATCGACCGTCAAGCGTTCACTTGGCTTCCACCTCACCCTAGCCGAGAGCAGATGCTTCGGGACCAAAGGAATGCTCTTTCCTCGCAGAGAAGTTCCTAAAAACTCCCCACTTCGATAACGTGCAAAAGTCAGGCTATGGTTCAGGTGCGCTTCCCAAGATTCAAAGTCTCCCTGAAACCTGTTCTCAATTCCAAACCGATGCGTATCCGCGAAGTTGACATTGTTATTTTCTACGAAATCAAAGGCAATTTCATCATCCAACCATTGTGAGAATACCGTTGTCTCCAGACTCCAGCGGTCTCTCTCATACTCCCAACCCAGCTCGATAGAATGGCCTGTTTCCGAATCCAGATTGGCATTAAAGGGATCTGTCAGCACAAATCCCTGATAAGAGGCGATTTCATCAATGACTGGAAAACGATACACCCGATCGTAGCGCAACCAGGCACGCCAATTCTCATCGCGCTCATAGCTTAGGGAAATTTCTGCCGCAACTCCGTCACCAGCGCGTGAGGCATCCAGATTTAACTGATCATCATTCGGGAAAGTCGCATCAAATGTTTTTGCCTCAAGAGACCATCGATCCCAGCCCGCTCCCGCGGTGAGGGCCCAATGATTTTCAAATGCATATCTCCCTAGTACGAAGAGCCCAATACTTCTCCGATCCAACTCTCCGGTCCCGAGCGAGTTCACCCTCTCCAATTCATTGAAGCGTTCATTCTCAAGCTCGTCCAACTGTCCACGAATTCCTAGCTGCCAAGACCAACCCGCTTTTTCACCAGACCAAACACTCTCCAAAGTTAAAGTCTCAAGCGTCTGATCACTATGACTCATTCGCCCGAAATTTGATTCTCGCTCTCGTCTGAGCCAGGAGCTATTGACCTCCAAACTTTGCCCCTTCCCCCAATTCCAAAGTAAACTCTGCGCTACTCGGAAACTCTCATTTGCATTTTCAAATTGATCGACCTCTCCCTCCCTCGGCAGGTTGCGCGACTGCCTGGGATTTTCCCGAAACATCTCTTCGGAGAGACTTCCTGGGTTTTCAAAATTTAGGCGACTCCCAGAGAAGAACCATTTCCCCTGAAACGACTCACTCTCTGGACTCTTCACCACCGCGCTCCAAGCCCGAGATTCATGCTGGGAGTGTTCACGATAGCCCTCACTTTCATTATGCTCCAAATGCAGTCCCATCGACCAATCTCTGAATGGCACCAGAATCGAACCGCGATGAATTTGAGAATCAAAACTCCCCCGAATGACCTCAAGGTTTCCTCCAAATTCTTCAGTGGCAGCCTTTGTTTCGAGGGAAATCACTCCTGCCAAGGCTGCACTTCCATAACGCACGGTGCGGCTCCCCTTCATCACCTCCACTTTTTTCATGCTTGAAAGCGGGAGCTGAAACCATGGGGCACTTCCAAGGTCAGGGCGGTTCAATGGGATACCATCTAACAAAATCAACGTTCGACTAGAGGCATTCTCCCCAAAGCCTCGAATCACCGGACTTCCTAATCCCGGATCTCCAAAAAATGACAACACCGGGAGGCCGGCACGATTCTCTAACAGATTCACGACAGAATCTGCTCCTGACTCCTCAATCTCTTCTTGAGAAAAGACAAATCGCTTCCCCGGCACCGGGTCTTCATCCACTTGTCCGATCACGAGTAAAGGACGGAGCTGATCTGCCTCTCCATGAGCCAGATCAACGAGCAACATACTCTCTCCTGCGATCAGAAAGACTCCTGTAAGAACGCTCTTCATAGGGCTCAATCACCCTTCTTCTTCAGCTTCGGCTGCGCCTCAGAAGAAACACCCCAAAGACCCCAAGGCTCAACATCGTCGAGGAAGGTTCCGGCACCGCGATGAGCTCGACATTATCCAGCGCAAAGTAAGATGGCAGGCCACCTTGGTCATTAATAATGGTGAACTCAAGTTGATCGGCATCTGCCAAAGAAGTGAGATCGACATCGATCCAATCATTGGAAGTAATATACTCACTCCTAACAGAAGAGAGGCCGGAATCTGCGAGAGTCACGATCAATGGTGATGCCACTTCTGTCCCACCGAGAAGCCCCTTGATTTCTACTTGCAGGAGATCCCGAATCGAATCATCCCCACCAAAGGAACGGGTCGCAAAGGAGTCATCCGCAGATAGAATATACTGAGCCGCGTAAGTCGTGATAGCCAGTTGCAGGGAAGACAAATCAAAGCCAGCTGGAATCGCCAAGTCAATTGGCTGCCCAAACCGAGTTCCCACCACATATGTGGAACTCGTATTCCCTCCCCCGCCTGGAAATGCACTGTATTGATTTCCAAAGCCAGGAGTCGTCACGTCCGTGGTATTCGAATACGCCCACCCTTGCCAGGAGCCTCCGAAATCCGAGCTATAACCTGTTTCAAAAGTCAATGGCCCTGACTGGAAATTCGGCTGATCCACCGCGCCGTTTTCAAAAGCTCCTCCACCTGCGTAGAGCTGGGTCGGGGTCAGATCTTCAAAGGTGACGGTGACGGCATTTACAACTGGAGACAGCGAGGCCACAGCTCCACATAAAATCATGTGTTTCATTTTTTAGTTCTCAATATTTGGAATGATAAACTGAGTGAGAACCGTGAGCTTTTTAATCGCCCGGAACGCTTCCCGTCATCCCCTAATCGCGAGAGAATGTAATGACAAAGGCCTCAGTCAGACCTCTGTCAGACGGCGATCTTGGGGATGAAGTATTCGGACTTCTGGCTCATACCTTGCTTTCTCCTTCACCTTCCTAAATCTCGGAAGATTGGCTATAGAAAGTTCGTCACCAGTTACCGCAGCGCGTCTGTTCCAGATTTCCACTGGATTCCATACATCCTTGCATCAACGTCACGAGCGCTATATCGGGGAGTCACGATTTCAACAACTCCAAAACAAAAAATTTATTCTCCCCGCCCCAATCGTAACTCAATCAGCCGAAAGCGTTCGTCATAGGAACCGCAGTTCGCTTTTTGACAGCACTCATAGCAAGCGACACGTCCTTTAAAACGCCGGACTCGCTCGATGGTAGCACCACAAGAACGACAAAGATATTTCCACTGCCGCTTGAGTGAACGAGATGGTAAGGCCAGACGGTGAGTTGCTTTTTCACCGGGAATGCCAAGCTCCGCACAAGCGAGCTGCCATTCTACTCCGTGCGCCTGAATGCGCCCGTGGCCGACGCGCTCATAAGCAACCAGATGCGCAAGTTCATGAAGTAACGTACGACGGACCTCGTCATGTGAAATATCCGGTAAACGCACATTCAATTCGATGAGAGCACTCGGCCAAGTCGCTCGGCCTGCCGTCGAACGCATGCGAGGATTCCACTCCACACCCACTCTGGATGCTAAGTCTTCTAAACCCAACATGAGGCACAGCTTCACACAGACCGCAGTTAATTCCGTATCCATCCCCATGAGACGAGAACATGTTTCGGCCACGCCCGGAGCAGAAGCAGGAAAAGCCTCTAGGGCAGAAAAGCCAAATTCCAATTGACGAAATGAACGCACGGGGCGTTTATTTCACATTTCTTAACTATTTCAAGTTTGGAGTTGATAAAATCATAGGGTGACGCCGCGCTTCACCCTCGGAACGCATGAGATGGCACCCCTTTGACTCCGAGTCCCTTCACCACGAAAAGACGGCCCGCATGCTCTTCCTCTTCAGTTTTATGAACGCCAGTCGTCACATAAAGATCTTCCAGATCTGGTCCCCCAAAGGCACAGGCGGTGGTCTCAAGACAGGGTAGATCCACTCGCTGGAGTTCCTCTCCCGTTTCAGGGTCATAACAAATCACACATCCGCCATGGCAAAAAGCGATCCAAAGATTTCCATCACAATCAATGGCCATCCCATCGGGAGACGCCTCAATTTCAGCCGTGGAAAATGCTTCGTCCTGATTCTCTAAGCGTCCTTCATGATAATCAAATCGAAGGACCGCTTTACGTGGAGTATCGATATAATAGACCGTATCGCCTGCGGCATTCCATACGATTCCATTGGAATTCGTCACCGGGCCAAATGCCTCTTCGATCTCCAAATCAGGAGAAAGACGATAGAGAGCGGCATCCCCCTCCTCTTTCACCAGACTAATCGTTCCCGCAAAAAAGTGACCATCGGGAGAACATTTCCCATCATTAAAGCGATTATTCTCCTTTTCCGGCTCGGGGTCTCCAATGGGAACAATCTCCTGCCTATCTGGGGTGAGAAACGTAAACCCATGATCACCAGCAATTACAAATCCACCCTGCTCTCGTGGCACCACCGTTCCGACACGCTGACCAACCCCCCACTTTTCCTCAACCCCAGTCTCTGGATTGAACGAAATCACCTTATGCTGCTCAATATCAACATAGATGAGGTGCCCTTCCCACCAAATCGGACCCTCACCCCAAACAGCCTCATAAATTCCAACTGGTTCGATTGTCATATATGAGGGATCAAATCTTCTCCCTCCTCTGATGTCGAGAATTTCATCTTGATCATACCCAGATTTTTTGATAATATAGAAATCTTGATTATTTAGAATCTCATTACCTTTCTTGACCCCAATCCTTGACTTTATATACTCCCACAGGTATGGCGATCCTCGTCATTGCTTGCGGAGAAGATCATAGCACTACCTCGCTCAACTGCATGATGCCAACATTCCCCTAAAAATTTATGTCAAACAGCATTGCATCATGGATGTGGTATATCAGCTACGTCACCGTTTTACTCGGTTTAGCTGGTTACGGCTTTCATCGCCTGACCATACTCTATTTGTACTTCCGGCATCGGAATAAGCGCCCCATCCCAGAGCGTGAATTCCAGGAGATGCCTGTGGTAACGGTCCAGCTACCTGTTTTTAATGAAATGCACGTCGTGGATCGCTTGCTCGATTCCGTCGCTGCTCTCGATTACCCACAAGAGAAGCTCCACATTCAGATCTTGGATGATTCTACTGATGAAACGGTAGAAATTTCGCGCGCCGGGGCAGAGCGACTTCGCGATCAGGGATTTGATGCCGAATGCATTCACCGCACGGACCGCACAGGCTTCAAAGCCGGCGCACTTGAGAATGGCATGCAGAGCGCAAAGGGAGAGTACATCCTCATTCTGGATGCGGACTTCGTCCCGAACGCCGACCTCCTCCAGGAGACCATTCATCACTTCACCAACGATCAAATCGCCTTGGTTCAAACTCGCTGGGGGCACCTCAATCGGAACTACAACATGCTAACGCGGGTGCAAGCCATGTTCCTCGACGGCCATCTTGAGTTAGAGCAAACTGCCCGTAATCGTTCTGGCCGCTTCTTCACCTTTAATGGCACCGGAGGAATCTGGCGTAAGAAGGCCATTATCGACGCCGGCGGTTGGGAACACGACACCCTGACTGAGGACATGGACCTGAGCTACCGCGCACAACTCAAGGGGTGGAAATTTATTTTCCTCAAAGAAGTCGAAACCCCAGCGGAACTTCCGGTCGATATGGCTGGATTCAAGAACCAACAGCATCGCTGGACGAAAGGCTCGATCCAAGTATGCAAGAAATGCCTCATTCCCATAATGCGATCCGACGCTCCGCTCGCTTGCAAGATGGAAGCCTTTGCTCACCTCACCGCAAATTTCGCTTATCTTCTCCTCCTGGCCCTTTGTTTCCTCATTTTCCCAAAAAACCAATGGGGTCCTGAACTCACAGGCTTACAACGTCTCTTAGTTGACATCCCGATTTTCTTCTTCGCCTCCGTCTCCGTCGTGATGTTCTACACCGTCGCGCAAAAGGCGATCAACCCGAAGACTTGGCTAAAAGAAATCATATACCTCCCCTTACTCTTGGCTTTAGGAATCGGGATGGCGGTGAACAACGCCAAAGCTGTCATCGAGGCCCTCATCGGCCATGAGACGGGATTTGTGCGCACGCCTAAATACGGAATTGAAGGCAAGAAAAAGCAGGAAATCAAAAAGAGCCGATACAAGGCGCTCAAAAGCCTCACGCCCATCTTTGAACTTCTTTTCGCATTCTTTTTCCTCTTCGTCGTTGTCGATGCCGCCTTTTCGGGGAACTGGCCTTCCGCCATTCTTCTCCTCCCTTTCCCCGTAGGCTTCTTCTACACTTCCCTGAACTCATTTAGCCAAATGACTCACTTAGTTGAGCTTCTTCCTGCTTTCCTTAGAAAAAATTAATTGTTAATAACCATTAAACGTCCCAACACCGCACGATGTTTCAAAAACGCCATTTCATCACCTTCAGTCTCGCTCTCATTTCCGCTCTCTTCCTGAGTAGTTGTGGTTCCAGTTTTGACAGCAACAACCAAATGGTTGTCAGCGTGCGAGATCAAAAAATGCTCCTCGTAAAAGAAGGACAGCCCGTTAAGGCTTATCCCATCTCTACTTCTAAATTCGGTCTCGGAACTCGCAGAGGCTCACGACGCACGCCTCTCGGTAAACTGGAAGTGGCCAAGAAGATTGGAGGCAATGCCCCTATCGGAGCTGTCTTTAAAAGCCGACGTCGCACTGGTGAAGTGATTCGCCCCAATGCCCCCGGCCGCGATCCCATCGTCACTCGCATTCTCTGGCTTCGAGGAAAAGAGCGCCACAACGCAAATACTCTCGGTCGCTGCATTTATATTCACGGCACTCCCGAAGAGCGCAATATTGGCCGCCCCGCTTCCTATGGCTGCATTCGCATGAAATCTCGCCACGTGATCGATCTCTACAATCGAGTGGGAGTCGGCGCTCAAGTAAAGATCATCCGCGGTTCTCTTGATACCACTCCCGCGGGAAGACAATACTACGCACGCAATGGTGGCCCACCCCGCGTGCGAGCCACCGCGACACGCTGGTAAGCGAAGTTCTCCCAAACTTTTGAAAGCTCCGGACTATCTCCGGAGCTTTTTTTATCCCATAAAATAGAGCATTCTCTATCCACAGCCCTTGCCTTAGCAGATCGATCAACACATCATTTGCCTGTGTTTTTCGATCTCGATCACGATGAACTTCGGCCGCTCAGTCAACCTGAGCGACTCAGCATCTTAAAGGAAACTCTCGCCTCCGTTCAGGATGACCTGCATCAACGTCATTTGGAAGGTGAGCGGGGAATCCATCACGCCCAGGCTCGCTCCGCAATGCTTGATGAGCTGCTGACCCTTCTCTTTAAAATCGCCTCCCCCGCATCAGATCCTCCTAGCGGTCTCGCTCTCACCGCAAATGGGGGCTACGGACGACAGCACATGAATCCCGGATCAGATATCGATCTCCTCTTTCTGGTAAAAGAAGCTAGTCATAAAATTCCGAAAAAAACTTCCGAAGTCATCCAAGAAATTCAAATGACCATTTGGGACCTTGGATTTAAATTTCTCCCCTCCACACGCTCCCTGAGCGAGTGCGTGAAGGAAGCCAAAAGCGAGCCCCTCTCGCGCACCGCCCTCCTTGATTCCCGCCTCATCGTAGGCGATGCCTTTCTTTTCGAAAAATTCCGCTACCGCTTCCGCAAGGACTGCATCATCAAAGATCAGGAAGCATTCTTCCAAGAGCGCCGTCATGAAATCAATTCTCGGCATTCTAAATGGTCGCACACCGTCTTTCTCCAGGAACCCAACGTGAAAGAAAGCCCCGGAGGACTGCGCGATCATCATAATCTCGAATGGATCATCGACGCCGAAGCAGGCACTCGATCCATGACCGAACTCATTCAGAAGAAGATCCTAACCCGAATGGCTCGCCGAGAGCTCAAAGACGCCTTCGATTTCCTTCACCGAGTGCGCAATTCGATTCACTACCATCACAAAGGAAACGACATTCTCACTCTCAGACTGCAAGGGGTCGTCGCCAATGAATTCGGATATCCTCAAAAAACAATCCTGCGACGCATCGAATCATTCATGCGTGATTACTACACGCACACCCGCAACATCCGAAATCATACCAAGTCCGTTTTTGAGATTTTCGAAATCCAGCACGATGAGGAAAATGCGCACAAACGTGGCATGTTTGGCTTCAAGCGAAAGCAAACGGAAGAAGAGATTGAACTCACTGATTACACCATCAGGAACGGGCGTCTTTTCGGGAAGCGCAAAGACCTCTTCACCGAGAATCCCTCGCGCATCATTCGCCTCTTCCTCTACTGTCAACGCCATGATGCTCAACCATCCCCTCCGCTGCGCAAGCTGATTAAAAAGCACTGGGAACTCATTGATCACAGCTTTCGCTACGATGAGGCTAATCGCGACTCATTTCGAGAAATCCTAGAACACAAAGGCCAAACGGCACGTATCTTACGCCTCATGCACCGCTGTGGAGTGCTCGGTCGATACCTGCCCGAATTTGGAGCTCTCGATTGCCTCGTTCAGCACGAGTTTTTCCATCGATACACCGCAGATGAGCACACCCTACGCTGCATCGACCAGCTCGATGCCCTCGTAGATAATGACGACTCCGGACGCGCTATCTACCGTAACCTCTTTCTGAAGCACCCTGACCCATACGCCCTCTATCTCGCACTCATTCTGCATGACTCTGGGCGAGCGGAAAATGTCAGAGAACACATCGATGGCTCCGCCCTTCTTGCCGCTCGGCTGTGCAAACGCCTCAAAGTCAGTGGAGGGCGCCGAGCCCTCATCATGTTCCTCGTCGACCATCACCTCACGCTTTGGCGCTTCGCCACCAAGAAAAACATCGAGGACCCCGAGGTCATCGAGGAATTTGCCCACCTCATGCAGGATCGCCACCGACTCGACGCCCTCCTCCTCTTCACCTTCGCGGACTCCAATGGCACCAATGAGGAAGCCTGGTCTCCTTGGAAAGAAACACTCATTCTCCAGCTGTATCACAACACTCGCGAATACCTCGTCAAAGGCAAAACAAGCGGAGACGACCTTACCGAAATTCATGCCGAGCTGAAAAAAGGGCTGAGTAAAAAATACCATGACGTTTTCGAAGAACACTTCAAACTCATGCCAAAACGCTACTTCCGCTACCGCACTCAACGCAGCATCAGCAAGCATGTGAAAGCGCTTTGGCAATACATTGACCAGCGAGAGCGCCATCCTGAAAGTCACTTCGAATGCGCGGCCCAGTGGATCGAGCACCCAAAATTCGGCTACACCGAATTCATCATCGCCACACATGATCAACCTCGCTTCCTCGAAAAAGTCTGCTGTGTGATTGCCTCCCACCAACTCAACATCCTCGCCTCCGATGTCTACACTCGTCCTGACGGCATCGTCCTCGATCTCTTTCGTATCTGCACCCAAGACATGAAGGCTTTAGAAAATCGCAGCGATCAATTGTCCATTGTCGCCGCCCTATACAAAATCAACGAAAAAGAGGACTACGATCCATCTGAATGGCTTAAGAAAAAAGTCAACTACCTCAAACCAGAAGCGGAACAAATCATTCAATTCCCGGTCCGCGCATGGATCAGTAATGACCTCGACCCACACATGACCGTCATCGAAATCCAAGCCCTCGATCGCATCGGCCTGCTTCATGACATCTACCGCTGCGTCAATGACCACAACCTACGCATTATTCACGCACGCATCTGTACCGAAAAAGGAGCTGCTCTCGACTCCATCTACGTCCAAACCAAAGAAGGAAAAAAACTCACCGATCCAGAACAAATGGAAACTCTCCAAAGTGAAGTGCGTAAGCTCGTCGGATCACAAACACAAATTTGACATGACCGATTCCCATTGCCACCTCGGATCGCATAAATTTGCAACATCTGAAATTCCAGAGCTGATCGAGCGCGCTCAGCAAAATGGCATTTCACGCATGATCACCCTCGCCACCTCAGAAGAAGACCTCCTCACCAACCTTCAACTCGCTCAAAAGTACGAGCCCGTTTTTGCCTGCCTAGGAATCCATCCCTGTGATGTCCATCATACTCGAGATGATTTTGAGACTCTCATCGAACCCCATCTCAATGACCCCAAAATTGCAGCCATTGGTGAAACTGGGCTCGATTACTTCCACCCTGCTCCCGAAGGATGGTCACAGCATGACTATCACGCACGACAGCGCGATTTTCTCCGACGCCACTTTCAGCTCGCTCAAAAGCATGGACTCAACATCGTCCTCCACACTCGGGATAAAAACGGCACGGCAAGCTTTGATGATTGTCTGGAAATTTACCAAGAATTTCATGACTCGGTCCGAGCCGTCTTTCATTGCTTTCCCGGCCCCTTCACCTTGGCCGAAAAAGTGATCGCCCTCGGAGGACTCGTTTCTTTCACCGGCATTGCCACCTTCAAAAATGCCCAGACTGTCACCGATACCGTCCAATCCTGCCCTCCAGGAAGCTTCATGCTCGAAACAGATTCCCCGTATCTTTCTCCTACTCCCCATCGAGGGAAACGGTGCGAACCGGGTTTCACAAAATACACCGCAGAGAAAGTCGCAGCTCTTCGCGAAGTCACCTGGAACGAACTTGAAGAAGAAACAGAACGAACCGTCTGCAGTTTTTTTCGCATTTAATTGAACAAAAGCTCTTCAAGCCTCGTTTTAGTAAGTGAAGTAAGCTGAATCTTTAAGTTCAGAAACTTATTCACAAACCTTAACTAATCGCGTATTCTACTGCTATGAAAGCAACACTTTTTGCCTTCTTGCCGGTCGCCATTCTCGCTTCCTGCACGAATAATACCACCTCTGCTCAACAACCGACGCCACCTTTGGCGCAAGGTCAAACTGCTAATCCCTACGGAGTCCCAGGCCAATCAGACGTCGGCCAGTATACCCCTGAAGCAACGCCTTATCAGCAAGTCCAGCCGATCAACCCGCCGGCTCTCCCACCAGGTTCAGTGGCACCTCCTTCAGTTCACTCCAGCTATCCGCAGCCAAATTATCAGCAACCACAACAGGTCACCCCGAGTATTCCTCGCCCAAATCTCGGTGGCCGCACGCATACCGTGGTCAAAGGAGATTCCCTCTGGGGACTCTCTCGTAAGTATAATATCAGTGCCGATGCCATTCGCTCAGCTAACGGAATGGCCCCCGGTGACAACATCATACGCACCGGACAAAGCTTACAGATCCCATCACGCTAGATCTTCCAATGAAGTGGCATTGAAGCCATTGCGTTGAGAAAAATTGAGCCTCATGAGTTGACTCTGATCTTCCGCTTCCCGTACCGATCATGAACCGCGCATTAGGTTCATGACCGTGCGGTATTTTTTTCTCAAAATGAAATCTAGCAGAGCGTGACCCTCGCTTTGATGGAACATTTCCCCAACTTCATTTTCTCATGGACCCATTTTTAGAAGCCGCGATTCAAGAGGCCCAAAGAGGTCTTTCGGAAGGAGGAATTCCCATCGGGAGCATCCTCGTGCATCACAACAAAATTATTGGCCGCGGCCACAACAGGCGGGTTCAAAATGGCAGCGTCATCTTACACGGAGAAATGGATGCCCTCGAAAATGCCGGTCGCCAACCAGCTTCCGTCTATCGTGAATGCACTCTCTACACCACCTTATCCCCCTGCAGCATGTGCAGCGGAGCCATTCTCCTCTACGGTATTCCTCATGTCATCATAGGTGAACACCACACTTTCATGGGAGAAGAAGAACTGCTCAGGAATCAAGGAGTCCAGATCGAGGTTTTAAATAAAAGCGCCTGCATCAATATGATGAAACAATTCATTCGCGATCATCCCACCCTCTGGAATGAAGATATTGGAGAATAAGTGACTGTCCAAGACCGTCATCTCACAAACCATTTTTATGGCGATGGCGATAATCCATAATTGCCAATAATTTATAATCGCGCTGCATTGATTAATCGAATAATTTACAAAGCAAAATGAACGAGCAAGTTTCAACCAGCCCCGATGAACTCATTCCTCTAAAAGAACGTCAATGGGCAATGTTCTCACATCTTTCCTCGTTTGTGGGTTTAATCCTCCCCTTAGGAAATATCATCTCCCCTCTCATCATGTGGCAGGTCAAAAAAGAAGAGTATTTATTTGCATCAGAGCAAGCAAAAGAGTGTCTCAATTTTCAGATATCTATCCTTATCTACCTCTTTGTGTCCTTCATTCTCTGTTTCATTTTGATTGGAATTCCATTGCTCTTTGGCTTCCTGATTTTTGACATTGTGCTCACGATCATCGCCGCTATCGCGGCCAATGAAGGTAAGGCATATCGCTACCCTCTAACAATTCGATTCATTCGGTAGCGAAAATACATCGCCATCACTTCATCATCGGCAACGTGACACTGCATCTGCTAGGGCGGCCTTATGGTCTGACCAAGTGGGAACAAATTCCTGAGCGAGATATCCTTCAAACCCGGTGTCCCTAATTGCTCGTACAATTGCGGGGTAATTGAGCTCTTGCGTTTCATCAAGCTCATGTCGTCCCGGATTACCTGCCGCGTGATAGTGGTTGATGTATTTCGAATAGCGTTGAATGGTTGCGATAATATCCCCCTCCATGACCTGCATGTGGTAAACATCATAGAGCAGCTTGAATCGCGGTGAATCCAGCTTTTCACAAAGAGCGGCCCCCCAATGTGTCCGGTCACATTGGTAGTCAGGATGATCAATTCGTGAATTCAGTAATTCCATCACCAGAGTCACATCATACTGCTCGGCAAGCGCCAAGAGAGGATCTAAACCGCGCGCACAATTCTCCAAACCGTTCTCATCACTGAGTCCATCACGATTTCCTGAGAACGTGATGACTTGTGAAATCCCAGCCTCGGCTGCCGCTGGAATCAATTCTTCATAAATGCGCCAGAGCGTCTGATGATGCTCCGTCTGATTAAAAGCCTTATCAATGCAGCCCAGACCGCTCTCATCCTCTGGTGCCGCGGTCACAGGACACTTTAAGCCGAAAGGCGTAATCTCGGATACCTCATGAGGATGCAACAAGTCAATTCCATCAATCCCCAACTCCACCGCCCAAGCGGCAAGCTCAGGTAATGGGATCTCTCCAAAACACCAACGGCAAACAGACTGAAGAAGCGGCATAGAGCTGAGTCTAAGGATTTACCTCAAATCTCCAAGCCTGATTCAAAAGACTCCCATCGCTCAAAATCACCTGATTAAAGAAAATTTCAAATCTCATTCCCGCTTCAAATCTGACAGCCTCCCAGCCTGGGAAAATATCTCGGCTAGTTTGTAATAGCTTCATTTTTCTCGGTTTGAGTATGGTTCTGAAATGAAACGAGCAATTTTAGTCATTCTCCCACTTTTTGCTGTCCTAGCTTTCTGTGACTTAGACTCGTTTCGGTCACCTCCCGACAACATTCTTAAACTATGTCAACAGGTCACTTACTCTGACTCTTCCCATTTTACTTCTGATGAACTCAATCGTTTTAAAGAGTTGACGAAAGATCTCTCTCTTCCGCTTCTGGTTGAGACTTTGAGGCGACTTGATCTGCCGAATGATGACTCGCGAATGATTCCTAGTCATTTACCCGGAACCCCAATCGAAGAAAAATCTCATGCTTGGGAAGCTCCGGCTGATATCCTCATCGAAAAGATTCTAGCAAAGGAACAAGATCCAGAAGCTCTCCACGAGATCATCTTTGATCAAAAAATCATTGCCCGAACAGCCTATAAACTGATCGATCAACTAGGGAAAAATCATCCTGAACTAGCATGCCTCGTTCTTGAATATCATTATCAAAAACTCTTCCCTGTTTGGGGAGAAGAACTTTTGAGAGGGCCTTATTCTTTCACCGAAAGCTTTTTCAAAGCCATGAACTGTAGAAAAGATCGATATGGCATGAAGCTCCTTGAACAGGACCTTTTTAAGAAACAGCCTTTTGCGAAACGCCTCCGACAAAAGGCTCTCATCGGTATCTTGGAAGCATCTAAAAATGAAGATCAGCTACGTCAGTTTATCGATTGGCTTTACATCAATTCCGAACAATTACCCACTGTCATCGAATCCTTGATTTTTCGTGACTTGGCTCCACTTTTTCCGATCAACAATGATTTACGCTCCCGTGCTCTCATCCGTCTCGCTAGACAATCTCCTGTGGCTACAGCTCAGTGGGCACAGCAAAACACCACAATACTGCCAGAGGATTGGCCGTTAGACATTGTCAATGGTTGGATTCATTTTTGGGCTGATCATCCTGATAAAATTCCTTCTTATGAAAATAAATGGCACGATGCCTTATCTTGGCTGATCGAAAACCACCCAAGATACTCGGAAAGAACTGCGCATGCGCTAGAATGCTTAAATCTTTCTGTAACCCCTATTTGGGATCATTCAGCAAAAAGAAATGTTCAAGTTGAATCTTTCAAAGTAAAACTGCAGCAATTCTCAAAACACTAATTTCCCTCCATCGATCTCTTGGGAGGATCCCTTTAATGTCCGGGTCCTGAATCGAAACTACTGCCATCCATGACTTCTCAAGAACAACTCATCAATCGTATCATGGCTTTCGATATCGATGAAGCTGACGTACAAATGCCTTTAACAAGTCGCTTGGCAAGAGAACAGACTTGGACTCACGCCTTCAGTTGGAGAGTCGTCACAGAATATAAGCGGTTCATCGTTCTGGCTATGATCGCAGGTCATCCTGTGACACCATCTGAACAAGTAGATCAAGTTTGGCACCTCCACCTTCTCTACACTCGTAGTTATTGGCACCATCTATGTCGTGACATTCTAGGTCAAGAACTTCACCACGGACCAACCAAAGGAGGAACCGCCGAAGGAAAAAAATTTTTCGATTGGTATCGTCAAACCCTAGAAAGTTACGAACGCATCTTTAAAGACAAGCCTCCGCTCGACATATGGCCAAAACCAAAAGATCGCTTTAAAAACGCTGGTTCTTGGAAATGGTATAATTCATCCCATTTTATACTGGTGCGAATCCCTACCTTTTTAAGACCATCTTATTGGTTTAGATTTTCATAAATTACATGCTCTTATTTCCTTTAAACATCTCCTTCATCGACTGGAGCGCTGACACTTTTCTCTTCTTCTATAGTGTTCTTCTCATTTGCGCAGTCATCTGGGCTCTGTTGAAACGCGCGCAAGGGAAAGCCCGATTTGAAGCCTCTGAACCCACTGATTCACTAGACGACCTCTACGAACTCGCCTACCTAGCTGGAGGGTCACGGCGCTGCACCCAACTTGCTATCGCCCGCCTCGTCAAAAACAAGAGCTTCAACTTCATCAAAAAGTCCTTTTCCTCTCACATCCTCACGGTGAACCAACTTTATCCTGATGCCCATCCCACCGAGCTTGCTTTTTATCATCTCGTTGATGCCTGTGGAAAAAGAGGATTCAAACTCAAAGACGCACCAAAAAAAACAGCTCATCTCTTCATCTCGCTCCAAAACAACCTAGCAAAACGTGGGCTCCGGCCGCTCGCTGAAGAAATCACAAAACTCAAAGTCAGTATTTGGCTTCCTTTTATATTACTCCTTTTACTAGCCAGCCTCCGCATCATCTTCGACTACATCCGAGATGAAGACATCCTCTTTACCATCATTTTGACGATCATCACCTTGACTGTCGCAATCACGATTAGCTCGATCCCTTATCTTACTAAATCTGGAAACACGCTCCTTGAATATCATCGAATAAGAGAACAAAAGCATTTGATCCAAGATGCCAATTCAGAAAATTTCACTACTCTTGCGGTGTTTGGTCCTGCTGAACTGTCATCCAGCAAATTACTCTCCGATCTCTCTCCAGAACTGACTCGTGAAATCTCAGCTTATCACCCAACAAGCGACAAAACTACCAAAGCAGGAGGCTGCGGCGGTTGCTCTAGTGGCTGCTCTAGTGGTTGCGGCGGTGGGGGATGTGGAGGATGTGGTGGTTGCGGGTAAATTAGCATCACCTGAAACAGGAACTCAGCTTGGAGGAGAGTCCTTTCTCCCTTCTGTGATTAGAAATTTTAACAAATAAGAGCAATGGATTTGATTACCAGCATTGACCGCTATCATCGTCACTTACGATTGAAAATTATGCTCCGCGCTCTTTTGGCCGTGATAGGATATCTGGCTGCCTATTTCTTTTTCTGCTACGTGGTCACTTTCTTTTCCGAAACAAAACCCTGGATAGGACACAGTGCAGGATTTATCGGATGCTTGATCCTCACTGCTTCGACCTTTCGACGTGCTCAAAGAGAAATTCAAACAGGGGGAATCGATTCTTTTATGGCCTCTCGATTGGCAGAACACACAAGTGGCGCCATCGTTCTAAATCACTATGCCGGACGGGTCACAGGACCAGCCGTCATCCTTGCTAGTTTATTTGAAACTGGACCCAAATCACTTCTCCGTATTCGGGAATTGTTGATGAGTTTCATCTCCATAGAAATCGAATTCATCAATAAAATTACGGTGTTAGCGCGAACAATTCGTGAAAAAGAAAAATGGCATTCTCTTGAGGTTTACCTTGAACATCTGGAAGAAATTTCCTCTCTTGCGCTGTTAGACCTCATTGATTTAGATGTCATTAAAGGACGAATCAAAGCGAAATAAAAACCACCATGTTATCCTACGAAATCACCATCAAGAGAGTGCTCTTCTTCCTATTATGTGTTGTAATTTTTGCGGTGTGTTTTCTTTTTGGAAGTGGCAGAGTTTCTACTGTCTCCATCGGTCTATTCTTTGTCGGGGCTGTCGAGGCCTGCTTTGTCGATCACGTGGTTGGCACCTTGGAACCAAAATCCCTCAACTCCATACACATCATTTTTGGAATCTTATTAATGACCTTTTCCGCCATTCTGATTTCAGGAATATTTACTCATTAATCGAAGAAGGCAGAGAATTCCGATGTTCCGCAGGAAAAAATCAAACGTGATTTCTCAACAAGCCTTTAAGGTGCGCATTAATAAAAAACGACGATCTTTCGACCGCCGTTTTTATTGAAAATTCATTTCCGGGATCTGCCCCGGCTATGAGGCGCTCTATCCGTCGAGGTCCGCAATGTAGCGCTCCGCTTCGATGGCGGCTCCACAGCCCTGCCCGGCCGCGGTGATCGCTTGGCGATAGACATGATCGGCGACATCTCCAGCGGCAAAGATGCCAGGAGTTTTCGTACTCGTGCTGTGAGGGTTTTGGAGGATGTAACCTCCGTCGTCGAGGTCAACGAGATCTCCTACAAATTGACTATTCGGCACGTGCCCGATGGCGACGAAGACGCATTTGACTTCCAATTCAGATTCCTCTTCGGTTTTGAGGTTTTTCAGAGTGACTGCGCGAACTTCACCTGCGTCATCGGTCAGGTATTCGGTGATACCGGAGTCCCAGACAGGCTCGATTTTATCATTAGCAAGGGCACGATCTGCCATGATTTTGGAAGCTCTGAGTTCATCACGGCGATGGACAAGGTAGACTTTGGAGGCAAAGCGAGTGAGGAAGTTTGCCTCTTCACAGGCTGAGTCTCCTCCTCCGACGACGGCGACAGGCACATCACGATAGAATGCTCCATCACAGGTTGCACAGGAGGTGACGCCATGTCCGACGAGTTTCATTTCATTCTCAAGCCCCAGGTAACGAGGGGCGGCACCAGTGGCGATGATGATGGTCCGAGACTGGATTTCATTATCATCTGTTTTGAGAGTGAAGGTGCCGTCGTCATTCTTTGAAATCTCTTCGACCCGTTTGTATTCCACCCGCGCACCGAATTTCTCAGCCTGCTGCTGCATGCGGGTCATGAGCTCAGGCCCCATGACTCCTTCGGGGAAGCCAGGGAAGTTTTCGACTTCAGTTGTGGTGGTGAGTTGCCCTCCTAACTGCGTTCCGGAGAGAACGAGAGGAGTGAGGTTTGCCCGACCGGTGTAGATAGCGGCGGTCCATCCGGCACAGCCAGTTCCAATAATTACGACATTTTCCATATTGTTAGAGAGGATAAAGGGAATAACTCATTCCCAAAAAAATAAATCAATGGTTTACGAATGGTTTACGCGGGGGCTCCGACGACCTCGGGCGGGAGGGTCCCATCATCATCACGGGATTTTTCCTCTTCAGGCTCTGAGTTGTCTTTCTGTTTCTCAAGGTCAGAGGGAATCTCGGGCGGTTGAGGAGATTTTGGAGGATCTTTCATCTCGCCATGCTGCATGAGGTCTTTGATGTGCTTCGCATCAAGAGTCTCGTATTCCATGAGGGCCTGAGCGATGAGCTCTAGCAGCTCCTTGCGTTCACCGAGGAGGCGCTGGGCATCGGCATAGGCTTCGTCGATGAATCGTTTGATTTCAGAGTCGATCTGTTGCGCGGTATCTTCCGAGTAATTTTTGGTCTGGCTCATCATGTCACGGGCCAAGAAGCCTCCGCTTCCATTGTCTCCGTATTCGATCATGCCCATTTTTTCACTCATTCCCCACTCGCAGACCATGCGGCGAGCCAGTCCGGTGGCCATGTGAATGTCACCGCTCGCTCCGCTGGCAACGTCATCCAACATGACTTCTTCAGCTACCCGCCCGCCCATGAGGACGACGAGTTGATCGATCATCTCCTTCCGATGGTAGCTGAATTTATCGCTTTCCGGGAGGAACATGGTGGAACCAAGAGAAGGGCCACGCGGAATGATGGTGACTTTGTGAAGAGGATCCGTGTGATCAAGAACTTCGTTCAAGATGGCATGACCAGCTTCGTGATAAGCTGTTTTCAGCTTATCTTCTTCACTCAGGGCAAGGCTTCGGCGTTCACGGCCCCAACGGACTTTATCGCGTGCTTCTTCAAGCTCAGCGAGGGTCACGGCCTTAATTCCTTTACGAGCGGCGAGGAGAGCTGATTCGTTAATGAGATTCGCGAGTTCCGCACCGGAGAATCCCGGAGTTCCTTTCGCGATGACGCTGAGATCGACGTTGGCCGCAAGTTTGATTTTCTTGACGTGGACTCCGAGAATTTTTTCACGGCCGTTCACATCCGGAAGCGCCACGGTGACCTGACGGTCAAAACGTCCAGGGCGCAAGAGTGCAGGGTCGAGAACATCGGGCCGGTTGGTAGCGGCAATGATGATGACTCCTTCTTGGGTGTCGAAACCATCCATTTCAACAAGGAGGGCATTCAAGGTCTGCTCACGTTCATCATGGCCTCCGCCCATCCCGTGACCACGATGGCGGCCTACGGCATCGATCTCATCGATAAAGACAAGACACGGGGCATGCTTTTTCCCCTGTTCAAACATGTCACGCACTCGGCTGGCCCCGACTCCGACAAACATTTCCACAAAGTCAGAACCTGAGATTGAGAAGAAAGGAACGTCTGCTTCTCCCGCAATGGCACGAGCTAAAAGAGTCTTACCAGTTCCTGGAGGGCCGACCATGAGGACGCCCTTCGGAATGGTCCCTCCGAGGGCCTGGAATTTACGAGGATCACGAAGAAAGTCGACGATTTCGAAAAGCTCTTCTTTGGCTTCCTGAATTCCCGCAACGTCTTTGAAAGTCACCTTGGCTTGATCCATGGTGAGGAGTTTGGCTTTTGATTTACCAAAGCTCATCGCTCCACGTCCGGCTGACTTCATCTGATGACGGAAGAGGAAGAAAAGCAGCGCGATGAGCACAAGAATAGGAAGGAAGCTGAAGAAGAGCTTACTCCCGGTGTTGCTCTCATTGCGGGTTGGAATCCCAGCGGCACCAAGAATGGCAAGATCTTCGCGCATCACGATGGAGTCTAGTTTGACGTGAAATTTTTTCAGGCCTTTGCCTTTCTCTTTACCCATTCCATTGAGCTCTTCAATGGAGAATGGGACCGCTTCGCCACGCTTGGCGACGATCGTGCCTTGAGAAGAATCTGCATTGCGGTAAACCGTGATGTATTCGCTCGGAGTGAGGACGAGCTTGTTTTGGCGTAGAAGTTCCTTGAGCTTACCAAAGGTGATGACACCTGCATCGACGTTGGCAGGAGCAGTTTCCTGCTTCCACACGATTCGCTCTCCAAAAATATCATCAATATCACCTCCCACCACATCAAGCTGAACAGGCACGGCGATTGTTTTGACATCTTTCCACTCTTTGACGAGAGACTGCTCTTTGTGGTACATCCCAGAGACCTCGGAACGAGCTTCTCCAATAAAGTTGATTACCTCCAACTTGGAGCCGTTATATTTTTCAGGTCTTGCTTGAAGGACCCGTCCTTCCATGAGGGCCGAGCGGAATTCAGGATAAGTGAGGCGGTCACCACCAGTTTCATCAGACGCTTTATAGGCGACCCAGATGACAACAAAGGCAAGGGTGAACAAGATGATGACTTTCCAATTGATTCCGCCTTCAGATCCCTGGGGAGACTTTGAGGAAGGATTTGGAGATTCAGGTGGCGTTTTCTCAGACATAGGACAAAGAGCGGCTAGAAGTTACTTCCTGCCGGGGAATGGAAGTTAACTCAAGTCTGACGAATGAAAATCCCTTTTTTAGGGCAATCCACGTGTATCGGGATCGAAAGAGCAAGGTTCTTGACGGCAATGATCTATCACCCATCTTGCACGGAGTGATTTTACGATGCTTCCTCGCCCTCTGCTTTGCTCTGGCCTTGATTTCATGCACCACTCAAGCCCCCCCCAGTGGATTCCTCAGCCAACAAGAACCTACCGAGCGAGATCGAAAGACCAACTTTCAGCGTTCTTGGAAAAATCCAAAGACTGATTTTTCAAAATACCGAACTGTTTATGTCGCCCCGACCAATGTGGAATTCGTCAAAATCCGTAATACCACGCTGAACGAAAGGAACTTATTTAAAAAGCCCTACCAAAAAGATGTGCACGAGAATGCCCTCTTTTTGCAAAAAACCTTTCAAACCGCCTTTTCCAAATCCAAGAAACGTCCTTGGCACGTTCTTGAGAGAGCTGACAAACGACGGCACGCTCTCATCGTTGAGTCCGCCTTAGTAGAACTCTCCCCTTCCCGCCCAACTCTCGAACTGGTGAGTACGGTTGTTCGAGGAGCGAGCGTCTTAAATAATCCTACCACAGCCATTGAAGTCCGAGTCAAGGATGCCCGCAGTGGCAAAATCCTCGCAAGCTTTGCCGATCGAAAGATTCCTCCAATTGCGGTATTGGATTTGGCTAAGATCCGCTTTTACAAGGCTCAGCGCAATGTCATGACGCGCTGGGGGCGACAAACGGTCCGTTGGCTCAATGACAATGAGCCGTCCCCTCTTCTCGAAAAATTGCCCGTGCGAATCATCACTTGGTAAAATCCTCCGAATGAAGATTGCTCTTCTTCACTATCACCTCCGGCAAGGAGGCGTGACGAAGGTCATGGAGACTCAAGCGCGGGCGCTGCAGACACTCGGTCACTCCGTCTGCCTCGTCGCTGGTGATGGGACATCGGAAATGCCACACCGCATCGTCCCAGCACTCGACTATCAAAAAGAAAGCGCCCTGAGCGGAAAAGACCTCTTCCGCCAGGTGCAAGAGGCTCTGGATTGGCTCCCAGATCTCTGGATCATTCATAACCCCACCTTGGGGAAAAATATTCTCTTTCCCTCGTTTATCTCAGTCTTAGCCGAGCAGGGCACGCCCATTCTTCTTCAGGTGCACGATTTTGCCGAAGATGGACGCCCTGCAAACTATCACCTCATCAAAGAACCACATCTCTATCCTCTCGCAGAACATATTCATTACGCATTCATCAACAGCCGTGATCGTGACCTTTTGATCAAAGCAGGACTTCCAAAAGAGCGCACTCACCTCCTGCCAAATGCAGTCAACCCTCCTCATCTCACCAGGCACTCTCCGACGGAACAGGCCTTGATCTTGTATCCCGTGCGCGGAATCCGCCGCAAAAATCTCGGAGAACTCTGCCTCCTCGCAAAACATGCCCCGGCGGGCGCCCGCTTTGCGATCGCATTAGCCCCTGAAAATCTGGCATGGAAACCGGGACACGATCGTTGGGAACGCCTCGCGCAAGAGATGGGACTCCCAATCACATTTAATGTAACGGATCGCATCGCCCCGCATCCGGGAGCTGAAACTCATTTCTCATCCTGGTTGTCACATGCGACACATATCGCGACAACTTCTGTTGCGGAAGGCTTCGGGCTGACATTTCTTGAGCCCGCCTTTCTCGACCTCCCTCTTCTCGGCCGTGATCTTCCTGAAATCACCCAGGACTTCACCTCGAATGGACTTCAGTTGGGCTGCCTCTATGACCGTATTCCAGTCCCCGCGAGCCATCTCAAGATTGAAACGCTGCGCACTGAGCTCGCGCAAGTTTATCAAAGCTACGGGAAACATCTCACTGAAGACCTCGTGCAAGAGACCTACGAAGCGATGACAACACAAGGAACTGTCGATTTCGGAACTGTCGATTTCGGAAACCTGCCAGAACAGACTCAAGAAGACATCTTGATGGGGCCTGAACTTCCTGAAGTTCGCACTTGGCTCGTCCAAGCACTCGCTCAGCAAAGCACGTCCGCAGCCCCTCAAAACCTCACCCCATGGTCCCCAGATCGCTATGCCCTTAAAATGAAATTCATTTTAGAACAGTTCACCAAGCGCGGAACCGTTTCGTGGCTCCCAAAGGAACAAGTGCTGGCTCAGTTTTTCTCCCCAGCACGTTTTCATTTTCTCCGCACGTAACAGGGATATGTCTCCACTCGCTCACCTCATCCGCAAGCATTCTGAAAAGCGCATTGATACTCCCGCGAATATCCCAGAGCGCCTGCCAGCGCTCGCGGGGATCCGGTGCCTCGCATTTGATATCTATGGCACCCTCTTCAGCTCCGGGGCTGGGAGCATCGAGACTTTCGCAAATGATCACCGTGAGGTTGCCTTGAGCGAACTCTTTCAGCACTACAAGCTCTCCTCTCCACTGAAAAAGCTCACCCCGCTGTTAGATGAACTCATTTCCCGTGATCACGCACAATCTCGCACCGAGGGAATCGAATTTCCAGAAGTGGATATCCGTCAGATTTGGCAGCATTTTTTTGACCGCCTTGATTTATTCCCCCCAGAAATAGAAGAATTTGCCGTCCGATATGAACTCAAAACCAACCCTCTCTGGCCGACTCTCGGTGCCAAAGAGATCCTCCATTGGTCGCAGACTCAGGGATTGACCATGGCCTTGGTCTCGAACGCTCAATTCTACACCCCATTGCTTTTCCCCGCTCTGTTAGAGAAAGAAGCTCACGAATTAGGATTCTCGGAGGACTGCATCTGGTATTCGTATCAGCATCGACACGCCAAACCAGGCTCGTT
>CALGLJ010000022.1 GCA_937930235.1 uncultured Verrucomicrobiales bacterium | reverse complement strand
TGCTGCCATTTGGTAGATCTCATCCCAATCGTTAGACTGAGTGAGCACCCTCCCCACTCGCATAAAATCCAACAATCTTCACTGATGTCCTTATCCACACGTTTCATTGTTTCGTTCTTTTTCTTTTCTCTCCCCGGGGTGGGAACCGCTCAGTCTAACGTTTGGTCTGATACCTTCATTCCAACGCAGCTGGATGGTGGTGCCATCAATGGGTTTGGCAGTTTTTTTCCGATCTTTCAGGCCGATGAATCTCTATCAGGCTACTCATATCAATTTGTGGAAGATCGAGCAGACGGTAACGAGAGCCATCTTTTGGGACACTTTGACCGCCAGGGTTCCTTGCAATGGGCTGTCCGTTTGCAGACGGATGGTGATCCCAGAATTGAGAGAGTGGAGCCTGCGATCATGGATCCAAACCGCTTCTTCGCTATCATGGCAGAAGCAGATGCGGCGGGCGATGATTTCCAAGCCTTTCATGTCGGACTGTTTAACGCAGACGATCTCTCAGCGGTGTACACTCGACGCCTCCCGATTGAATCATTCCTGACTTCTTTCACAAATACCCGGGCCGATGTTCATTTTGAATTACGCACTGGACGGGAAGACCGGATCGATGTCTTAAATATCGCTCCAGACGGAAGTACCGCTTTTCACAAACGTTATCGTTCTCCACAATTTGAAACGACTAATTTTATAGGTCAGCAGCGCTCGCAACGAGACGAGCTCCGTAATGGCGAAGCGCTGACAACATTCTCACGAACGGCACCAGCGGAAGAGGGTGCGGCGCGAGATTTTATCGAATCCATCATCAGAATGCGGACGCAAGCTAATGGCATGATTCTGGGTGAAGTGACCGCATTCGACTTCATGACAGATAGCGCCTTCAATTCTGCGGAGCCATGGTTCTTTCCTGATCAATCAGTCCTTTATATAATCAACGCGGCCGCCCCGATAGGGGATGATGCTACCGAAAGTTACCTGATTAAACTCAGTGCAAGTGGTGACCTCCAATGGGCTAGAACGATCACGGGCACCGCGATTGAGGGGGTGCGCCCCATTGATGATCGGGTTTATCTGCAAGGGTTGGCCACGCAAAACGGTGAGGCAGACCTCCGGAACTCTCTCTTACGTCTCAATCCTGAAAATGGAGAATTGATGGGGCAGATCCACTTTGCTCGACCTGCGAATTCTAATTTCTCCAGCATTTTGGTCACTCGTGAGGCCATCTATATGAGCTATGGAAACAATTTTTTTAGCGATGAACCCGACCCGCAAGTTTATCTTCAGATCAATGCTGATTTAGAGCCTCAGATTGCTCGCACATACACGGGGGTAGGTTCACCTCTTTTTCTCGATCCGGATTCGGAGATCAGTGACCCTGACCAACTTTTGCTTTCAATCGAAACGGAGAACGGACTGCAAGCTTTTAGCCTTGGTAGAGATTTGCAGCCTCTAAACGGTTGCAATCTTTTCCTAGAAACAACTCCTGAACTTGTCTCAGATTTTGCGATTACGGAGAGCGCACTACCGGTAAGCACACGAACCATCGCTGTTGACGTGGAAGATCTTACCATGCCAGTGGAAGAGGCAAGTTTTGAGCTGTCACGGTTTAATCTGACTCTCACCGAAGCTTGCCCTTCTCTACCTGCACCTTCCGAGGCTCCTGAAATAGAACTGAACGGGACGTCTATCACGTTGCGTTTTCAAACAACTGAGGGCTTCAACTATCTTGTGCAAAAGTCTGCCACTTTGACGGGATTTCAAACCATGGAAACCATTGAAGGGAGCGGTGAAATAGCGGTCTTCTCGGAAGCGTTTTCCGGTCTAAAGAATTTCTACCAAATTGTTACAGTCCCCTCGCCCGCGATGATTCGCCGTGATGTGGATCATGGAGAAATGAAAATACCGAATTAAGATACTCTGGTCCGTTTTAGTAAAAAGAGGGAGCCCGACACGATTCCCACTAATCTTTCAGTGAGAAATTTGAGTAAATCACTTGTCATTTAATACTGAATCAAGAAGTTATTGCTCTAATGAATAGAGCGCTTCTCATCCTCTTTGCCAGTATCTCATGTGCCGCGGGACAAGGCTTTGCCGACGGAGTTAAAATTGGTGAAACGAGTGATACCAGCACCGTGCTCTGGACTCGGCTCACCGCAAGGGCAGAGGCTGATCATCAGATCGAACAATGGGACGAGAACAATCCTCACTGGCAAGCTCCAGGTCTCGCTGGCGAACTGAGATTCGTTTATTGGGAATCGGCATTACCGAGTAAGAAAACAGAAACTCCATGGAAAAAAGTGAGTGCTGACGATGACTTTTGTCATCAACTGAAACTCGAAAATTTAAAACCTGCAACGAACTACCTCTTCGAGGTGATCGCGAAAGGGAGCCAGGCCAAATTTAACGGAAAATTCACAACCGCACCTGCCAAAGATGCGGCAAAACCAATCACATTTGTTGTTTCCACCTGCCAAGATTTTCCACGACGCGATGATAAGGCCAACGGGCACAAAATTTACAAATCGATGCTAGCGCAGAAGCCCGCATTTTTTGTGCAGACAGGTGACACTCTTTACTACGATAAACCTGAGCCATACGCCAAAGACATGGCCACCGCACGCTACAAATGGAATCGCCTCTATTCATTGCCCTACCTGCGTTCCTTTCACAGTCAGGTTCCATCTTATTGGATGCACGATGACCACGATCTCCTCAAGGACGACTGCTGGCCCGGTCAGACTTATGGAAATTTGACTTGGGACCAAGGGCTTAAGATTTGGCGGGAGCAGATTCCGCAATCTAAAAAACCTTACCGTACTTTCCGTTGGGGTAAAAATTTGCAAATCTGGTTACCAGAGGGACGGGAATTCCGTTCACCTAACACCACACATGATGGCCCTCAAAAAACGATTCTCGGAGCCGAACAATGGACATGGCTAGAGCAATCAATGTCGAATTCCGATGCGACCTTCAAACTTTACATCTCCGCAACTCCAGTGGTCGGTCCAGATCGCAAGAGAAAAAAAGACAACCACGCCAATACAGCCTTCGCTCACGAGGGTAAACGTCTGCGCGAATTCTTAAATCGTATCCCAGGGTGTTTTGTGATCAACGGTGACCGCCATTGGCAATACCACTCCATTGACCCTGACACAGGCTTAAACGAATTTGGAAGTGGACCCGCTTCAGATGAGCATGCTGCTGGTTTCAAAAAATCACTCCAAGAAGATTGGCAGCCATTTCTTCGAATTAAGGGGGGATATCTCTCAGTTGAAATTATCGATCAAGTGGCAATGGTCCGCCATCACAGCGTGGATGGTAAAGTGATGAACGAGGTGAAGATTCATGCTCAGTGATTCAATTTTGGTTCTACAACGGGTATGATATTCCGTCGTATCAACCAGGAGCTTTATCTCTATTACTGATATGGAGAGGCCTTATTTCACCGTCAGCTCTACTGGTGGCAGTCCGGTGGCAGTTCCGATGTATTTGCCTGGTCGACCTTCTTTTTCTTTTGGGAAGTAGGCGCCTGCGACTGAGCCGGTGAGGACAAATTGGTTTTTTAAGAGTGGTGTTCCCGCTTTGATCATCCGATTCGCAAGCTGGCGAAGTGACTCCCGAGGATCACCGAGCACATTACTAGCCGCTCCTTCGTAGACCTTTTTGCCGTCGCGCGTCAGCTCGACGTTGATTTTACTAAAGTCGAGACCTTTAGGAGAGACCCCTTTTCCTAATACATAGGTATGGGTTCCACATGACATCCCGATGACGTCAGCGACTTGGACCTTACCCTTAGATTTATCAAAGCGGAGATCAGGAACATCTAGACCGACGTGCACGGATTTGATGTAAGCTGTGAGATCTTCGAAATTTTCGATGTGTTCACGGATGTCTTTCTTAAGGACGAAGGTGATCTCTGATTCGATGTGGAACCCAATAAAGCTATCAGCCTTTACGGAACCACCTGAGTTCACTTTCTGCTTCTTGAAAAAGGTGCCGGAGACGGCAGATGGGATTCCCCATTTTTCCTGTGAAGCTTTACTCGCGTAGGCCATTTTATAGCCGACGTGGGGGCCATATATTTGACTCATGTAGCGATCGTAGGCGGCCTGGATTTCATAGGCTTCGTCTATCGGTATTTCACGGTCTACGAGGCTGGTAATGGGAGCTGTTGGGTTTTTTGTTTTGATGGCGTCGATGATGCTTTTTGCCATCATGTTGTGGTCGACTACCTTGATTGATTTTTCATTAGTCGTGGTTTTAATGAGAGTGAAAGCGGGTTCACGATCATCGATCTGGAGGAGATATTCGACGAGATCGTTCAGTTCCTCAGAGCTGAGTTTGTTCGTCTCGCCATGAAGGTCCTGCTTATTTTTCTCGGTAAGAACATCCAGCAGAGTCGCGGCAGAGCCATCGTGCAGATAGGGCGGGGTGGCCCAAATTCCCTTTAGGGTCGGCGTGTCGATTCCTTGGAGCTCTCTTCCAAGGCGTTTGCCTGAAGATTCAGAGAGTGTTCCGACATCATGGAGATAGCGCTGAGGGCTATCGGTAAAGTCACTGCCACTATGACAACTTGCACAGTTGAGTTCTTGAAAAATTTTGCGTCCTCGCAGACCTGAATCAGTGAGGGAGCCGTTTGACGCGCGGTAGGGACTGGATGTTGTCTTGTAGAGCGAGCGGATATAAGTCGCGAGTGCATCGAGGTGTTTACTCACGCCAGCTTTTGGAAAACCAAGGGGATGCCAATTTTTGAAAAAGCTCTTAGGACTCAGAGAGGATTTGATCATTCCCGTGCCTCCGAATTCTCCCCGGATATCGTGTTCAAAATCTTGGATCTCATCGAAGTTAGCGGACCAGTGAAGAGGACCGTGTTTTTCGCCAGCTTTACCGGATAGAGTGGTGGTATTCCGTAGCCCTTCTCCTCGATCGGTAAAGTCCCAGACTCGGCCGTCTTGTCCACCATCTTGATGACAGCTGGCACAGCTGAGGTAGGAATCGCGGCTCATCTCTGGGTTACCTGCATGGTGAAAGAGCTTCTTGCCTGTTAGAACAAGGTCATTCATGCGGTCCTGGCTGACGACGGTGGTTTCCGCAAGACGGTTTGCGACGCCATCACCATCATTTAAGAGGTCAGAAATGTCATAGGAGACCACATTGCGATCGAGGAAATTATGCACGAACAGCTTTTGGGTCTTCGCATCAATAACAAGACCCCGTGGCGCAGCACCAACATCAAGAAGCGAGGTGATGTGACTACTCCCATAGGCATCGATCACTTCCACGCTGTTGCTCCCCTGCATGGCGACAAAGAGAAGATTTCCATGAGGGCTGTAAGCTACCGCAATGGGCATGTCCTTGTCATTAAAGTCGTGACGCTGTTGGATGATTTCTTGACTATCGATCAGGTTAATTTTTGAAGCGATCGGGCGGACGGTATTTTCGAAAGTGAGAGCCTGTCCATCGCGTGCGAGTCCTCGTTCAATGTTGTCTTTTTTCGACGGCACCCAGGCTTGGGTCCCATCGGGTGAGATGACGATTTGACTCAGGAAATTAGGGAGGCCTCGGCCAGAATCCTCGGTGTCCGGTGATTGATCGATCTCAAGGGTGAGATTTTTTACCGAGTCGGACTTCAGGTCGATCTGATAAACGACACCATGTTCATCTGGTGAGATGAATCGGGTCGCGTAGAGGGTTGTTTGATCAGAGTTCAGAGCCAGTCCACGGAGCGAAGCGCCTTTCATAGTGGGATTGCTGATGGCACGGCGAATTTTTCCTGTTGCGCAATCGATTTCGTGGATCACCCCGAGTGCTTCACTGCTGACATAGGCCGTTTGAGCATCACGTGTGAGGACCACTCCATATGGGTGGGTGGATGCCCCGAGAGAAATCGTACTTAAGTGTACGAGTTTCTCCGCATCGATGAGATGGAGCTGAGAAAGATCTTCCTCCGTAACGGCCACGAGATTCCCTGAGACGGAGAGAGTGCGAGGGTGCGGGCCTACCGGAATTTCCTTCAGCTTGAGCATTGTATTGGTGTCAATTACAGAGACCGTTCCATTGTCTGGATTCACATTCCAGACACGCTGACGGCGATGATCGAGTGCGATCGTAGATGAGTGACTCGGTGGTAGCGAAGTCGCCTCGCGGAAAATCAATTGAGGTTGAAGGGCTACCGCTTTTTGACCGTTTTGCTTTGCATGGACGAGAACTTGATAGCGCCCTGGTTTCTCGTAAGTGTGAGCCACAGTTGTGTCTCTGGAGAAAGTAGTCACAGCGGTTCCATCGCCAAAGTCCCAGGAATACTCGGTATCTGGAGCTCCTCCGGTCACATTGAATTGGGTGATTTCACCGAGTTGAGTAGGCGCATTTTCGTGAATGGCTACCTTGAAGTCACTGAGGGTTTTGCCCGTAGAAAAAATGGACTTGAATGCTTTGGTGAGTGGATTGCCGACTTGATCCGAGATTGATCCCGCTGGAAGGTGGATCTCATAGGTGGTCTCTGCGAGTAATGGATCGGTAGGGGTGAAATTGAGAATGGCATTATGAAGACTCCATTGACCTTCGAGGCGTTGTCCTCCGACTTCCTGAACGATGATTTGATCGAGATCATGATGGTCGACTTCATCTGTAAAGGTGAGGCCGATTCGGCTGAGGCGATGGTTGTTTTGTGAACCATTTGCAGGACTGATGAAATTGACTTCCGGGCCAATATGATCAGGAGCTGACTGGTGGGCGATGATGTGAGAGCCGGTGCCATGGTCACAGGACATGATGACGTAGTTGCCAATCACATTGGCGCCGTCGAAGTCTTGTCGCGGAATCTTCATCGAAACGCGCTTCACCAGCTTTGGAGACTTCGGGTCACGAATATCGACCTTTGCATATCCATTAGAGGCCCCTTGGTGCAAGAAGCCATCTTGGATGACGCCATAACCGCCTTTAGAGCCGAGGCGTTTACCTTTATATTGGCTGATGAGTTTGGTATTCCGCGGATCGCGGACATCCCAGATGCGAGGGACCTCACCGATGCCGTAAAGGTAGCCTCCGTTGAAGAGACTACTGTAGCCGAATTCATCTTGGAGTGTTTTTTCGATCTTCGGGTTCAGAGGATCACTGATGTCTAAGACACTGATTCCTGGTGCATCAAAAGTGCTGCACACCATCAGATTCCCGCAGGTAAATAATGAACCGATTTTAAAGCCACCGAGTTTACTCATTGGAATAGTTTTAGCGAGTTTTGGAGCGTTAAGATCTGAAGCATTGATGATGTGAATCCCAGTATTGGTTCCTGCTAGATAGACGTAGGGATATTGCATCGCGAGCCACCAAGCGGTATCTGCATAGGCGCCTTTAGTGAGTTTTGGTATTGTGAGCGTGCTGACATGCGTGGGTTTTTGGATGTCCGTCCAATCCCAAATTTGGATGCCAGTCTGAGCATTGAGAAAGACGTAGTCTTTGCCATCTTTTTCGAGAAAGCCGTAGTTGTGCCCTTCGAAGAGAACCTTGGTGTGTTCATCGGCATGAGTGGAGACACGCTTTGGTTTTTCTGGATCTGAGATGTCAAAAAAAGCAATGGCAGCGTCACCAAGTCCACTGTCTCGTCCCTCTACGACTGCGAGATAGCCTTTGAAAAGCTGCATCGCGGCGTGGCCTCGCACGTGTTTTTTAGAACTGTCGATAGAGCCTATTGGCTTGTAGAGTTCGTCAGTTGAAAATTCTTTGCTTAAGATGCCTGGTCCATCATTTGTGGCGAGGACAGAAAGTGTGCCTAGGAAGGAAGTCGTGGCGAGGAGTGATAGTTTGCGAGAGATCATCGTATTATGATTGGTATCCAAGGAGTTGAGAGACGTTATCGGCAGCACGCTTTACGTGCAGGCCAAGTGCAGGGAAATCTGTGTCTGGGATTCTGCTAGAAGGGCCGGTGAGCCAAATAGCTGCGACAGGGTAACTGTATTGATCCATGACCGGAGCGGCGATGCAGTGGCAACCGTTGATTTGTTCCGCGTGATCATAAGAAATACCACGTGCTTTGATAGCATCAAGTTCCTCTATTAGATCAAGTTTTGAGGTGATGGTATTTTCGTTGAACTTGGTGAGCTCGATACGGTCAACGAGTTTGGCTTGCTCAGCTTTGGAAAGGAAGGCGAGGATCGCCTTGCCTGGCGCGGTGCAATGTAGAAAAAAGCGTGCCCCGCGCTCTACGCGGAAATTAAAATGATGAAGTCCTGCCATTTCTTCTAAAACAGCGCCTTCTTTTTCCATCAAAGTTCCGATGAGGACAGTCTCGCGAACTTCGTCACGAAGCGCACGCATGGGGTCGTGAGCGAGTTGCACGATGTTGTCGTCAGCTAAGGCACGGTAACCGATAGCGAAGAGTTTCTTTGTTAAAGTGACCTGCTGCGTGTCGCGATAATATTGCAGGTATCCTTGCTCACGGAGAGTGGCGCAGATACGGAAAATCGAATTACGCGGGACGTTCAGTTCCTTGGCAATTTGCGATACGATCAGCCCTTCCTTGTGATCACTCAGAAGCTCGAACACACGGAGTGCTCTTTCCAAATTGGGAACTGAGTATTTGGACGATCCCTCCATAAAAGCGCACTATTATAAACCTTTTGCTGAGCGCAGGCTATCACCAAGGTTTCAAATAGTGACGATCTGTCTAAATATGGATCAGGCCGTAGGGCTTGTGGCAGATTTAGATGACGGTGTTCAATTTTCGAAGTCTCTTCGAGACAACCATACGCATTGCTTATCGACACGACTTTTTCCTCGCGCACTGCTTTGACGAAAGCGGGAAGATTAGCCGCCTTTAGATTTTCCCTCAGACTTCTTTTTTGAGGAATCAGTCTTTCCCGGATCCACTTTTTTTTCGGTTGCGGGGACAAATTTGAGGACGGTCCCATTAATACAATACCTCTGGGCGGTCGGAGTCTGACGGTGCCCAAGAGATGCAAATGTTTCGCCTTCAAAAACATGCCCCAAATGACCATCACACACTGCACAGAGTACTTCCGTGCGAGCATAACCCAGCTTGTAATCGGTTGAGGTTTTTACATTTTTCGCTTTTGACGGGTCGTAGAATGAGGGCCAGCCGCATTGAGAATCAAACTTGGTATCAGAGGAAAAGAGTTCGGCATTACATCCAGCACAATAGTAAGTCCCGGCCCCTTGTTTTTTGAATTGTTTGTAAACTTCACCATTTGCTCGTTCCGTCCCAGCCTGACGCAGGATGGCATATTGCTCAGGGGTGAGTTGTTTTTTCCATTCTTCTTCGGTTTTCTTCACAGGCTTCAGGGGTTGTTCTGGGGCTTTTTTTTCAATGACCATCTCGTGGCCCGATTGCGCTAAAGAGCCAATCGTGAGGAGGCCAGCAAAAACAAGAGCGCTAAGCAAAAGCAATTTTCTCATGGTGATGAGAGGATAGTCCAACAGACTTGTTCCGTCAAATGAGTGGAACATCGGCCTAAAAGAGCTAGAATCAAAGGAAATCATGAAGATTCAGCGTCAAACCTTGGTCATTTGGGGCCTTATTCTCTTAGGGATTGCCTTCCTTACCGTCGGGGTGCTGTTCCAAAAAGACCCTCCGATTTACTACGCTCAGTCTTTGCGCAATTATCAGGAAGCAGATGCGGTCGCGGGTTACCCCATCGCGCGGGGGGGTGAAAATCAATTTTGGACCGCAGAATTTCAGACTGAGCTCAATTTGCTGACTGGAATCGAACGCTACCGCCTACCTACCGCTCGCCAATTTTCTGATCCAACCCCGCAGGACGAGGTGAAGGCTATTGGAAATGCGCTTGTCTTAATGACGGGGCAAGTGCTGGTTCTTGGCCATCGACTTCCGAGCGGGCAGATCATTCAGAGCCTCTACCGTAAGGTCTCCAATCAAAAAATGACTGTGGGAACGCTTGTCGCTCGCGGGGCGATCTTAGGAAAAGGAGATGCCGAAACAATTTGTGAATTATACGAAAGCGACGGGATCGATCTCGCTTCACCTAACCGACTCGATTTAGCGGAATTCCTCTCGGACCACCCGGTCAAAGATGATTATCCAGAACCGCTGGCCTTGATTCAGAATCAGGAAAAACAACTGGGTAAAATGCTTGAAAAAATCAAGCTCGACTCCAAGAGCGCGGAAAAATTGAGTGAAATTTTAGGAAATCAATAAGCAGGCACCAACTGCGACTTACCACTCCTCGGCTTAGAGTCTCAATTTAGAGCTCTCCCCTTTCGTCTCGCTCTAATTGGATGCGGTCATCAAGGTTGCGCGCCTTCACTTTACTATTACGCTTCCCCCAGCGTTCGACAATCATCTGGCGTTTTTTGCGACGCCGAGAGAG
>CALGLJ010000021.1 GCA_937930235.1 uncultured Verrucomicrobiales bacterium | reverse complement strand
GTTTCCGTAGGAGAAAAAGATCCGAAAACGGGAGAGAAACGAGAGTCGAAGAAGAAAGGGATGAGCGTTGAGGAGATGACAAATGTGAAGCTGAAGGAAGGACTCAAGTTACGGGAGAATCGGATTCGGGCGATGAGTCGAGGAGTGGTGTTAGGGAGCGAAGGGTTTGTACGGGAAGTGTCCGAGCGTTACTGCGAGGAGATGGGTCGGATGCGAGTGAAGCCGGGGAAGAAGTTGTTGAGCGGAAGGAGCCGAGTGTTCGTGATGCGGGAGTGAATCTAAAATTTGTAGGGATGTGATCGTAGAGGTGGCGAAAGTGTCTGATTTTAAAAGACAGACAAATAAAAAGAATTTAAGGTGTATTAAGAAAAGAGATGTTGGAAATCGATTACAGCAAAGATTCCGGACCATCGACGCGCGGGGAGAAGATTACTTATTATTCGTTTCTGGTGCTCATGCTTTTGGGCTTTTCGCTCGACATTGCAACGGACTACGAACCTGGAAAGCTAGCCGCTATTGCCTTTCTTGTGGCTTGGATACCGCTGACTTTCATTCATGAGCTCGGTCACGCCATCGCAGCGAAGTTAGTCGGTTGGGAAGTGAAAGAATTGGTCGTGGGTATTGGGAAAATCATGAAGGAGTTTCACTTTGGTCGAGCCAAGATTGAGCTTCGGACCATCCCCATCGGTGGTTACATGTTGCCTGATTATTCCGAAAAAAACTGGGGCCGTTTGAAAAGTGCCTTCGTATACTTCGCAGGACCGGGAATAGAGCTTCTCATTTGTTTGCCATCTATTCTTTCCTCGGCTTCGATAAATTTGCGGACTCGGATGGCAGCATCTTTGAATTGATTCTTCAGGGTGTCGGTCTCAGCGCCTTGACTGGGGCTGTTCTTAATCTCATCCCGATGAGCTCGATCACCAATGAAGGTGAAATTGCGAATGACGGATTGGGCATTCTCCTTTCACTCTTTGGGCGGCGGCCCTTCTGAAAGGAAAGCCTATCGTCTATCGTTTTAAAAGACAGGCACGTTTTAAAATACCGGTTGAAGTGTTCGGCTCCGCCAACCTGAAAGTTGAGAATCGAGGCGTTTCAAATTTCGCAATCAAGATGACCGGTTGCTGGAACGAACAACAAAGGCCTGATATCCGTTCTTTATACCACTTGAATTAGTGGATTTGGTATTGGTTGACGGTTGACGGTTGAGTCTGATGGGGTTCAACCTTTTTTAATTTTGTTTAACGGGAGAGTGATGGGCTATCGGCCGAGTCGTTTGATTTTATTCTCAAGCTGTCTCCGGGCACGTTCGGCTTTATCGATGACGCGGCTACTTTCACCTTCTTCTCCATAATAATCGAGGATACCGAGTGCCCATTTGTCGATTTGATTCCCCATGGAGTTAATGACTTTGATTTGCTCGCTCTCACTGACGGCAATTTCTGCAATTTCGGTCCAGTAAGTTTCTCGATCGTTGTCTTTGAGGGAATCGTGTCTGGTGTCTAAGAAGTCAATGACCGCGCTGAATCCTTCTCTGCGGAGAAGGTCATCTGGCTGTCTGCGGGTGAATGCAATGAGTCTGTCAAACATTTCCGTATTCGGCCAATTTTTCAGGGCTGCGACGGCTGCAATTTGCATTGTTTTTTCATCCCCTTCGAGAGCTGAGCCTACGAGTTCGCCTGCTTGGGTACCACCAACGGCACCGAGAACGCGAAGGAGTCCCTGACGGGTATCTGCTTCGGTGGCTGCGCGAAATGCTCCTACGGTGGGAGTGATGAATTGATCTTTGTCCTTCGATTTGGAGACGATGTCTACGAGGATGTCGATGGCATTCGATTTGAGCCCCATCTGTTGTGAGATGCGAACGATGCCCAGTAGTTCCCCAAAATGATCTTTGGTGAGCATTCTGCGAATTGCGCTAAGAGCTGCTTTTCCAGAGGAGACGTTGTCTGTTTTAGCAACAAATTGAAGAAGGGCTGGGATGGATGCTTCCTTTGAGCGAATTTGCAGGACCCGGAAGAGTTTCTGGCGGACCTCATCGTTCATGTAATTCTTTTGATCGCCAGAGAATTCAGAGACGGTGAGATCAATGTTTGTCCCATCCTCAGTGGTGCCAATGGTGAGTGCTTGGTAGAGGGTTTCTCGTTCCTCACGGGAGGTTTTTTGGTGAGTGGTGAGGTATTGAAGGATGATGTCGAGGTCACTGCCTTTGAGGATGACTTCTTCTGGGATCTTTCCATTCGCGAAGTTCGCGGTGATTTCATTGATACGTTTTACTTCAGCGGTATTTTTTTTGCCGCCCATTAGCACGACGATTGCGATGCCCAGAGCAACGGCAATGACTGCGCCGATGACGGCTTTCGCAGTGTTGCTGAGACCACTTTTTTCAACGTTGGGTAATGAGACTCCGGCGACGCCACCTACGATGGGTCCAGTCTGGCCAGACATCGTTCCGATGGGGCCAGTGCCAGGATTGATCGGTCCCGTGCCAGGATTGATGCCAGCGACGGCGGGGGCCGTTTGTGCTACTGGTGGAGCTGCAGCTGCAGCCGCGACCTGAGGAGGATGATCGGTGTCCTTATGAGGGACTGGAGCGGTGAGTCGAGCAGAGCGGACTTTCTGGGCTGCCGTATGGACGGAAGGTTGTTGTCCTTCTGGTGGAAGAATGGGCTGAGGTGCGGTGTGTCCTCCGACGGGGGCACCTATTCCTGCGCCTGCGGGAATGTTCGGGGTGGTGCCATTGGTTCCTGGGGTGAGAACTGGAATTTCCGCGCCAACTTCTCCTTCAGTTTCTGCCATGAGAAACTGTTTCAGTGCTTCCCGAGCGTTCGGCGGGCGATCATTCATATCTCGCGCGATATGCCACATGACCCAGTCGCAGAGCCATTTCGGGAGATCAGGGCGGAGGTCGTGAAGGGGAGGGACACGATTTTGGAGGTGCGCGGTCATGACGAGTGGCGCGGTTTCTCCGTCAAAGGGGTGCTGTCCAGTGAGGCAGTAGTAGTAGACGCAACCTAGGGAATACATGTCGGTGCGCTGGTCGAGTGGGGTACGCTCGAACTGCTCAGGGGCCATGAAGTAGATTGATCCGAATACGGAATCACCATGGTCGATTGTTTGAAGGGAGGGTTGTGGGGAAAATTTGGCAAGGCCAAAGTCTACCAGCTTCACTTGGAATCTCCCTGAGGGAAGCCAGGTCACCATCATGTTGGTGGGCTTGATGTCGCGGTGGACTAGGTCGAGGTCTTGAGCTGCGATGAGAGCTTCTTGAGATTGAAGAGCGACTTCTCGAAAATCATCGTAGGTCAGGGTGCCTCGTTCGACCATTTCATCAAGGGTCCGCCCGGAAAGTAGTTCCATGACGACGTAGGGTCCGTCAGAGTCTACTCCTGCATCGAACACCGTGACGATGTGAGGGTGCTGGACAGAGCAGAGTGAAGTTGCCTCGTGAAGCATGGCTTTGGTGGCTTCTTCATCATTTTCGTAGCCTCCTCCGGGGAGGACGCGTTTGATGGCAACCTCCCGATTGAGGTTTTTGTCAAAGGCGCGGTAAACCGCACCTACTCCGCCTTGGCCAATTTTTCCTTTAAGTTCGTAGCGTTCGTCGCTCATAGAAAGAGAGTGATGGGTATTCTTAACACCATCTATTCTGGTGCAATATCAAAACAACCTAAATAATGGTTGTTTACGAGTTATTTTCAGTTTTTGAGGTGATATTGATGTTTTGGGATGCCCAGAAGAGGGTTTGTCTACCGAGGGGGTGGTCTGCCGTGCACGGGATTATAGTCATGAATAGAGGTGCGTAATAGATCTTTTGTTAGGATAGGAGAAAGATAATGAATTTGGGAGGATAAAAATTTGTGAGGATGTTGTGATGAATATTTCATCTTGAAACGGAAATGGAATCAAGCTGTGTCTCAACGCATTGCGTGGTCATTAGTCTATGGATCATCTTACAGTTTCTTTTCCGTAGAGGCGCCGTGCGAGCTCGCGGGGCCAGACATTGAATTCGATACGGGAAAAGGCGGAGAGGTCGAAGGTGGCTTCACCTTCTTGGTTTTCATCAAATTCATCGATGGTGAAAACCTGGCTTCGTCCTCGAATTGTTTTGTGGTCCATGGCGACGAGTTTCATGTGGATGAATCCTCCTTCATGAAACCATGCCCGAATTTCATTCTCCAGAAGGATGGGCTGAGGTTTATCGGGGTGTTCGCCCGCGACGTTGATCGCTCTGATGCGATTAATGGGGATGCCGATCTCACCATAAATGGTTTTTGTTTGTAGCGTTCCATCGGAGATTTTTTTGATTTGGCCGATCAGGGTGTCTCCGTTGATGAGAGAGATGGTTTCACCTTCTAGGTCTTTCAAGCTGTCATCGATGGTTTCGTTTTCTGTTTGTTGTCCTTTTGGGAGGGCCCCGTTCCATTCTGTGATGGAGATGTTGGTGATTTTTAATTCGAGTTCATTTTTTGGAACAAAGTGAATCCAATCACCCATCCCTTCGGTATCATCGGTGCCCGTCCAGGTGTCTGATTTTTCACCATCGATAAAGATTCCGTTTTGTCCTCCGGGGGCGCGATCTAGGTAGATGTCAAAGGTGGCCTTTTCTTGTCCGCGTCTTGAGATGGTGTGCTGGGAGCGGGCGAGGAAGTTATTTTGTTTTCGCTCAGGGCCGTCACGGGAAATTGTGAGGCTGTTGCGATGGACGTTGAGGCGATAGTTTACTTCGGGGTAGGAAGAGTCGCCTTCATTGGAAAGGAAAATGAAACTAAAGTTTGGGTTCGCTTTCCATGAGGCGGTAAAGCTAATTTTTGCTCTTCCGGGAATAGGGACTTTGCGGGCAATGCCATGTCGTGATTTGGATGTGAGAGTGCGGTCTTGGAGAGTCCAGTTTTCTTCTAAGACTCCATTTGAGGTGACCCATTCTTTGAGGGTGTTCGGTCCTGAGTAGAGGCTCGGGGAGTGGGGGAAAATATCGAGAGCGCCGATCATTTCGCGCTTTAGTTTGAGAGTGCCAGCATACCAGGTATCGAGGGTAATGGTGGTGTCATCTAGGGCGATCAGTCGTCCGCGGATGCTGTCTTTTTGGCGTTCTTTGATCCGAGGTTTACTTGTGGCGATCGCGTAGTGGTGGGTTTCAGGTGGAGTGAATGTTTTGGGAAATTCAATTTCGTAGAGGCCGTTGGTTTTGAGGGTGGTCTCGGTCTCTAGCTGGGGGGAGCGGAGCTTCAGTGATTGGGAGGGGAGGTCCACTGAGAGAATTTTCCCTTGCAGCTGGGTTTCATCAGAAAAGGTTAAGAGAGAGTCACGGCTTTGCGGTGATTTCACAATTTCCTCGGCGGAAAGAAATGGCAGAAGGGTGAGGTGGAAGAGGTGGAGAAGTCTCATGGCTAACTAATCGTTGTTTTGAGTTGCGCTTTGTTTTGCCTGTCTTGTGATGCTGCTGAGAATGCGGCGATCCAAGTTGAGCTTGCCAAGCATGGGGTGCTGTGCTCTGAGCTCTTGATCGAGTTGGATGCTCTCAAGCCCCAAGGTGCCTCCATTAGCCAAGTTGAGGCCAAAGGCGCCACGAGTGATCTGCTTTGGATGTTCGTTCTCGAAGTGGAGGACGGAGCAGTGAGAGGTGGGAATCTCCAAGGGGTGATCGATGACCGGGGAGCGTAGGGTCAGTTGTTCCTCGGAGATGCCGATGATCTTTCCACTGTAGCGGTCTCCGTCGGCTACGGAGACGGAGTCTAGTTTTGGATCATCGACGGGGCCTTCACGGTGAAGATGTTGGGTGATGGTATCCCATTCGTAACAGGCGATGTGTTCGATGATGTGAGATTGACGCCGAGGGATGAGGCTTTCGAAGATCATGATGTTTCCTTTGGGGGCAGGGTTTTGATCTAGGAAAGTTTTCCGGAGATGGCCGTCTAGGTAAACTGCGAGGGTGCGGTCTTCACGGTTGGCACGGACTTCGAGTTTGAACTGATTTGTAGGAAAGTCAGTGGTTTTGGTTCCGATATCTCCTAGAAACTGAGATTCCACCTCAGATTTGTTTTTTTCGATGAGTCGTTCTAGCTGAATGTTTTGTCCACTAAAGCTGATGCGGTAGGCATTGAGGCAGAATTTCGTTTCATGATCATTTGCGCAGAGGTAGATTCGAATGTTGGGAGTATTTCGCCAACTGAGGGTGGTTTGAAAAATGAAGTTTTTCGGGATTGCGATGGCTTTGCTGATTTCACCTGTGTTTGTGGAGAAGAAGCTGTTTTTTGTTTTTTGATCTTCGGCCCAGCTGTTTTGTTGTCGCCATTCTTTGATGTCCTTTGGTCCTTGATAAATCAGAGGTTGAGGTTTGAGGCCGTAATGCACGCTTTTGACATGGGGGCGGGGGATGTCGATGGTGCCAGCAAACCATGTTTGGACTTTGAGTTTTTCATGATCGAGCGACAGGACTTCTGCGGGGAAGACGTCTCCATTTTTGAGGGTGATCTTTTCAGAATGAGTGGGGAGATCTTTTGCGGTTTCTTGGTCGAATTTGAGATGTTGGAGCGTCTGGCCTTTCACTTTGAGAGGCGTCTCGGCGTGGGGAGTTTTGATTTCGATGAGATCTGTTTCTAAAGAGATGATCTTACCGTGGATGACGTTGCCTTGCTTCAGGGTGATCTGATCGGAGGCCGACGCAGGGAGGAGAGCGATGGCGGGGAGGCAAGCGGAGAGAAGAGTAATTTTAAAATTCATCGAACCATTCGTCGAGGTCGTGAGGAGCTTTATTAAGCTCCAGAAGAGTGGCGGATTCCAACTGGATGGAAAGGTTGTTCCCTAAGAGAGGGGAGCTGGCATGAATGGTATCGGCAGACGCGTGTTCTGGAACGAGCGTGAGGCGTCCGGTGGGGGAGGTATAGAGGAGGGATGTTTCTGGGGGCCAAGTGACGGTGTCAGGCTGAGTGAGGTGATTGCTTGCGAAGTGGATATCTGCAATCTCTGAGAGGGGGAAGTCGAGGGTGGCGTAGAGGCTTTTCAGAGAAAGTCGATCTTTGGAGATGGCAGTGATTTTACCGGAAAATCGGTCAGTTCCATTGGTTAGGAGGACGATATCTCGCTCAGCATGCTCCATGCTTCGTGCCGAATCCCGAACTCCGTTCCAGGCGCTGACCCGAATGTCGGAGAGGCGGAGTTCGCACTGACTATTTGCCACGAAGCCGATCGCTTGACCTTGGCCGATGTAGCCGTTCATGTCATTCCATTGTGAGACGTAATCACCATTGACGAAGAGGACGATGGAGTTCTGTGCTTTATCAAAGCGGAGGTCGAATTCAGCTTCGCCATTTTCGCCAAGATTTGGTCGGCCACGGGATGATCTGAGGTTGGTAACCTTGGTCTGACCAGTTTCAGAAAAATAGCAACGGTGGAGACTCGGGTAGCTGGAAAAAAAGCTTAAGACGTATCCGGTGCCAAAAGTGAGCGCGTGATTACTATTGTTAGGCTTGAGCCAGGGAACGGTTTGGATGTGATTTCCTTTGCGCAGCTCGGTCAGGTTTTCAAATTTGAGAGAGGGAGGGGCTTGTTCGTCCTTTTCAGAGGCATCTTTTTCTTCCTGATCATTTTCAGGGATGATGGGGCGCTTGAGATCGCAGTGGAAAGCGAGTGAAAAGTTGAGGCGATTTCGCCATGCCATTTTAAAGCGGAGGCGTCCTTGTTCTGGAAGGTCGAGGATACGGATTAAGGGGGTAGAGCTTTTACTATAAAAGGCTGCGCTGGAGAAGATCCAAGGAGGGGTGGAGGCTTTGGGTTCGAGTTTGGTTTGTTTTTTTCCCTCTGCTTCAGCCTCCGCCTCTTCTTCTCCTTTTTCTTGATTTTCTTCGGGTTGAGAGATTGGGAGGATCCAATCATCGCTGCTGAAGGGGCCGGCGTAGTGCAGGGTGCCTCCGTGAGGGTTTGGTTGCAGGCGGGCGAGTTGATTGCGCGCGATCTTAAGCTCTCCAGCAATGGCGCTTTCATAAATCAGATGCGTTTCATTTAAGGAGAGGATTTTTCCAAGAATTTCATCGTCATTAATGAGATGCGCCGTGGAGCTGGGCGGACTGGGTTTTTCTGGGTGACCTTCGCTGAAGATGATCTGGTTGATGCTTTTGGGGTCGAACTGGACAGGTTGTTTGATCTGAGGAGATTCCCATAGGATCTCCTGTTGTAATCCTGCGAAGTGTCCGTGAAGAAGGCCACCATCGACGAGCCGGATGAGATCAGGTCTGCTTTCTTGTGCGAAAAGGGGAATGGCTAAGAGAGAGCAGGCAAAAATGGAGGGGGGGATTTTCATTTTTCGTAAATCGGAAGAAGACGGTAGTTCAGAGCGAGTGAAAGGAGCGCTCCGGCAGTTGAAAATGCAGGTCCCTTATTCCCAGGGAAGGAGCCATCTGGCGCTTGAATGGTGGCGAGATATTGGATGTTCTTAGCATTCCATTCTTCGAAGATTGTTTCGTCGGCATGGAAGAGCGCCTGAGCCATGTAATATTCGAAATAATAGGGATAGTATTTATCTCGAAAATTGAGCTGATTCGCAAGATACTTCGTGCTGGCTCTGAAAGAGCGGGTGTCTTTTTGCTTTGCAAGAGCTTGGCAGAGAAGCCCGATCGCGGTGAGTGTGGGCTTATCACCCATGCTTGAGGTGTAGCCATATCCGCCATCGCTAGCCCTGCAGGAGGCCATGTATTTGAGGGCTTTGGCCAAGGCTTCATTAGGCACGGGGATGCCGGCATTGCGAGCAGCGTAGAGGGCGATGATCTGGCAACCGGAGACGGTGCTGTCGGCACCGTTACTTTCCGGGTTGTAGCGCCAAGCTTTTTTCCCGTTTCGTTTTTGGGCCGAGAGAATGAGGTCTACAGCTTTTTTGAGTGCGGGAGCGATCCGAGGATCACGAAACATGCCGTAACATTCTGCGAGGGCGAGAGTGGCAAAGCCGTGGCTGTACATACTACTGCCAATATAGCCATTGCTATTTTTTTGCTGTTTCAGGATGTAGTTGATCCCATTCTGAATGTTCTGAGAATATGGTCCGAAATTGGGATCTTCCCCGTGAGCGAGGAAGGCCATAAGGCAAAGTCCTACCACGCCAGGTTCTTGCCCGACTCCATCATTCCATGAGCCGTCATCAGTCTGAGTCAGAGCAAGATAGCGGAGCCCACGAGTGTAAATCGTTTCTACTTGAGGCGAAATGGGATTTTCTTCCCGTTGAAGCAAAGATTGGGCTTCGCTAAAATTTGGGATGAAAAGGAGGGCGATCAGGATGAGAAGGCAGTAATTCGCCCGTGAGGTCTTGGGCTGAATTCTTTTTCTGAAATTGATCTGAGAGGGGGCTTTTTCGTATTCCCTGTGATGTCGCATCAGTTGCTATGGTTTCCGCTGGTTATATGCGTCGAGAGCGCGTTGGAATTCTTGCGGAAGATTGTCTCCTACTCGTCCAGCAGACTTAGGGACGCGTCGCACTGGATCTTTAGTGCGATTGGCTTTTCCTGCAATGTGGTCATTGGCAGCATCGGAATCCCCTTTGAGGCCATCGCCTGCTTCACTGCCGGGTTTTTTACCATCTTTTTTCTTTCCGGGAGTTTTTCCCATCATTCTTTGCATCATATCGAGCATGGCACCCATGCTCTGTTGGCTACTTTGAGATGAGCCACTCTGCTGTCACCGGCTTTTTTCTTTTGCGGCTTCAAAGATTTTTTCAATGATTTCAGTCTCGATGGCGATCGTTTCTCCGCTCGTGTCCTGTTGCTCTAGTTCGTCAGTCGCTTCGGCCATCAGGGTTTCTACTTCACTGAGGAGCTGGATGACTTTTGGGTTGGTTTGGCTATCGACGAGATCTTGGACGTCGGCGGAGAGGAGGTCCTGATCATCAGCAAGCTTGGTGGAGCCTTCACGGTGCTTGGCTAGAGCTTCTTTCTGATCCGGAGCTGTTACTGCGGGTGGACTCTCTTCTGCCCACAGGGTCGCTGTGGCGAGAGATAGAATGAGGATGTTTTTCTTCATGGGTTCTGTGATTTAAGTGATCGCCGGAGTTGCTCTAGAGAGCGCGTCCGAGCACGGATGTCTTGTTCGCTCTGGACCATACGCATGACCTTGAGCATAAATTCAAAATCTTCTTGGGCTTGATCTCCGCCTCCACCATCTCCTCCGCCTCCACCGCTTTCAGAAGAGTCATCTCCTCCAAGGTCTTTGGCCCACTTTCGGAGCTGTTCAGCCTGTAGTTTCGCTTTGCGAATCGCGTGGAAGGTCTGATTGGTTTCAATTTTTCTACGGAGGGCTTCTAGTCGGAGATTGATTTGCGACTGAGTCATCTCGTCGATGAGTTTTTTGTGCTCAGGCTTTTGAGTGCGGGCATGGAAGTGGCCAAGATCTTCTTGAATCCACCGAATGTCTGAATTGGTTCGTTTTTGCTGGGAGACGAGACTTTTTAGCAAGCGAAAGTGAACTGGGTCCATGAAGCGTTCATCTGCACTGGATCCGAGGATGCTGTCGATTTCCGTATTCCCTTCACTATTCATCGCAGCGATGAAGCTAGAGGCGATGCCTTCTTCTTCAGAAGCGGCTCGTTTGAGGCGATTGACGAAAGTTGAGGCTTCAAAATTTTGGTTCGCTTCATTGGCTTGCTGGATCGTCTCCTGCATTTTCTTGAGAGCTTCTTTTTGTTTTTCGATTGCTTCCTGAAGATCGCTTTTTGTTTTTTGGGCCGCGTTCTTTTTGTCTTGGGCCTCCGCGAGTTTTTCGCTAATTTCAGGTAAATCCTCTTCGGCGAGCTGCTCAAGATTGTTCATGGCGTCGGAGAGTTTTTTCATCGCCTTGGGATCGAGGGTTTTGTTGCGCACGGCGTCTTTGAAGAGCTCTTCCATTTTTTTGGAAAGCTCTTTCATTTTTTCGGTATTTTCGCGCTCTTTCTCGGTGTTTTCGGCGAGTTTTTGCTGATTTTCGTCCTTCTGGAGTTCGTTTTCGTCTTTTTGTGAAAGGCGTTCGTTGGCGTCGAGGTTGTTTTGCTCTTGGCGGGCGGCATCCTCAAGCTCGCCTAGGATTCGGTCGAATTTATTTTTGAGCATTTGAGCATGCTCATCGCGGGTGAGGATGTAGACGGTCAATGGTTGGGAAAATTGGCGCTCGCGGTCTTTTTTGTAATCTTGCGTGTATGCGCGCAGGATGAGCTTTTGAGGTGCTATGTTGTGAGTTTTGGGAGAGAAGATGGCCAGATCAGTGAGGCGCGCTGTCGTTGGGGAGCCTTTTTGTAAGATGAGTTCTCCTTTTGCTGGGGTGTCATCGGTTGGTTTAGTGAATTCGCCTTCCCAAGTGAGGCCCATTTCGCGTAAGCCAAAATCATCTTCGCCAAATACTTCGAATTCGAGGGTTTCTTCTTCCAGGATGACCACTTGGCGTTCGATCCCTTGGATGTAAGCGTTTGGTGGTTGATCGGCTGTTGGTTCCACTCGGAGGAGGAAGCGGGATGCGCCGCTGAGTCCTTTTACATCGCTCCAGAAAAGGGGCATTTCCGCGCGATGTGAATTCACTGGAAAAGAATCGCTGGTCAGAGTTTCTCCCTGAAAGGCGAATCCAAGTTGACGAGGGGAGGGCGCGGCGGGTGCATCTGGGATTTCTTCGTTATTTAAGTAACTGAGTGTGCCTTGTGCTTCAGCGAGGGCGCGAGTGAAGTTTCCAATCAATGAAACCTGGCTGCCTTCCAAAACGGTCAAGACTCCGGTGCGAATGTCGAGGAGGCGATCATCTTGCTGAAGGTAATTGGGAAGTTTGATTTTCGCTTTGAGGTCGGCAAGTTCTGGTCGGACTTGGGGCTCGACCTTGATGCGGTGGATGGCATCGCCTGCTTTTACGGTGAGGATTTGAGGCACTTGCTGACCCGGAAATTCAAATTGATAGCGATTTTCCTCCAAGGAGGAGGTTTGCCAATCCTGAGATCCATAGCGAGCTTCCGCGTTCAGGGGGATTTTGTCGCTCTTTTCTGAGACCGGGACTGCAAGTGAGAACGGTTCTCCGTAAGGCACGGTATAAGGATTGGGGATTTCTGAAAAGTCGAGCTGAGTGAAGGTGTAGCGTTCGGTTTCAGAAAATGGCATGAGCCAGCGTTTCAGAGAGTTGATGCCAGCCTTGGGAGCGAGGGCAAAACCTGCGACCATGAGAGCGACTCCCCCGATGACTCCCAGAGCCAGCTTCTGATGACGAGAAGAGGGGAGGGCCTCGGTCATATCACGCTGACTGGCTTGGTGAGAGACGTGAGCCATAGCTGCCGCTCGGAGTTCGGGAGACAGGGAGGCTTTTTGTTCGGTTTGATCCTGCAACTCGACGACTCCTAGAAGGCGATCTCCCAGTTTGGGAAATTTCTTAGAGATGAGACGAGCCAGTTGCTCTTCGCGTTTGTGGCCAAAGACCCAGCGACGAATCCATAGGGGGGCGAAGATGGCAAAAAGCGAGGTTCCGGCGACTAAGATCGCTAGACGGACGAGAGGGGGAGTCGGCAAGAGGCGATCCAGGATGAAGACGATCAGGAAGGAAACAATCAGGCCTGCGAGACCAGCGAGGATAGCCTCCATGACTTTGATTCGCCAAAGGTGTTTTTGAAACTGAGCCAGTTGATTCCGGAGTTCCTCCGGAATAGGCGTGGAGTGATCGTGATCAGGTTCGAGAGACATGGTAAGCGAGTCGGGATAATCTCGCAGACATACAGGACGTACGCCAGCTTGAATTTCTACTTATCTCTAGCGGAAAGTCTTACTGTTTTCGTCTCTTTATCTCATATTGTTTGGAGGTGCCCTGGATGAACTATTTTGGAATGGGCTCGGTCTTGCGTTGGGTCAGGGATTTGCCTTAATCTTTCGCAGAGATAAGGCACGAGTCGGTATTTTTATGGCCTATGATAGATTTATTGTCCTATTACATCATCTCCTCGCTTGATCTCCAGTCCCGAACTCGTATTTTACGCCATCATTTTGAAAGCAAATATTTTTCGTGTTGTCTGCGTCTTGATTTTAATCGCCAAAAGTAATCTCGGTTTGGCGGATGTGTTGAAATTGAAAGATGGCGCTTCGGTTTCCGGCTCAATTATCAAAGAAAATGATACCTCATTGATGGTGGATTTGGGTTTTGATATTTTACGCGTTCCGAAGAATCAGATTCTTTCTCGAGAAAAATCGACAAAAGCGAAAAAAGGGGACGCTCTCGAAGCAATGTCAGATAAGATCTACTCTCGAGTGCGGAATCTTCCGACGAGGAGTGTCCGCGAATTGGTGAAGGAGGTCGGCCCTGCCACGGTCCAAGTCCGCACTTCAAGTGGCCTCGGCTCAGGGTTTATCATTTCTCCCGAAGGGTATGTCATTTCCAATAATCATGTAATTTCAGGAGATTACAAACTGACGGTGGTTCTCTATGAGCAGGGTGAGCGGGAGCTGCGGAAGGTTACTTTTGATAAAGTGGAGCTCTTGGCCCAGAGTCCGCTCTTTGATCTCGCGTTGTTGAAAATTCACGCAGAGAGAGATTTTCCCTTTGTCCCTCTGGCTCAGAGCAATGCCTTGGAGCAAGGGCAGGAAGTCTTCGCAGTTGGAAGTCCTTTAGGGCTGGAGCGAACCGTTTCGCAGGGGATCGTGAGTGTCCGTAATCGTGTTGTAGAATCGGGCATGACTCTGATCCAACACACCGCGCAGATTAACTCCGGAAACTCTGGCGGACCGCTATTCAATCGACAGGGAGAAGTCGTGGGAGTGAACAATCTCAAAATTGCCAGTAGTGCGGTCGAGGGGATTGCCTTTGCCATTCCGACGGCCACCGTAGTTCATTTTCTTGAAAACCGCGATGCCTACGGCTTCGATCCACGCAATCCAAACTCGGGTTACCGCTATCTATCCCCTGCAGGGAGTGTGAAAAAATCCACTCCACAGAAAACTCATACTCAATAAAAAATTATGACTACTATTCGCCACTTTTCTCTTGCTGCTCTTCTTGCAAGTTCCCCCGTTTTTGCTGAGGACAATGATCTCTTGAAGATGGTCAGCGTTCATTCAGATCTCGCCATTCACATTACCAATACTGCTCAGACAAAAGCGCATTGGAAACAATCGCCGCTCAAGGAAATCTATGAAAGCGATCAAATTAAACCTCAAGTTGATGAGATCATTCAAGAGCTGCTTGCCAATGATGACACGGAGGACAAAGAATCTTGGGAGAAATTTAAAAAAGGAATGGTAGCCCTCTATGATCAGGTAGAGGGGGAAGTTTTGGTCTCTTTCGAAATACCCAAGATGACTGAAGACGACCTCGAGGCCATCAACGGAGATGAGGTGGAGAAGCAGGTAAAGATGATGTCTGAAAAAATCGGGGCCATCCTTCTGGCAGAGGTAAAGGATACGGAGAAATTCCGAACAACGGCGAAAGAGGTCCTCAATATTCTCAAGAAACAAGTGGGGGGGAAAGATTCAGAAGCTGAGTTCAAGAGCAAAAAAATTGATGGGATTGAAGTTGTTAGCCTTCATGTCGATCTGGCTGGGAAGAGTGAAAACCTCGCTTCCTTCGCAACGGTTGATCAGACCGCATTCCTGATTTTTGGTAGCCATGAGGCATCTGACATCATCACGCAGATTAAAAAAGGTCACTCCAACCCTCTTTCGAAATCACAATTCATCTCAGATGGTTCTTCTGATTTTCAGGTTTTAGGAGATCTCAAAGATTTTTGGGGCAATGTAAAGCTGGCTATGAATGCTTTCCTTGAGGAATCCGGCCAGAAGGTCGAATTCCAAATCGATATGGAAGCAGGGTGGCGGGCGCTTGCGCTAGAGGGAATCCGTCGTTTTGGTTTTGCGATGGACATGAGCCAGCGGGATCTGGTCTTCCGCACGAAAATGGAATTTCCGGAAAAAGGCTTTATGTCTTCTTTGCTTCCGAAGGAGCCTGTTGCTGCTCCGAGTATTCATGCTCACAAGAATATTTTGAGTGTCACTCAAGCGAATTATGATCTCCCGGGGATCTATGATGAACTCATGAAGACGATGAAGGCGATTTCCCCAATGGCGCCTGCCATGGTGCAAATGGGCCTCGGTCAGATGGAGCAACTGCTAGGGGTGAAGCTCCGCGAAGACCTTCTCGCTTCCTTCGCTCCCAAGATGGAATATATGTTTTTCAAAAGACCAACTCCGCAAGAGGTCGATGCAAGCTTATGCGTAATCATTGGCCTTAAGGATAAAGACAAATTCGAAAGCACCTTTAAAACGATCGTCGGAGGAATGGGGCTTCAGAGTGAGAAGGAAGAATTCCTCGGTTATACCATCAATAATGTTCCTATGCCGATGTTAGGAGGAGAGGTTCTCTCATATGCGATTGTTGGGAATGATTTGATTATGGGGCTTGATTCTGGAGGAGGTGTGAAAGACACCCTCAAACAGATAAAAAATCCCCAAGAAACCCTCTGGAAAAGTAAGCTTTTTGACAAACATCGTGATCTTTTGAAACCCGATCCAATCAACTTGAGCTTGTCTGACATGGGGACGATGATTCGCGATTCATTTGATGTATTTAATTCATTCATGTTAGATGGAGATGAAGGCATCGACGTTTCAAAAATTAAAATCCCCTTCAAATATAGCCTCACTGCTGGATGGTTTAAGGACGGGCTATACGAAGGTCAGTCCGTGATCCTCGCTGAGTAAGCAGATTCAAATTGGCATCCCCTCATTCCCTCACCGATTGTGCCGCTCTCCTCTCATATGGGGCTGGAGCGGCCTTCTTTCTTTTTCTACTCATGCTACGTTTCCTCGTATTACTCGCTTTCGCCGCTCCCACCGCGCTTCCGATCTCGGCTCAAACTTTCTCGGAACCTCTTGCTTTAAAAGTGGGCTGGAATACTCAAGCTCTATTCTTGGGGGATATTGACCGAGATGGTCATCAAGATATGGCGATGATCAATAATGACCGGTCTCGGATTGTGATGCGCTATGGGCTTAAAGCTGGTGAGAAGGCAGATTCAGGAGAGATTGCCACTCAGAAAGATAAGTGGGACCCCATTCTGGAAGATGCCCCTTATCTGAAAAACTGGGTGACGACGGGGGTGTCTGCCTTTGATCTCCACTTCGCTGATCTCAATGGAGATCAAAAACTGGATATGATCTACACCACGGATCGTGATCAACTTGTGGTGCAACTGCAAAAAGAGGGGCGAACCTGGGCCGTTGCGCAAACGATCAGACTGCGCGAGCTCAAAAACAATTGGCTGACTCTGGCATCGGCAGACTTAGATGCTGACGGAGATCTCGATCTCGCTCTGCTTGGGAGCGAAAATATTTTCATTCTGAAAAATGAAAAAGGAGAATTGCAAAAACCAACCGACTATCCCTGCACAAAAAGCGATTACAATCTGCAACTGAGAGATCTCAATGGTGATTCCAAAATTGATCTGATCTATCAAGACCCGGAAGCCCTAGAGGTCCTTGTTCGCTTGCAGCAAGATGGAGGATTCCCCGTAGAGCAGGTTCTCGGTATTGACTCTCCGGGAATCATGGTTCGTTTTGATGAAGCTGGAGCAGTCTCGCGATCTTCGGAGACAAATGCGCTCGAGCGATACGAACTGCGTCTTGAAGAAAATAATCTCTCAAAGAGTGAAGATGTCGCGATGTTTTCGTACTCTCTTGGAGAGACTCGTGCGGAAGCCCTCCATCACCAACGGGTAGATTTAGATCAAGACGGAGATCTTGATCTCATCGTCGCCGATGAGAAAAGTGCGGAATTATCAGTTTACCTTCTCCAGCCGAACGGGCGCTTTACCGCTCCCATCCCGTCCGCCACCGTGAATGGGATTAAGGCCCTCACTGTTTCTAATCTGATTCCAGGGGGGAATCCTGAATGCGCCGTTTATAGTGAAGAAGAAAGCATGATTGGCATCGCGACTCTGAGGGCGGATGGCTCTCTCCCATTTCCTAATCAGATTCCACTGGAGAATACCCCCACAAGTCTGAGTGCGGGCGATCTGAATGGAGATGGCACGTCTGAGCTGATTGTTACCTCTGAAAATCATCTGCATGTCATTCATTGGGAGGATGAAAAATGGAACTTCACCTCAACGAAAATCGAATCAATCGGCAGTGATCGTGTGACGGACCTGCGGCCTTTCGATATTGATCAAAATGGACGCCTGGATTTGCTTGTGATTTTAGAGCGAGATCCGATGAAAATACTGCTTCAGCAAGAAGATGGCACGTTCAAACTGGCTGAAAAACAGTCTGGATTTGCGGAGAAATTAACGAATCGCCTGAATCCCAGCGCGATCTCGGCGGCAGATGTCGATGGTGATGGTAACGACGAGCTGCTTCTCTGCCGCGAAACATTCATGAGAGCGATTCGCCTGAACTCTGAGGGCCAGCTCCAGGTCGTGTCTCAGTTAAATCTTAAGAAGAAAAAGATCTCCCTTCAAGGAGGCTGCATGGTGAATGTCATCGGAGATCAATCATCAGAATTTCTCGTCTACGACAAAAAAGGGGGAACCTTAGAAGTATGTGATGTTCACGGAGAGTCGCTCGCTTCCCTCAAGATCCCCCTCAGTGAATTTGCGGCCATAGAAGCAACTGAAAGTGACATTTTTTTATATGGAGAGGGAAAAATCTTACGAATTCCTTTGGATCAAAAGCTGATGCAAGCGGTACGGACGCATACCTACCAAACGACTCTCAAGGATATGAACTATATAGATTTTCGAATTGGTGATTTCAATACCGATGGGAAGATGGATGCCGTAGTCATCGATTCGCGAGGCTCTCATATCCTGGAGGTGCTACTGGGCACTGATGAGGGGTGGGAGACACAGCAGCATTTTATCCTCTTTGAGGTCGACCGGCATTATCGTGGTAAACGTGGTTCTGATTATCAGCCGCGTGACATCCATCTTCATGATACCAATGGAGACGGGAAGCTCGATCTCGTATTACACATTCATGATCGGATTCTTACCTATCTCCAACAATAAGAATAAGTAATCACCTGAGTACTTATTCTGGAGGTGAATTCAAATTATATGGCGCTAGACCAGTGTTTTTGTGGTCTACAAAAGTCTCACATATCTGGACCTTGAATTCATCCTTAGCTTAGACTACCTCCGCTGCAGCACTCCTGAATGACGAAACCGCTATATCCTGAAAAAATAGACGACCTGCCTGGGGTGCGAGATACCTTCCAGACAAATCGCGAACTGCAGCCGATTTATGAATCATCTGTGCGTGCGACCGCATTGGTCGAGATCGCAGCGGTTGGCCTTAAGTTTGCAGGAAGCCTTGCGAAACAATCTGGTCAAGGAACCCTCGATCGCATTACTGTCTCCTCAGATACCGAGCGTCTCATGATTTTTTCACTCAATGTCAAAGATGCAGAAACTTCTGCTCCACGTGTATTTGGTCTTTTAACAGACCCCTATGTGCATTTGGAAATGGTGACCGATGCCATCGGTGAAATCATCGAAACCCAATGAACCCCGAGCAAGTCACATTTTACATCATGAGATTACCTGGGGTAGCAGGGTGTTTCATTGTTGATGAAGAAGGCATTAAGAAGGCGTCCCATCTTCCCACAGACTTTAGGGAGGACGTGATTTTTGGAATGGCTAATGATGGATTGGACTTAATGGAAACCTTCCGAGCAGAAATGCCAGGCTGTCAGGAAATTCGAATGGATGTGGAAGGGGTCACCATACTGATTCGTGCTCTGATGGATCACCTTCTCTTTGTATTTATTGATGAAAGTGCCGAACTACCAACGATCAGAACTGGAGCAAAAGTCTGCTCAAAACGCTATGACCCCGATGGTGTCGAAGTAGCGGCGATGCCGGGATCGATGAGCGAAATTATCGCGAAAGCGAATTACAATCTCGATTCATGACTTCCGCCAAAGCGAGCATCCTTTAAAAGTCGCATCTCTCCTTACTCATTCTCTCACATTTTTATGAACAAGCTCTACGATATGTTTCTGGGAAACTCCTCTCTTGAGGAAGGGACAGATCTCGAATATATCGCAAAGCTTTCTCCCGAGGAAATTAACGCCTTCGATTCGCTCGTCACTAAGAGCAGGGGACTGCCGTACTATCCTCTGAGTCAAACGATTCGGAACCAGCGTGTTCTCCAGTTCAAATACCCTCGCGGCGATGTCCCTAAGCCGGAAGTGACACGCCCTGATTCTTATCAAAAATCCGATGAAACGCCTCGTTCTGTTCCTCAGCGCTATTCTGATGAAGTCGAGATCGGAGAAGGCGGGACTGCAGTGGTCTTTCGCGCCCTCGATAACCGACTCAAGAGACCAGTCGCCTTGAAGCGATTCAAGGTGGATGAAAATTCCAGTAATAGTCAGGATTACCTCGCAGAGCTAGAATCTGTTTCCCGAGTCAGGCACCCCAATGTGGTGAGCACTTTTGATGCGAATGTCGACGAGAAAGGGAGTTTCATCGTGATGGAACTCATTGATGGCATCGATCTTCAAGAAGCGGTGGAAAAAGAGCGCTTCGGTATAAACCGTTTTGTTGATTTCGCCATTCAAGCCTTGGAAGGACTTTTGGCAACCCATGATGGAGGGTTGTTGCATCTGGATTTAAAGCCTTCTAATATCATGATTTCTTATCAGGCGAGTGGTCGTAGTACGGTGAAATTAGTAGATTACGGGCGCGCTCGAGTGATCGAAGATGAAGCGGGTAGGAGGCCCGTGGGTTTAGGAATGAATGGCTCCATTTATTTTGCCGCGCCAGAGCAGCTCCTGAGCCAAGAGTTGGACCGGAGGACTGATCTTTATGGATTGGGGTGTGTGTTCTATTGGACTTTGGCCCAGGAACGTCCATTCGAAGGAGATGGAACTCTTGAAGTGATGGCTTCTCATATCCAAAATACCGTGACCCCACTTTGTGAGGTTGAGACGAGTGTTCCTGACTGGCTTTCGGATTGGGTCATGTCACTTCTGCGATGTGAAAAAGAAGTTCGACCTTCAACCGCGCAAGAAGCAATCGACTCCCTCATTGCCGGAGCGCGCCAGTGTGATGTTGTTCGCTACACCACCTCCTGAGTGAGATCTCTTTCCGGAGGTGCCCCTAAGAGATTTTCCGAGCAATACGAACTGCTTCGAGTAACGACTGGACGCAGGCTTTTCCCTGCCAGGCGATATCGAAAGCAGTCCCATGATCCACCGAGGTGCGAATGAGAGGAAGCCCTAGCGTGACATTCACCCCTTCATCGAAGGCTAATGTCTTTAATGGGATCAACCCTTGATCGTGATAAAGGCAGATATAGGCATCAATCTCTTTTCGTAATTTGGGGAGGAAGGCTGTGTCAGGTGATAAAGGGCCTATAATATCGATATCTCGCCGCCGCGCCTCTTCTAAAACTGGAATGAGAAGTTCGCCTTCCTCTCTTCCAAAAAGTCCTCCTTCACCGGCATGAGGATTCAGCCCAGGCATCGCCAGACGAGGCTTTCGACCTCTGAGACGAGTCATGATATCGGAAGTAAGGGTGATGACCTCCATGATTCGTTCCCCGGAAAGGGCGCTAGGGACTTCTGAAAGTGCAATGTGCGTGGTGACGAGAGAGCAGGTGATTTCCTCAGACGTGAGCATCATGGCATGAGATTCCGCCTCGGTTTTGGCGACGAGAAATTCGGTATGTCCAGGGTACTTGATCCCTGCTTCATGCCATGCTTCCTTGTGAATGGGATTCGTGACGAGGGCAGAAAATTCTCCCCTGAGAGTGGCTTCAGTTGCCCGTTCAAGGCATTGAAATCCGTGCATACCAGCTTCATCTGAGATCATACCCGCTTGGATTTGACACTGAGCCGGCAGCGGAACGTCAATGATTAGAGTTCGCGTAAATGGGAGCCCTAATTGTTGTGCGACTCGAAACAATAAATCTTGCGAGGCAAATACTCTCAGCTCCGGGTCTTGCGCCATGAGATGAAGGCATAATTCCGGGCCGATGCCTGCAGGATCGCCCTGAGTAATTGCGAGCATGTCGATACCTTTCCTAAACTTCTTCTCTAAATCAAGTCACGACAAGCAGCAGTGAATTTTTATCCTGAATGTTCGTGCAGGTGTTCTCTGGTGAATACCCTGTCAGAAAAATGAAGTTGAAGAAATGACCACATGACCTGCTATGATCGTTTGAAATGAGAAACTCCCATCTCTCGAAGGTTTTTTTCATGGCCATAGACCAAGAGCGTGTCTCCTGGCTCGATGATTTGATGCCGCTTAGGAGCTGCGATAAAATCTTTATTAGATTTCGTGATTCCTAGGATAATGATTCCAAAATCGGCAGGGCGAGATTCTCCGAGTTCTTTACCGACAAGAGAGTGACTTTCTTGAACATCGATCTCAGAGATACAAAAGCCGGATTGAACCCGCAGCAGAAGTTCGTAATCCAGCACATGAATCATCCCGAATTTTTCGAGACCAAAGCGAATGCTTCGATCGAGAACTCGTTGAATGATCCCGACTTTTCCAAGGAGCAAGATGATCACGAGGCTAGCGATGAGGAGTGCGATTGTTGTGAGGATAGCCGAGCTGCTATTCTTCTGTAGAAATGTCACAATAATAGTCGCGAGGCCCGAGGTGAGTCCCACATTTCCAGCCAAAATCAGATCTCGAATAATTCGACGCCTCAGAGGGTGGTTGACGACAAGCTCCGCTTCACGGGTGGTAAAGCCTACTCCGAAAAATGCAGAGTAGGCTTGGAAGCTCGCCGCATCCCAACTCAGTCCGGTTAACATCAAGGCCGTTGAGCCTGCTCGAACAATTAAGAGAGAAACTAGCACAATGACGATCAGAGCGATAATTGGGCCCATGAGAAAAAGAGGTAAGGGTTTGACATTTTTTAAATGTGAAGCTCGTTGAGTAAATCAATTTTTCTTTCTTTGTAACCTTCGGAAGCGCGGCGTGAGAAAAAGCTCAGGTATTGTCTGGCAGATCAAGGACACATTTTAGTATAAGGTAGTCGTAAATTGATGAATTCTAAAAAAATAACCATGGCGGAAATTGCTGAAAAAGCAGGAGTTTCGCAGGCTACCGTCTCCAGAGCTCTCGCAGGATCAGATCTCATCGGTTATTCTGTTCGTCAAGATATTGAGCGGATTGCCAAGACCCTTGGCTACGTTCGTCGATCTGTCCGTCGACATAAGGAGCGTTGTATTTTAACCGTGAAATTGGTTTTGCCTCCTGGGAAAGATCGAGCTCAAAAATTGTTTTTCAGCCTATCGGATCTGGTCGATGGCCTTCGCAAAGGAGTAAGGCCTGCAAGCGTGAACGTGCTCGTGGAAAATGGAGGCCCTGATTATAATCCATATCCTCATAAAAAAGGAGGGGAAGTGGAGGCTTTCGTCTTTGCCTTTCATTATCCTTCTACTGAGGCATTAAGTTTAATCCAAGCTCGCGGAGCAACTGCGGTGACCCTGAATCGTTCCGTCGAAGGAATCCGACAGGTTGTGAATCATCACGCCCAAGCGATGAGTTTGATTACGAGTCATCTGCTCAGTAAGGGAGTGCAGGACCATTGCTGTTTTGTTTCCTATCAAGGATTCGAAGATGTCACCCAAGCACGGTTAATGGGATTTGCGGAAGCGTGTGAAGCGCAGGGAATTTCCTTTGATGTCGAAAAAGATTTTTGGCTCGCAGAATCTCCGAATGACATCACTTCGGCTTCCATTAAAAAGTGGTATGATGCAGGCGTGCGTACTTTTGTGGGAATGAATGATATTGTGGGAGCTTTAATTCTTCAACATGCACATCATGCGGGATATCGAATCCCGGAGGATCTCCGAGTGACTGGCTGTGATAATGCCCCAGTGCGCGATGTCACCGTCCCGAGCCTGACATCTGTTGACCTCTCGATGTATGATTTAGCGATGGAGGCTGGGCGAAGTATCCTTTCGGAAGTCATCGATGGTAAGACGAACAATGATATTCTCTTAGTGCCAGGAAAACTCATTGTGGGAGAAACCACCTAACCCAGAGTCTCCTCTCGCTCCTCCTTTGAGATGAGACTTTCATCAGTTTGAGAAAGGAGTTACTCAGTCGTCGTGATCGATGCACTTCAATCTCTCTTAGGCGAATCTAAGGTTTCTTCAATGGCCGAGGTCCTTGCCGAACATGGCACGGATCGCTGGAATTTTTCGCACCTACCAGATGTCGTCGTTTTTGCGGAATCACGTGATGATGTGGTGGCGGTGATGGGATTCGCACACGAACATAACATTCCGGTTACGACGCGGGGAGCAGGAGTCGGCTATGTGGGAGGCTGCGTTCCGGTCAAAGGAGGGATCGCGCTCTCGGTCCGCCGAATGGATGAAATCCTAGAAGTGAACGTAGAGGATGGAGTGATCGTGACTCAGCCAGGAGTCATCACCGGAAATTTACAGGAAGCTGCTCGCAAAAAAGGATGGTACTATCCTCCCGATCCAGCGTCTTTGAAAGAATGCTCGATAGGAGGCAACTTAGCGACCAATGCGGGAGGGCCACGTTGTCTAAAGTATGGTGTAACAAAAAATTACGTTCTAGGGCTGGAGGTCGTGCTTGCAAATGGCGAGGTGTTAGAAATTGGCTCTCGCTGTCATAAGAATAAGACCGGGTTTGATCTGTTGCACCTCTTTGTCGGGAGTGAAGGAATGTTGGGAGTCATTACTCAGGCGACTTTACGCATGATTCCGCATCCACAACAGAGAGCCATGTTAACGGCAACCTTTCCCGATTTTTCCCATGCGGCATCGGCGGTTCAGGCAATTCTTGATGGGGGGCACCTCCCTTCGGCGCTTGAGATTACCGATGCCTTCACTCTGAAGGCCGCTCGCGACCACCTGGGAGAGCATTGTCTTCCAGCAGGGGAGGCTCACCTTATCGTCGAAATCGACGGCCGAGCTGGAGCAATTTCAGGAGAGCTGAATGAACTCGAAATGATCTTGAAAAACGCTGGGGCGCTTTCGATTGAATCGCACGGAAATGCCGAGAGTTGCGAAACGATTTGGCAACTTCGTCGGGATTTTTCTTATTCGCTCCGTGCGACTGGGCTAACGAAATTAAATGAAGACATCGTCGTACCTCGTTCGAAACTGGTGCAACTCGTCGAATTTGCGCAAGAACTTCAGCAAGAAACAGGAATTCCAATTGCCTGTTTTGGACATGCTGGAGATGGAAATATTCACACAAACCTCATGGTGGAAAACTATCATGACCCGATGATAAAAGCGCAGGCAGACGCCGCCTTGGATCGTCTCTTCCAGTGGATTCTCGCTCATGATGGAGTCATCACAGGCGAACATGGGGTCGGGCTTGCCAAGAAACGTTGGATCAATGACGCACTCGGAGAAGTCGGAATATCTCTTCATCACCAAGTGAAAAATGCCCTCGACCCGAAAGGGATTTTAAATCCAGGGAAGTTCCTGGGTGATTCCCAACATGTGTCATGAAATGTCTCCTAAAGAGAGCGAAAAGAGAATCGCTGGAATTTATGATAGACAAGGACAAGCTCGGTATGAACAGTTCAGTCTGTAGCGGAAATCAAAAAAATCAGAAAGAGACACGAGGTGAGGCAACAATACCCAAACAAGGGTTGCGCGAGACCTCCTGGCATTAAAGCCCCTCGTTCCACGGCCTGCCGTCATCGCTTGAGTGGAGCTCACTTAATTGTTCATTGAAGATGAAGCCCCCCTCCGAGCCAGCTAAGCCGGAGGCAGAGTTTGACCGGGCAATTTCAGGTCGAGAGTCCACGGGAAAAATTGCCCTTCTATAACAAGTCGTCACGCAAGACTCTCCGGCAACGCCGGCCGCGCAAATTTTTTCTGTAAAAGTGGCTGATGACTTTTGCTGAAGGTGACTGATTTTTGGGTTTGGTTCGTATTTTTGTTAGGAGAGTTTGAGGTAGGCTTTGGTCGTTTCCCAAGTTTCCGAGATCTCGATTAGAACGCCGGTGACGA
>CALGLJ010000020.1 GCA_937930235.1 uncultured Verrucomicrobiales bacterium | reverse complement strand
TGCGATGGATGCGAACACTTCCTATTCGCTTCAAAACATTCCCTTCCGCGATGGTCATGACAAAGAGGATTTTTGATGGTTTCGATAGCTTTTGAAACCACAAGGGCATTGCATTCCTCTTCTCATTCGTTATTTCCAGCGGCGTGAAGATCTGCGTCGTTGGAAAAGGTGGTCGAGAGCATGCTCTGATTCGAGCGTTAGGTGAGTCTCCATGTGATCCTGAAATATTTTGTTTCCCAGGGAGTGATGCCATTCATGAGCTGGAAGGAGCAGGAAAAGTTGACGCTCATGATTTAGAGAGCCTCGTTACCTGGATGTCCGAGCATGACATCGATCTCTGTGTGGCGGGTGAAGAGAGCTATCTTGTGACAGGATCTGGTTTAGCGAATCGGTGTGCTGAGATGGGAATTCCATGTTGGGGGCCTCCTTTTGCTGCCGCGCAAATGGAAGCCTCGAAGGAATTTGCGAAGGAATTTATGCAGCGTCATGAGATTCCTACTGGAGATGCCACCGGCTGTGCTGATCTTGAGGAAGCGCAGGCTGCCATTGCGGGGAAATATCCTACGGTATTGAAGTTTGACGGCCTGGCTGCGGGGAAAGGGGTTGCGGTTTGTCCAGATCAAGAGACGGCCGATCAGTTTCTTCAAGAGGTGATGGTGGAGCGGCGCTTCGGGGAAGGGCGACTTCTGGTGGAGGAGTGCCTAGAGGGACCGGAAATTTCTATTTTTGCCGCCGTGAGCGGTCCCGAATATCTGATCCTGACACCTGCGCGTGATTATAAAAGGATCGGGGAAGGTGATGAGGGGCCGAATACTGGAGGAATGGGCGCGGTGGCAAGTCGCCAGCTAGCGAGTCCTGAACTCATGAAGCAGATCGAAGATGAGATTGTCGCGCCAACGGTGGCGGGGCTGGAGAAAGATGGGCTCAACTACAAAGGGTTTTTATACTTCGGCCTCATGTTGACGGCAGATGGTCCAAAAATCATCGAATATAACTGTCGTTTTGGAGATCCCGAATGCCAGGCCGTGATGCCTTTAATTTCTGGTGACTTGGCAGGGTTTTGTCTGGAAGGAGCGAAGGGGAATTTGAATCCTGAGCTCATTTCATTCAATGAAGGATGGTCCGTTTGCTGTATCTTGGCGTCGGCGGGTTATCCTGAAAGTTCACGCGCGGACGATCTTATTTCGGGTCTTGATTTGGTGCAAGATGCGCGAATTTATCATGCCGGCACTAAGAAGGCATCAGGTCAATGGGTCACAAATGGAGGACGGGTCTTAGCGATTGTGGCGCATGGTGATGATCGGGAGGATGCGGTTGAGAAAGCTCATGCGCAAGCGGCTCAAGTGGACTTTCCCGGAAGCCAGCGCCGGGCTGACATTGGCCGATTACATTTCTAGATCTGCTTTGCTTAACCAAAGATCTTGCGATGAGTCTTTAAAAGATCGGCGATTCTTCTACTTTAAGCTATGGCTAGTCGGAGACAGCGGAAAGCGCGTGCTGCGAAGCAATCAGAAAGTAAGTGGAAGAAGCGACTTGTTTATCCTGCGATGGTCCTCGGGTTTCTTTGTGTCATAGGCCCCGTTTGGGCCTATCGTGCGGTGAAAAATTATCTCCGGAGCGATGAATTCCGCGTGATGTTGACCGAGGAGGGAAGTAATGCGCTGGAGAGAGAGGTGAAAATTGAACCGCTGGAGTGGGACGGCTGGACCGCTCGCTCCGAGCAATTACAGGTCCACGATACGAACGAGGTTCAAAAAATAACGCTTCATTCGCTCCGGGCTAATATTGATGCGTCGGCTGTTTTTGATGGGAAATATCGTCTGAAATTTCTGAGTCTGAATGAACTCTTCATCGAGGCTGATCTCGCGAAACCAGTCGGTCCACCACCTCCAAAATATGAGCGTAAGAAGAGCCTGATGACAGATTACCTTCCTCAATCCTATGAGGTTGATCGGATGGAAATCGCTCGGCTTCACGGAAGAATTCTTGCTGATGAGCGAGAATGGATATGGGATGATACCCGTGCTGTGATCACCTCTGGAAGTGGAAAGGACGTTTACGACATCTCCTTGCACGGAGGGACCTTACAAACAGGACTCGCCTTGATTCCAGAGGGAACATTGGCGGAAGCTCAAGCTCGCTATGCAGACGGCCGACTCTACCTCCTCGATGCGAAAGTGCGCGCTTTGGAGAACGCTCATTTAGACCTCAGCGGAGAGTATGCCCTCGCATCGAAATCGTGGAAAATGAAAGGGCAGCTCGCGAATGCTCAGTGCGAAGAATTGGTTGCGGAAAATTGGAAACAACGTCTCAAAGGAGAGCTTCAAAGTGAATTTTCTTTTCAGGGTATTCAGAATGAAAATGCGGTTCTCACAGGAGAGTTAAAAATCGAGAATGGAGTGCTCACTGCCTTGCCGATTTTGGATCGCATCGCTGCTTATACCAATAAACTTCGATTTCGTCGTCTCGTTCTCAGTGAAGCGGAACTCAAATTCCGCCAGGAGAATCATCGTATCGAACTGTCAGAGATTGTCCTTGCGAGTGAGGGACTCGTTCGCCTGACGGGAGATATGACGATTGAAGGCAATCGTATTCAAAAAGGTCGTTTTCGTTTGGGGCTGACTCCGGGGACTCTAGCTCACATTCCAGGGGCAGAAACAAAAGTGTTTCAACGAGGAGAAGGGGGGCTTCTTTGGTCTAATCTGATCGTGTCGGGGACTCTCGATGATCCCAAAGAAGATCTCAGTGACCGTTTAATCGCGGCAGCGGGAGAGCGTATGCTTGAGCAAGTGACAGGAAGTGGGAAAGCGGTGCTTCAACTAGGAGGAAAAATCATCGATGGATCGGTAGATCATATTCTGAAAAAAGGAGATTCGGTGTCTCCTGATGCGGCTTTGAAGGCTGGAACTGATGCCATTACGGAAGGCGTTGGGCGAGTGTTTGATCTTCTTGGGAGCCCGCTTAAAGAAGAGGAGTGACCGGGGCAGAATCTAACTTATGAAAGTGTATCAATTTACGCAGCAGCAATGGCTCCCCCTGAGCATGAAGGAGGCGTGGGAATTCATTACCTCGCCAAGGCATTTGGAAGATCTCACGCCTCCAGAGATGGGGTTTGAAATCGTCAGTCTGCCCTCGGAGGTGATCTATGAAGGTGAGATCATTACCTATCGGGTCAAAATTGCTCCCGGACTCTGGTGGCCTTGGGTGAGTGAGATTAAAGCGGTAGATGAGGGGAAAAGTTTTATCGATGATCAGATCTCAGGGCCGAATCGTTTCTGGCACCATCGGCATTCTCTTGAAGAAAAAGATGGCGGCGTCATTTTACATGATCTGATCCACTACAGCATTGGATATTGGCTTATCGGAGATGTCATGAACAATTTGATCATGAAGCCACGTCTCAAACGCGTGTTCGATTATCGTCAGCAGAAACTCGAGGAGCGGTTTGGTAAAAAAGAACAGGATCGTTAGCTTTTCAGGGAAGCTTTACGGAAGAGAAAGAGTCCTAGAGCCAAGCAGAGAAGGTTGGGAAACCAGACCGCAAACTGAGAAACGAAGACATTGCTGTCATGAAATTCCTCCGCGAGAGCGAGGAGGATGAAATAAGCAAAAGCAATAAATACGGTCCATCCAAATCCGGAGGATGATTCCTTTCGGCGGGACTGCATCCCTAGGGGAATAGCAATAAATGCTAAGGCGAGTGGGGCGAATGAAAAAGAGTACCGCTTAATGCGTTCAAAAGAGAAGTCGGGAAGCTTCTTTTCCTTGATCTGGCCGGATTCCAAATAGGGTTTCGGATCTCGGAGTAGGTCTCGGATTTGCTGATTATCCAGTTGATCTGGCTTGATTCGTCTGACCTGTTTTTGATTGTAGGGCAGCAGCCACGGTTCGGCTTTCTCGGCGTATGCTCGCTGAACAGATCCGTCGGGCATAAAGTATTCAACGTATGCGGTATTGAGCCTGAGATCGAAGCGCTCCTCTTCTCTATTAATTTTAAAATCAACATCGCGTGCGTAAAAATAGCTGACAGGGACCTCGAGCCCTTCGTCGTTTTTCACGAGATCATAAGCATGTAGACCTTTGAGAGATTGTTCTCCGGTCCGTTCTTCGATGTAAATTCTCTGACCAGGCAAACGTGCTTGCACGACGCCGGGATCGAAGAAGCGCATCGGGTCTTTGAGGCCTTCCGTGAAAACCATCTGCTTGAGCTTCCACTTGGAATGTGGAGCCTGAGTGCCATTGAGCCAGAGACAGATTCCCGAGAGGACACATCCTAAGATGAGCACGGGGGCGGCGATTCGGTAGAGGCTGAGTCCACTACTTCTCATCGCGGTGATTTCTTGATCTGCCGAGAGGCGACCAAACACCAGCAGAACCGAGGCGAGGAAGCTCCAAGGAATGATCAGAACAAGAGTGAAGGGGAGAAGGTATGCGATGAACTTCCAGATAAACGAGAGCGCCATCCCTTTTTCGACCAAAAATGGGCGAATTTCTTTAAAAATATTACCCAAAACCAAAACGACACAAAGGACGAGGATGGCAAATAAGGTGCCGTAGAGTACTTGTCTTACGATATAGCGATCAATACGGCTGAACATCAGATGTCACTGATCCCACCACGCTTATGATGACTTGTCCAGTATTGAGGCTTTTTGAAAACCTGTGGCATTGCCAAATTTATAAAGTTTACCCTTGATCGTGAGCGTTCCATCACTCTTCTTCCTGACGTCCTCTCTGAACCACAAACAATACTTGTCATCTTATGTCATCTTTATCTCGTTCAAAGTCATGCCTGCTATTTGGTGCTCTCAGTTTACCAATCACAGCCGCTCCGCTCGCAATTCTCGAAGCTGAATCCGGGGCCAGAGGCGCCAATATTGATTCTTTCGCGGATGGTTCTGCCTCCGGGGCAGATTATGCCGAAATTTTAACCGATCAGATCGGCACATCGCCTGCGAGTGCAGATGACATTGTGCGCTATATGGTCGATCTCGATGCCGGTGAATACAATCTCTACGCCCGTATTAACGTCGGGCCAGACAGTGCGAACGATGACAGCTTTTTCATCGGAAACGGATTTGGAGAGAAAACTCCGGGTGTCGATACGGATTGGGTGGTCATTGATGATCTTTCAATGGCCGAAGATGTGAGCGGAACGATGGTGGAGACCGCGAGATACGTCTGGGTCAATCTCGGTTCAACCCTCACCTATACTTCCTCTGGAGGAGTGCTGGTATTTGAGGTGGCAGGACGTGAAACAGGCCTCCGACTCGATAGCTTCGTCTTTGCATCCACGGCATCGAATCTCACCAACCTGCAGTTAAATGCTTTGTTTGACGATGATACGGATGATGATGGTCTCGTTGACGGCGCCGAAATTTCTGGAAGTGATAACGAGGGGCGGCTCAGCGGCTTTGGTCCTACTTCTCCGACAAATGCCGATAGTGATGATGATAACTTTAACGATGCGGCAGAGCTGCGTTTCAGATCGGATCCTAATGATGCCGCAGCCCTTCCGGGGACTCAAATTCCTTTTGTGAACGGTTCTTTCGAAGATCCGGTAATCCCGGCCGGAACTGCTGCCGTAGCCGTCTCTGGAGGGACTGTCACTGGATGGGTGAGCCAGACAAATGACATGTATATCACGAGTGGATTTCC
>CALGLJ010000019.1 GCA_937930235.1 uncultured Verrucomicrobiales bacterium | reverse complement strand
AATGAAAACAAACTCAGACGCATCAAAGGCACTCTACCTCGGACTCGACGTTCATAAAGAAGAAACCGTCATTGCCATCCTCGAATCTGAACGCGATGCCCAGCCTCGGCACTACGGTTCCATCTCCACCACCCAACACGCTCTCGAACGCTCCATGCCATTTTTCCTGCGCCTGAACTCCCATCACTCTCCCACCATAAAACCATTACAGATCCAGGACTTGAGAACCATCAGGCTTAAATTATGTCTGGCAGAAAAATCGGTTATTTCCAGAACTGCCACCACGATTTACTCTGAGACCGCTGAGCCTGCTTAGATCTGCGAAAACGAAGAAGTGGAAACTCTTCTGGATCGATCAGGCATTTATCGACCGTTCCCTCGATTTGGTAACCAAAGAAGTGGGACAGGGCCTCTTCTCCAAGCTCCAAAGGATGAAAAATAAATGGATACTCATCCTCTTCCCCTTCTTCAACAGCCGGATGTTTTCCCTCCCAGTATGGTAGCTCGAAATCCATTCGCCCCCCAATATCCTCTAATATACCGCTATCTGGAGACATGCTTAGTGATCGGATTAATTTTCCATCTTGCCAGTGAGTGAACGCAAACCAGTCAACCACACTGTGCATCGCATGAAGTGTTGTGAACCCAGTTCGAGAAATAAAATTCTTAGACAGCTTTGACGGAAAGTCTCCTCCGAACTCTTTGGCTGCGAGAACATTTACTCCGCCAAATACGCCAACAAGGATTTCCTCATCAGGAGGAGAAGTGAAAAGCAAATCTCCATCTTCCAGTGCTTCAAGGTCATCATCAGGAAATAACGATTGAGCCAGCTTTAAAGACTCCTTCCTGTTTAGCTCAGGCTTGGTGAGAAGAACCTCTTTTGCACTCCCCTCGGACTGAACAAGCATCCATGTTTTTGCTCCCATATTAATCGAAGTATTAGAAATCTAAAGCACCGGACAAGACTCAATCTCTCTATCCGCAAGCTCCTTCAATGGAAACCTTGCCATCGTCGTCCAAGTAAAACGAAAGCTCTCCCATATCCCCAATCATCAACGAATTCTTATCTGTATGGATTCCGTCCTCACCGAAACCTCCGGTAATTGGCTCCTCTCGATCAATCCATGGCCATTCGGTATCCTGACTTGCTTGTATGGAAACTAGTTGACAAAGGAAATCACGTGGAACTTCACGAAGGTTCTCTTGTGAATCATAAGGAACTCCTCCAATTTTCGTTCCCCACAGAACAGGTAGCGACCAACATCTCCCTCCGGCTGCATCATCAGGGATTTCGTAAGCCGCATCCCACTTACTCGGCACATCTTTAGTTCGGTATCTTGTTCCCCAAGCTTGAACAAACTCAAACGGGTTTGTCGGAGACGGCACATCTGATTCACCAATGACATCGTCTTCATCTGCTGATACCCACAAAAACCTCATTTCTTCTTCCTCACAACAAGAGGCAGAGTCTTCGTCAGCAACAAAGACTAACAGGATATCCCCCGGTAAGGCCCCTGAGACGCGCTGTCCGAGAAGATCTTTGCTGTCTTGGAAGTTGAATTGGCACAGAAATGAGGGAACCACTCCGTTGATCGTGGGCCATTCTATTCGTTTTGGTAACCATGGAACACCACCTACCCTTGTCATTCGAGGATCTGGAGCTTCACCCGTCCCCCACACAAATAGATCACTGGCAACGGCTTCGGCATCTTGAATAACGTAACGCTCTCGGAGAACTTCCCACCCAATAAGATCACTGGCGCTAGTGATATTCCACACATACTCCTTCAGAGAGGGATAATGCTGAATCAGGGATTCAAGATCGATTGAGGGATGGATTCCCTTTCCTGTTTTGACGAATGGTGCGAGTGGCATTGATTGCTTTTGATCCGATTAGTAAACCGTGTACCCGCTCCTCCCAAGCCATTTCAGAGAGGATCAGCTCAAAAAAAAGAACATGGCAGTTTTCTCAGATGGGATCGACACCATACATCTTCAGCATCATACTCATACCTTCGACAAGCTCTGGAGCTGATTCCTCTTTTTGAGAACAAGCATCATACTGCCTAAACCAAAGAGTTTCATCAATAATGTAAAACCTCCCCCACTCACTGCTCTCGTAGTCAATCTCCAGACAAGGAAAACAGGTCGATGTAAAGTCAACATCCATAATCTCAGCAAGAGCATGAATCTTAAGATTCTTAATACCAACCTTTTAAACGATTTTCCAAGATCATTAAATCATCGAGTGCATATGATTACCTGTCATTCTTTGCTTTTTGGAACTCTTACTTTGAAGTTCCAAAATATAGGACTTACTTCATTTTTTAGAAAAACAAAAGAGCCTATTCAGGGCGCCTCCGAAAATCTAAATGAACCGTCTTAAGACTGCGCATTCGGTGGCCACTTTTTCGGCGGAATTCCAATTTCACAGTTCCCTCTCTCGCGGAGACGGTACATCCTCCGCGCATGGTCGATCACACCATTGATGTCCGCTATGTTGCCAATCTCGCCCGGATCAATCTCAGCGAGGATGAAATTGAACGCTTTGAAGAGCAGCTCCAAGGTGTAATGGAGCATATCGCCAAGCTTTCAGAAATCGAGGTCGAGGAAGTAGAGGCCACGGCTCATGCGACTCAAAGTTCAAACAGGGTGCGCAAAGATCAACCTATTCCAGGAATCGGGTCTGAAGCATTTCTTCAGAATGCCCCAGACCAAGGAGCTGGCCAACTCCGAGTCCCAAAGGTGGTCGATGCGTGATCCTCAACTGTTTTCTTCCTATGTCTCTTGCATCTCAATCTCTCACCACTCTTCGTAGTCAACTCGCCTCGGGTGACATTTCCTCCCGTGATATCGTGGAAGATACCATTGCCCAGATTATTTCCCGCGATGGAGAAATTCGGGCGTTCATTTCTCATGACCCGGAAACGGCTCTGCAAGAGGCGGATCAAGCGGACCTTTCACTCCCTCTTGGAGGAATCCCGATTGGTATTAAAGATAATATCAATGTCTTAGGGCAGCCTTGTACCTGCGGTTCCAAATTTCTGGAGGGCGCATACACCTCTCCTTACGACGCTACTGTCATCACTAAACTTCGAGCTGCTGGGGCCATCCCCTATGGACGAGCGAATTTGGACGAATTTGCGATGGGATCATCGACAGAAAATTCTGCCATTCAAATCACGGAAAACCCTGCCGCCCCTGGACACATTCCTGGAGGATCTTCGGGGGGCTCCGCTGCGGCGGTGGCGGCTAAACTCATTCCCGCAACTCTCGGCTCCGACACTGGCGGGTCTATTCGCCAGCCCGCCAGCCACTGCGGAGTCGTCGGCTTAAAACCTTCCTACGGCCGAGTTTCTCGCTACGGACTCGTGGCCTTTGGCTCTTCTCTTGATCAGATTGGCCCCCTCACCCACTGTGTTGAAGACGCGGCCTTGATCTTAAATGCCATTGCTGGAGAAGACCCTCGTGACTCGACCTCTCTGGCCGTCAAAACTCCAGATTTCACCGAAGGGCTTGATGCGGGAGTGAGCGGAATGAAGCTTGGCTTACCAAAAGAGTATTTCACTGATGATATCGATCCTGAAGTACGAGAGCGGGTAGAATCCGCGGCAAAAAAACTCGAGTCGCAAGGGGCTGAAATTGTGGAAATTTCTCTTCCTCACACCGAATATGCCATCGCGACATACTATATCATCGCTCCCGCAGAAGCTTCCTCGAACCTCTCTCGTTTTGATGGAGTGCGATACGGTAATCGTGCCGAAAACCCTGCGAATATGTTAGACCTCTACCAAAATAGCCGAGAAGCGGGCTTTGGATCAGAAGTCAAACGGCGGATCATCCTGGGAACCTATGTTCTCTCTTCTGGATATTATGATGCTTACTATCGCAAGGCCCAAAAGGTGCGCACTCTCATTCGGCAAGATTTTGAAAATGCTTTTGAACAAGTCGATGCCATCCTGACTCCGGTCTCTACCGAACCAGCTCCAAAAATGGGAAGCGCAGCAGGAAATCCTTTAAAGCACTACCTTGCCGATATCTTCACCATCTCCGCAAATTTAGCGGGAAATTGTGGCATTTCTGTTCCCCTAGAGCCGGTCAAGGGTCTACCCGTGGGCTTACAAATCCTAGGACCGCATCTTGGCGAACAAACGATTCTGAAAGTCGGCCGGGCTATCGAGGGATAACCAATAGAGCGATTTCCAGAGATCACCAAGCGCCTCGCTTCCAAGGCCACATTCAAGGAAGGCCTCTTCGGTAATCGCCTGAGTAGAGAGACAGGGATTTACACCAAGGCTTCCACCTGCTCTTGAGAAACACGATCTGCTCTTTCCAAGCTTTGTCGGAAATTTTCTAACATCTTTGATTCTCGTTTCAGGATATTAATGAGTTCGGCCTCCTGCTCTTCGGTAAGGAGTTCGCGCTCACCATAGAAAATGATCAAATTTGCAATCTCCAGAGTCACTTGCCGGGCCTGGCCGACCCAGACGGAAAATTGCACTTTGGTCGGAGCTGCACTGCCAGCAGCTAAAATACCTGAGATCTTGGGCGCAAACTCGCGAAGCCGCGCCGAGTCACTCCCCTTCCCCTTTCCCGATCCTTCCATCAGATCGGCTAGATCAGCCAAGCGATGGCCAATTTCTATCGCCACCTTCCACACTTCAAGGTTCTCAAATCGAAAGTCAGTCACGAATTGGGTTTAATGAGGTTTGGGTCGGCGAACAAGCCTCAACTCAAGACTTTCTCTCTCAGGCCGATTCATTCTGATGAGACATGTCGCGGCGGGGAGAAAATCTCTCATTTCCATGGTCTTTAGAGTTTCGCATTGAGGATTTCGAGATTAAATCCTGCGTATGTATTTAACCGGATTTGCCGACGAAGCCGCCCAGGATCTTGCCACTCAGATAAAAGCCACTAAAGAAATTGGTTGGAGCCGGATCTCCACCCGAGGAGTCAATGGGGCGAATATCCATGAACTCTCAGAGGCTGATTTCCATGCAGTCGCTGACCAACTGGACGAGGCCAGCATCACAGTGCCGGAATTTGGCTCACTCATCGGAACTTGGGGTAAAAGTATCACGACAGATTTTGAAATCACCATCGCGGAGATCGAACGTGCCATTCCGCGAATGCAGCGCCTCGGAACGAAACTCATTCGCATCATGTCATATGCCCAAGAGCCTTGGGGGGCTGATCAACAAGAAGAAGAACGCTTTCGTCGTCTCCGGGAAATTCATTCTCGTTTTGCGGACGCGGGCTTGGAAGCGATTCATGAAAATTGTATGAACTGGGGAGGATTTTCTGCCGAACACACCCTCCGGCTCGTCGAGGAAGTCCCAGGGTTGAAGCTGGTCTTTGACACTGCCAATCCAGTCTTTCAATTGGATCGCTCGAAGCCTGAACCTTTCCCCTGGCAAGATCCTCTGGAGTTCTATCAAGCCGTGAAAGAGCACGTCGTCCACGTTCACATCAAGGACTGTACAAATCCTCCTGCCGGAGAAACGGAACCAGCAAACTACACTCTGCCTGGCGAAGGTCAGGGGCGAGTGCGTGAAATTTTAACAGCGCTCAAGGACAATGGCTACGATGGTGGGATTGCGATTGAGCCGCACGTTGCCACTGTCTTCCATGCTACCGATGGAGAAGAGCCAGATTGGCAGCAGTGTTACGATTCTTATGTCACCTATGGCAAGGCCACGGATGCCCTGCTGGCTGAGTTGGGATGGCTGGGAAGTTAGAGATCTAATCGTAACAAAAAAAACAGCCCGTCTAAGGTAAAGACGGGCTGCTTGAGTTAATGAGAATCAGAGTGGAAGCGAGCTATCGACTGACGTTGATGACGTAATCTGCATCCAACACCTTAGTGATTTGTTTGCTGATCTCTTCAAAATGAGAACGAGTGTATGGGTCAAGCTTATCACTCCCTTTCACCTTATCGATCGAGCCTTTGATCGCAGCCAACTGACCTGAAGCCAAATTAGAAATTGGTTTCTGAGCGGCCTGGAATCCTGAGTTGGGTTTCACGAGGTCGATTAATCTCTCGATGTGCTCTTTCTGTAAATTGCGAGTCAGACTGCTCAACATTGGCTCACGCGCTGAGGCCGCCGGAGCTTTTGCATCCTGACCTTTGGCAAGGCCCGACCAAATGGACTCCCGGATTTTATCCAAAAGTTCAGGGAGAGTCAGAGCATCCTGATCTGCCGGTACGAGAAACTCGTTGTCATAGACTCGCTGCAGAGTGCTTGGGTTCATCAGTGAAGTCAGAACTGAAGCTTGCATCCCGAGGACTCGGTCATGAATAGGCCATCTTGGATCTTCATAGATCCCGGCAGAAAAGCCATCATCATCCCACCATTTATCGACGGTCATGTGAGTCAAGAGCTTGGGAGTTAATCCGAAGGCTTCGTCCTTGAAGGTATTTTCCATCACAAAATCAAGTGCCTTGCGCTGATCTTCAGCAGGGACCACCTTGATCGGCGCGCGACCATTTGAGTCACCCTTACGGTCGCGATGGACGAAAGCTCCCCCAATCCAGTTACTCATCATATTGACTGCCTGCATCTGGGAAGAGAGCGTGATGAGATATCCGCGGCGCGCTTTTGACCAGCTCTGACCGTCTTTGACAAACTTATCAACGATGCTTCCGCGATGCTTGTTCACAAGACGCATTTGGTTCTCGGCATAAGTCAGAGGATTTTTTGAGAAATCATAACGGCGAGCGAGAGGATCAGGCCCCCAAGTGTCTTCATCCGTCGCAAAGGTCAGTTCAGGCTCTGCCACCCGATCCAGAATGGGCTTCAAATCCTTTGCAGTAGTGTAACCGTATTCGATCGCCCAGTAATCGTAAGGGCCGATATCGATCATGCCGTAATCACCTTGGACCTTACCGGTTTCAACATTCATGTTGACTGGGATGTAGTCCATCACGGAACCAGCGAGCGCTCTTTTCCCTTTGATCTTATCACTATTGATCTCCTCCATGGTGTAGACACTAGAAGACTTAAAGTTATGACGGAGACCAAGAGTATGACCTACTTCATGGGCCACAAGGTCCACAAGAAGAGGGCCGATGAATGATTCAGGGATGCCATCCACCATCTGCTCTTTGACCTTTTTCTTTTTCTTAGAAGATTCCTTTTTCATCTCCTCAGTCACAAGAGCGCGAGACATCTGTATCATGGCGATCCCATGTGACTTACAGTTAGGTGCCATGCAAAGACCATTGCGCTGAGAATAACGAGATTTCAGACCATCAAATTCGTCATCTCCAATGAAGGTTGTATCGACTTTGGAAGCGGCGTGACCTCCGTAAGGGCGGGCACCCACGCGGGCACGCTCAATGAGGATTTTTTCCCGCTGAGACGGAGAAACCATGCGCAGGCGAGGATCCCATCTCGGGTTCCGCTCCAGCCAAGAAAGAGCTTCTGGAGTGTAACCTTCCAGCGCAACATCAGGGAGGATTTCATTATACTTAGACCACCAGTTACGGATCCAACCATCTGTTAAAATGATGTCGGCATCGAGAATCTGTCCTGTCTCAGGATTCACTCGGCTCGGCCCAATCGCGGTGCCAATGCCATTATTTAACCAACGCACAAAGTTGTAATTTACGTCTTCTGGGGACGCATCCATGTAGGCTCCACTTGCGGCATCCTGCTGGAGAACTTCGATGGCATTGACGATCCCCACTTTCTCGAAGGCTTTATTCCAGACCTCGATTCCCTGTCGGACCCAGCGTCGATAGCGGACGGGAGTTGTATGCTCGATGTAAAATTTAATCGGCTTCTTCGGCGGACTCAGGGCGAGGTTTTTATCTGCCTTTTCAAGGTGCCACCGGTTGATGAATCTCACCCGAGTTTCCCCTTCTTTGAATTTCCCGTAATCTGTATAGGAAGTGGTGAAGTATCCCACTCTTTCGTCGGCCCTTCTTGGCTTGTATGTCTTATCAGGAACGATCTGACTGATTGAGTAGTGCAGCGTCCGGAGTCGGCCTCCTGCCACAGGGACTTCGATGCCGATTTCGACATTATCCTTAAAAGCGGTCGTTGTTTTGAGAGACATCAGACGAGGCTGAATTCCGCTGGCCTGCGCCCCGAAGAACTTGGAGGCATTATTCACAAGCAGTTGATCCAGATCGATCACGGGGCCTCCATTTTTCACCATCGTGATGATGGGGACATCCAGAATGACTCGATCTGTGAAAAGACGACGAACGGAATCTTTTGACTGTTGATCTCCAGTGGATCGAATCCGGATATTCGGCTCCACGAGGGCGAGACGTTTCCCATATCTCCGCCAATAAACATAACGCTCTCCTGCCTGTAGTCCGGCGTAATTATCCCCACTTGCAACGGTCAGCGCGATATAGTGCTTGTTGCGAGGATTGGCATAATCTTTCGGCAGTTCGGCGAGAAGCTGCTGATCTTTATCTCGTCGATAAATGGTGTAGAGGGTTTTACTCCCTTTGTTAGGAGAAGAAGTCGCCACTTTTTGATACCCCTTAGTGACGTCAGCGAGGCTCGGGAATTCCGGTTTTCGAGCACTCTGAGCAGAAAGCCCAGAGGAAAGAGTAGCGAAAATCAGTGCCGTGAGACATGGTTTTATTTTCATGAATTTAAATATGATTTGAAGAGTCTAATCTCGAATTTGCTTTGAGTAAGATTTGGGCGAACCATTACAATAACGTGTCGTCTTGCCTATTTTGTCAAAAAAATTCACTTTTCATCAATCCACCAGATCTTGAAAATACGCGATGGTCTTCTCCAGTCCTTCTCTGAGTTCAATCTTAGGCTCCCAATCCAACAATTCTTTCGCCTTTGAGATGTCAGGCTGCCTTTGTTTCGGGTCATCGGAAGGCAGTGGAAGGTGAATCAACTTGGAAGCACTCCCAGTCAGATCAATGATAGCTTCCGCAAGTGCCTTCACGGTAAATTCATTCGGATTCCCGATGTTTATGGGACCAATATGATCACCTTCCATTAAGCGAATCATCCCCTCGACGAGGTCATCACAATAACAAAAAGAACGCGTCTGCAAGCCATCGCCATAAAGCGTGATGTCCTCCCCTTTCAGCGCCTGCATGATGAAATTGGATACGACTCGGCCATCGGCAGGGTCCATTCGTGGTCCGTAGGTATTAAAAATGCGCATCACACGAATATCGACCCCATTCTGGCGATGGTAGTCGAAGAATAAAGTCTCGGCGGCTCGCTTCCCTTCGTCATAACAGGAGCGAATCCCTATGGGATTCACGTGCCCCCAATAATCTTCCCGCTGCGGATGCACTTCTGGATCACCATACACCTCAGAGGTTGAAGCCTGTAGAATACGCGACTTGGTTCTTTTCGCGAGACCGAGCATATTGATCGCTCCCATGACCGAGGTCTTCATCGTCTTAATCGCGTTATACTGGTAGTGAATGGGAGAGGCCGGGCAAGCAAGATTGTAGATCTGATCAATTTCCAGCTTCAAAGGATCTGTGACATCATGACGGAGTAGCTCAAAATGCTTATGACTAATCAGGTGTTCAATATTTTCCCGCCTTCCGGTAAAAAAATTATCCATACACAATACCTGGTGACCGGCCTCGATCATCCGATCACATAAGTGACTTCCTAGAAATCCGGCTCCTCCAGTAATTAAAATCTTTTGGGACATGGAGGGAGTCTCTCTAAAGAAGCAGTCCGCGCCAAACCTTTTGATGAGAGGGATTACGAAATAAATCGAGAACTCTCGTGCTGCTGATGAATGTGCAAACCCTCCAAAAGAATGGATTTTTTTAAATAATCGTCACCGTCTGACACTTGACCCCTTCATTTTCTTTGGCAGGTTCGACCCTGATCATGAGTATTAGAATCGGAATTAATGGTTTCGGCCGCATCGGGCGACTCAATCTCCGGGCTGCCTTTGGGACAGAGGAACTCGAATTCATCCACATCAATGAGCTTCATGGACCTGCGAGCACCTCCGCACATTTATTGGAATTTGATACCGTTCATGGGCACTGGGATCACGAAATCACCAGCGATGACCACTCTCTCACCATCGATGGACATCGAATCACTCATTCCTCAGAAAGCACTCCCGGAGCGGTTGACTGGGCCAGCATGGACATCGATCTTGTCCTAGAATGCTCGGGGAAATTTCGGAGCCCCGAGCTTCTTCAGCCATACTTCGATCAAGGCGTTCAGAAAGTCATTGTCGCCGCTCCCGTTAAAAAAGGAGCGCTGAATATCGTCATGGGATGCAATGATGATCAGTATAACCCATCCTCACACCATCTTTTAACCGCCGCCTCCTGCACCACCAACTGCATCGCTCCTGTCGTCAAGGTGATCCATGAGCACTTTGGCATCAAGCATGGCATGATCACCACCCTGCATGATCTCACAAATACTCAAACCATCGTCGACGCACCTCACCCCGATCTGCGACGTGCGCGCTCGGCGGTCAATTCACTCATTCCTACCACGACAGGATCCGCCACCGCCATCACCATGATTTACCCCGAACTCAAAGGACGACTCAATGGCGTCGCGGTCCGGGTGCCCATGCTCAATGCCTCACTCACAGACTGCGTATTCGAGCTCAATCAAAAAAGCACAGTCGAAGAAATCAATGCGACTTTAAAGTCCGCTGCTGAAGGCCCCCTCAATGGAATCCTCGGATATGAAGAACGCCCCCTCGTCTCCGCTGATTACGTCAACGACTCACGCTCCGGCATCGTCGACGCCCCCTCCACCATGATGGTCAATGAGACGCAGCTCAAACTGCTCGTCTGGTACGATAACGAATGGGGCTATGCGAATCGGATGATCGAGCTGACAAAAAAAGTGGCGCAGCAGCTCTGAGCGAAACACCCTCCGACAGGCCCCTCTCCCACGTCTCATGAATCAGCGTAGCTACCTTCTGGTCACCCTCGCGTATTGGGGATTCACCCTCACCGATGGGGCCTTGCGCATGCTGGTCTTACTCCACTTTCATGAACGTGGACTCACCCCAGTTCAGCTCGCCTTTCTCTTTCTCCTCTACGAGTTTTGCGGCATCCTCACCAATCTTCTCGGAGGGTGGCTCGCGTCTCGGAAAGGACTCAAGATCACTCTCACAAGTGGGCTTCTCCTCCAAATCACTTCCCTTCTCCTTCTCTCCTTCATGCCGACAGATTGGAGTCTCTGGCTCGGCGTAAGCTACATCATGGGGACTCAAGCGCTCTCCGGTATCGCTAAAGATCTCACCAAAATGAGTTCTAAAAGCGCAGTGCGAGTCCTCCTCCCGAAAGATGATGAGCAAGCGCAACGTGGGCTTTTCCGCTGGGTCTCACTCCTAACCGGTTCTAAAAATGCCCTCAAGGGAGTCGGCTTTCTCCTCGGAGGCATCCTCTTAGGTTCACTGGGATTTCAAGGGAGCTTGTGGACCATGGCTGCTGGACTGGGCACCATTTTTCTCATTTCTACGTTCGGTCTCAAAGACGACCTCGGTCGCTCAAAACAAAAAACAAAATTCACCGAACTCTTTTCTAAAAGCCGCGAAATCAACATCCTTTCCTTTGCGCGCCTTTTCCTCTTCGCCGCGCGCGATGTCTGGTTCGTCGTCGCCCTCCCCATCTTCCTGAGCGATATCTTTGATTGGAAACACTCCGCCGTAGGAAGCTTCATGGCCATCTGGGTCATCGGATATGGGATCATCCAAATGAGCACTCCTAAGCTCCTCAAGCGCACGAAACACGTTCATCAAACCGCTCAGCGCACCTTCTTTTGGGGAATGGTTCTGGCCCTTCTCACCGCTGCCCTGGCCTTCGCTTCTCAGACTGAATTCTTCCTTCTCTACTCCATTGTCGGCGGACTCATTCTCTTCGGCATCATTTTCGCGCTCAACTCGGCACTCCATTCCTATCTCATTCTCGCTTACTCTGACTCTGATAAAGCCGCCCTGGACGTCGGCTTCTACTACATGGCAAATGCTGGAGGACGCCTCTTTGGGACGCTGATGTCCGGACTCGTTTACCAATGGGCCGGACTCAGTGCGTGCCTCTGGGTCAGTGCCGCATGCCTCGCTCTCGCCGCCCTTTCCATACAGCCTCTCTCAAGAAAGACGGCGTAAAACTCTCCCCTTCCAAAAATGAAAAATCCGCCCCTCCTAAAAGAGGCGGATTTTTGCAACATACAGAAAATAACCCAATTAAATTTTTAGTTCGCCTTCTTTAAGACTTTGCCAAGTTTCTTCGCGAAAGACTTAGGGCTTGTTCCCCCGACAGACTGATCAATTGATTTCCCGTTTGAGTTCACAAACTGAATGTGCGGGATCCCGGAAACAGCGAATTTTTGTGCAATCGCCACGTTCTTTTTCACATCTGTATCAAGATAAACCCACACGAAGTCATCGTGAAATGGCTTCACCGCGCTACTTGGATAAACGTCGCGCTTATTCGCTTGGCAAGGAGGGCACCACGTCGCGGAAAAGACCACCAGAAGCGGCTTCTTCTTTTCCTGAGCCATCTTCATGGCCGCATTATAGTCGGTGTGAAATTTGGGACTTCCTTTAGGAAAACCCGCGCCAAATGCAGTCGCAGAAATCGCCAGGAGGGCCAGAATGGTAGATAATACTTTTTTCATGTTATTAGATCGTTTATTCGATATTGAGAGAATTGATTACGCAAACTATTCCCTCTTTCTTAAAATTAAGTATTCAATCGGATCTCACCATTAGCAGTTCTCCGAAATTTAATATTCGCCACTCTGAGAAAATCCTAGCCGCTGTTTTTCGTGAAAATCGCAATAAGGACAGTCGGTGATTCGATAGAGCGGAAAAGCCCGTAAAAGGAAATAGTTCACGACAAAGGGAACAAAAAAGAGGGAAGAAAAACCAAGGCCCACGCCCAAGCTACCGGTAAAGGTATCTCTCCCGGGGACAGCTGCCAGCATGAGCGGCATGAGAATCACCCAGCTTAAAACAATCTTCATATAGTGATCTTTTACAAAACAGGCCACAGGATGAATCCTCTTCACCTGACTCCCAATCTTTACGATAGACTTCTCGCACTCAGGGCATTTTAAGATCGAGGTATTTGGCTCAGTCACGGAACGAGTCTGTCCAAGTGACAAGGTCAAAAACATTACAATTTGCCCCAAAATTTGGAAGTCCCTCCAAACGCAAACGATTTGCTCAGATTCTAAAATCCCCGAAAAGAGAAAGTGACTATCCAAATACCGACTTGATCATTTTCTGCGATTTTCTAGTCGAGGTATAAAATCTCCGCACCTTTCTCATAGGATCAGGAAAAGGTTCTCCGCTAAGTTACGAGCGTGAAAAAAATTTTACGAAAGCTGTTGTTGGCATTGCTCACTTTGATCCTGCTCTCAGGAAGTTTGCAGTTCCACGGACGGGGAAACCATTTCCCCCTGACAGGATCTAATCTCTGTCTCTCGCACCATTTCGAACGATTGAAATTCACTTGTGACCAGATCGCACGCGGAATGTCCGCACATCGTATGGTCCGTCTGGCACTTGCGACGGAGCGCTATCGCCTCCTCATTAATGACACGCCATTAGCGTTCCCTCCCGAAAATGATCTCGGCTAAAAGACTCAAAATGCCCCAAGTCTTTTTGTGATCAGATGCCGAGTTCTCATCGAGACAATATTCACTTTCCCGAAGACCGTCAGAGGAAATTTGCGTCGCAAAAAAAGAGTCTGCACTTGAGATTTTAATAGAGGTGTCGCATGGAAGGGGCATGAAAACTCCTGCCCATGCAGCCGCTACCGATCCTAATTTGCTTGAAATTTTAGCGGCAGAATATGGAACCCCCTTCTGGATTTGGGACAGTGAAGTCCTCCGGGCTCGGATTGATGCCGTTGTTTCAACAACTGAAGGAACAGGAGTGCAGGCACGCTACGCGATGAAAGCCTCCTCTGCCACGAAAGTTCTCCAGGAAATGAAATCGGCAGGAGTCTGGATCGATTCCGTTTCAGGAAATGAAGTCCTGCGCGCGAGACATGCGGGATACTCTGCAGGGCATCATCCGCCGGAAATTTGCTTTACCGCTGATGTCTTCCGCGACAACGCCCTCGCCACCGTCCTCGAAGAAGGAGTCCTTCCCAATGTCGGATCTCCCGGCATGGTCGCAGATTTACAGCGAGCGGGCTACACCGGACCCATTTCTCTTCGCATCAATCCAGGCTTCGGGCATGGACACGTCAATGAGTGTGATACCGGAGGCCCCAGCTCAAAACATGGAGTCTGGGTGAGCGAAATCCAAGCCGTGCGTGAAGCGGCGGAAGCGGCAGAGCTGAAAATTGTCATGCTCCATGCTCATATTGGCAGTGGGCCTCAATTTGACGAACTCCATGACAACCTTTCCCGTCTCACAGATGAATTCGCCACCATCGCACCTGATTTCAAAGACCTTGAAGCGGTCTCGCTTGGAGGAGGGATTCCTCATGATTACCAAGACCCAGATTCCGATATTCCTGTCGATCGATTACGCGATCTCTTTACAAGCTCCCAGCAAAAGCTCAGCACAATCATGGGCCGCGAGATCAGGCTAGAAATTGAACCGGGACGTTTTTATGTCGCCCCCGCCGCTCTCCTCGTGACACGCGTGACGGATGTCAAAAAGACTCAGACCAATGAAAAAGGGCCTGGCACGACCTTTGCAATGGTCGATGCAGGCTTTGTCGATCTTGCACGTCCTGCGATGTATGGCTCATACCACCGGATCACGATTCCTGCTGCCACAGGCCGTGCCGAAACCCCAGTTGTAGTGGCTGGCCCTCTGTGCGAAAGTGGCGATGTGTTCACCCGAGATGATTCCGAGATGCTTCAGCCTCGTGACCTCCCCTCCCCTCAGACGGGAGATCTCATGCTTCTACATGACGGAGGAGCTTATGGATATGCCATGTCTTCCAACTATAACTCCCTCGGACGAGCGCCACAGCTCTGGCTGGAAAAAGGCGAGGTGATTCCCTTCACCCGTCGGGAAACGATTGAGGATATCTTGCGGCTAGAAGTTTAGGTTCCCGCCTCCTACGCCCTACCGCCGAGAGCATTTGATCAAGAGCTTGTAAAATTCAGCGCACGCTTTTTGTCATCAAAGACATTTCTGACTAGCTCACCCTATGCTTTATGGGTAAGTTAAATGAGATGAAGATTATTTTTTGGTCCAGCGTTTACCTGTCCGCAGCACTTCTCGTTGAGGCTGGGACTGTCTCGGGCCAAATCAAGCTCCCTGATAAACATCAGGGGAAACGTATTGCCATCGAGAAGTACACGGGAAAAATATCCGGAAAAGTGGCGAAACCACCACTGCCTGTCGCGGGAGTCTGGCTCACGCGCCGTGGACTCACCGCTCCAAAATCATCGAAGCGTTTCATCCTTAATCAAAAAAATTACCAATTTGGGAAGAGCCTGATGGTCATCCCGAAGGGGGCGACGGTTTTTTTCCCAAACGAAGATATTGACTATCATAACATCTTCTCTCTCTCAAAAACTCGACGATTTGATCTGGGCCGCTATCGCAAAAATGAAACCCCCATCCCCTCAGTCGTTTTTAATAAAGCCGGCCTCGTCGAGCTACGGTGTGAGATCCACGAACACATGCAGGCCAAGCTTCTCGTTGTTGATAGTCCTTACTACACCATCACTGATGCTTCCGGATCCTTCAAGCTCACGCAGGTCCCGGCAGGCACATACACCCTGCATGCCCAATTGAGCAAAAAACAGAAATGGTCTAAGCCCATCCAAGTAAAAGCTCAGGGCACGACAAATGTTCAGCTCTAGTCCAAAGATGAAGCTCTGGGTTTCGATTCTCACCTCCCTCTTTGTGATCCCGTCCTTCGCAAAAGATGGCTGGGAGTGGTCGCTTGGAGGCAGCTTTGAAAATACGATTTTTCACACAGATTCTCCTGCACCTTCGCTACTGAAATTCGACGAAGATTTTTTTTACCAGCCCCGGCTCTCTCTGACCTTGGATGTCAGACCATCAGATCGTTGGTATTTTCATGCACGCACCCGCATTGACCGCGGGTTCGATGCCGCGGATGCTCCCGACGGAGAAATTCGGCTCGACGAAGTTTTTCTACGTTACCAAGCATCTGAAGATCAAATGCTGCAATTTCAGGTAGGAAAATTCGCCACCTTTTTCGGCCGACACGTTCGTGAGCATGACTTTTATGACAATCCATTCTTAACCGCCCCACTTCCGTATGGAGAAATTTTAGGGGTGGGAGTCAGAAACCCCTTTGCCAACTCATCTGATAACATCGCTGCCCGTGCTAATGGAACCCAAGCCGGCGTTTTTAATTCTCCCAAACGGAATTGGGCGACTCCCGTCTGGGGGCCTTCTTACAGCACCGGAGCAGCGGTCTTTGGCCACATCAAACACTTCGACTACGCCTTCGAAGTCAAAAATGTCAATCTCGGGGCCCATCCAAATCAATGGGACCCTGACCTGAGTGATTTTCGAAATCCCACTTTTTCAGGACGTTTAGGCTACCGCCCTTCTGCGGAATGGGACTTAGGATTTTCATTCAGCCGAGGCCCGTATCTGAATCCGGAAGCGGAACGCTTTCTTCCCAATGGGCTCGATCGAGGCGATCTTCCCAATACCATCTTTGGCCTAGACGCGCGCTGGGCCCACGGTGATTTCATCATTTCAGGGGAGATTCTTTACAGTCAATTCGAAAGACTCCAAGGGGAAGATCTAGAATCACTGAGCTGGTATTTACAGGCACGCTGGAAGGCCTCTCCTGGGTTCTGGCTCGCAACCCGCTTAGGTCAGACCATGAATAACGAGGTCCGAGGCCCCGCTGGTGCATCAACTCCCTGGTCCCCTGACCTCTTCCGAACAGAAGTTGCTGCAGGGTGGCGAGTCACTCCTGATGTTCTTTTAAAAGCTCAGTATTCTTACACCGAATCGAGTGGCGGTCTCGCAGGCCCTGGAGAAAATCTCTTTGGCTTTGGCGGAGGCTGGCGATTCTAAAAAAAACTCGTAAAGAATAACTCATTAGAACACCGTGTTCAGATAAATACTGAAACGAAATTAGAAATCCTTGCTGACGCGGCAAAGTATGACGCTTCCTGTGCCAGTTCAGGAGCAACTCGGAAGGATTCATCTGGCGGAAAAGGCGTTGGCTCCACTGGCGGTGTCGGCATTTGCCACTCATATACTCCCGATGGTCGCTGTGTCTCGCTCTTGAAAATTCTCCTGACGAATGTCTGTCTCTATGACTGTCATTACTGCATCAATCGTCGTTCCAGTAACGTCCGCCGAGCCCGCTTCACCGCCGAAGAAGTCGTCACTCTGACCCTTGATTTTTATAAACGCAATTACATCGAAGGACTCTTCCTCAGCTCAGGCATCGTCCGCAGTGCCGACTTCACCATGGAGCAGGTCGTGCAAGTCGCGAAAACCCTGCGCGAGGTCCATCACTTCAAAGGATACATTCATCTCAAAACAATCCCCGAAGCCTCCGACGAACTCATCGCACAAGCCGGAAAATATGCTGACCGCATCAGCATCAATATCGAGCTCCCCCGAAAAGAAGCGCTCAAACATCTCGCTCCTGAAAAAAACATCGCCCGCACCCGCGTCGCGATGGATCAGATCAAAGAAAAAATCGATGAGGGGAAAGAGGAGAAGAAAAAAACCTTCGCTACCGGGCAAAGCACCCAAATGATCGTGGGAGCGGACGAATCATACGATGCCCATTTTCTCAAACGAGCCGGAGATCTTTACGGTAATTTTAAACTACGACGGGTCTACTACTCGGCCTTTAGTCCCATTCCCGATTCTTCCGTTAGGCTGCCATTAAAATCTCCCCCTCTCGTCCGAGAACATCGTCTCTATCAGGCAGACTGGCTCATGCGTTTCTACGGATATGAAGTCGATGAAATCACCACCCAGGAGCAACCAAATCTCGATCTCCAAATCGATCCCAAGCTCTCTTGGGCCTTGAGAAACCGACAATTTTTCCCCATCGATATCAACCGTGCCCCTCTGGAAATTCTCTACCGTATTCCTGGCTTAGGCATTAGAAATGCCAAACGCATCACCTCCGTCCGTCGCTACTCCAGTCTCCGGGTCAGCGACCTCATCAAGATGCGAGTGAACCTGAAAAAATCTCTTCCCTTCATGATGACCGCAGATCACCAGCCAGCGGCCATGGAGCTGGATTCTGAAAAAATCCGCGCCATGCACGCGCCACCTGCCGAGCAATTGGAACTCAATCTCACTCCCGCACTTCCCATCCCGAAGATCGAAGTCATCGGAGGAGAATTTTGAAATGAGAACGATCACACATCCTAAGAATTTTAAGGAATGGCGAGAGGTTTCTCGGGGATTACTTCTTGAGGAAATCCCTCCAGCTCAGATTCTCTGGCAGGAAAGAGAACAATACTCTCTCTTTGCCACCCCCTCCTCACTCCCAAAAACAGGAACGCTCCCCAAAGTCTCTCAAGCCTTCCTCGACCTCGCGCACACTGTCGCCTGTCATCGTTCAGATGAGCAATGGGCCTTACTCTACTCCATGCTCTGGCGACTCACTCACGGAGAAAAACACCTTCTCTCGCTTGCGACGGACTCTGAGGTCCTCCGAGTCCGAGCGATGGCAAAACACATCAGCCGCGACATTCACAAGATGCACGCCTTCGTCCGTTTCCGTAAAGTCGGCGAAGAAAATGATCGCGAGCAATTCGTCGCCTGGTTCGAGCCGGATCATCGAATCATACGGCTCACTGCAGCCTTCTTTCGCAAACGCTTCACCGGCATGGATTGGTCCATCCTCACTCCCGATGACTGCATGCACTGGGATGGAGAAAAAATCCATTTCACCGCAGGAGTCGAGCAATCGCAGGCTCCTGACTCCGACGCTCAAGACAAGCTCTGGAAAACCTACTATCGCAACATTTTCAACCCTGCCCGCCTCAAGGTCAAAGCGATGCAATCGGAGATGCCCAAAAAGTATTGGAAGAATCTTCCCGAAGCCGAAATCATCGAAGAACTCATCGCCAGCAGCAGTGACACCACCCAGAATATGTTAGAAAATCCAGCCTCGCCCGAAAAACCTGCGCCTCAAAACGCCTACCTCAAAAAACTCCAGCAACTGGACTGACAAACTATTTGCGTTGAACCAATTTCTAGGCAGATTCTAAAGTCTCATGACTAAAACAACCCTCATCATCGGTGGATCATCGGGCATCGGGCTCGCCACTAAAAATCTCCTCACCGCACAAGGGCATGATGTCACCTCCACCTCCCGGAGCTCTTTCGAAGCCACGGAACGAGAAGCAGCTCTTGAAATTCCCGAACAGCTCGATGGCCTCGTCTACTGCCCCGGCACCATCAATCTGAAACCCTTTCACCGTCTCACTGAAGAGGAATTTCTCAACGACCTTCAAGTCAATCTGCTCGGCGCTATTCGAGTGCTCCAGCTTGCCCTGCCTGCTCTCAAAAAATCGCCCTCTGCTTCAATTGTTCTGTTCAGCACTATTGCCGTGAAATGCGGCATGCCCTTTCACGCCAGCATCGCGGCTGCGAAGGGAGCTGTTGAAGGACTCACCCGCTCCCTCGCGGCCGAATGGGCTCCCAAGATTCGCGTCAATGCCATTGCCCCTTCTCTAACAGATACCCGACTCGCAGCCACCTTACTCGGCGATGAAAAACGCCGAGAAGCAGCAGCGGAACGCCACCCTCTAAAAAATATTGGCCAACCCGCAGACGTCGCTGAGATCGTTGCCTACCTCCTATCAGATGCATTCAAATTCACCACGGGCCAGATTCTCCGTCCCGATGGAGGTCTCTCCAGCGTGCGTCTCTTCTAAATATGTCAGATCAACCCTCTGTCATTATCGTAGGCGCAGGACTCTCAGGGCTTTCCTGCGCGGTCTCTCTTCATGAGAAGGGAATCCCGTTTCGTATCTTAGAAGCGAGCGATGGCATCGGAGGGCGAGTCCGCACCGACTCCGTCCAAGGTTTCCTTCTGGATCGAGGATTTCAGGTTTATCTCAGCGCCTACTCAGAAGCAGGAAAGCTCCTCGATCTGGACGCCCTCAACTTACACCCTTTTGAACCCGGAGCTCTGGTCTTTGACGGACGAAGACTTCATCGCGTCATGGATGTCTTTCGCCGCCCTTTCAGAATTTTGGGAAGCGCCTTCGCCCCCATCGGCAGCTTTACCGATAAACTAAAAATCGCCCTTCTACGCCTTCGTCTTCTCAAAAACACCACCGACTCACCAGATCAATCCACCGAGAGTTTCTTGAAACAATTTGGTTTCAGCCAACGGATCATTGAGTCTTTTTTCCGCCCATTCTACGGGGGAATTTTTCTTGAAAATGAACTGCGCACTTCTAGTCGGATGTTCGAGTTCACCTTCCGCATGTTCAGCCAAGGAAAAGCGACTCTCCCCGCC
>CALGLJ010000018.1 GCA_937930235.1 uncultured Verrucomicrobiales bacterium | reverse complement strand
GAGACGATCAATTACAGTCCAGACAGCACCCTTTTTCCTGACGCTACCTTTAGTGGGACGGGAAATAATACCTCCGAAACTTACGGTAACGAAACCGGCCGTTTCATTGGCATCGCTGATGATACTCGCCTGATCCAAAGAATCACGATTGTCGTCGGGGACGATGATGATTCCGATGATGGAGACGGGGAGCAGTTGAGCTTTATTGCTCCGATCACTTTTACAGAAGTTTCAGGGGGAGGGTGTTTTAATCACATTCCTACGAATGTCATTCCAGAGCCATCTTCCGCTTTCCTCATCAGCCTCGGAGCCGTGGTGTTGTGTTTGAGGCGGAGATTTTAATGTTCTGCATTCTTTTTTGCGAAAATACCGAATGTTTTGACTGGCGGGCGAAGGGTGAAATGTAGGGGAGGAGGTGTTTTTCTCTTGCATGCTTTCGGGCGAATCCTTACTTCTCCGCGCGTCCGAAAGGTTTTCGGGGCGTTAGCTCAGTTGGTAGAGCACCTGCATGGCATGCAGGGGGTCAGCGGTTCGAATCCGCTACGCTCCACCACTTTTATGGCCTTACGTAAGCGGTTTTTCAAAGTACTACCATCGCCGTTACCATACGGTGAAAGGGGGGCTGCGGTGTTTGGGTCCGCCTTGTTACTCAGGTGAACTCAACCTGCTTATGGCATTCTTATCAAATCGAAATCATGGACGGAGAAAAACTCGCCCTCGCCTGCGCTGAAGCAGCGGATGAAACGAAAGCGGAAAATATCCGCATTTTCGACCTTCGCGGTATTTCCACACTGACTGATTTTATGATCGTGTGTTCCGGGAATTCGCAGCCTCACCTCAAGGCGATTGTGCGTGATATTGAGGGCAGAGTTCGAGATAAAGGCTCCGATCCGGCTACTCATACCGAAGGTCGGGCTGCCACTCGCTGGGTCGTGATCGATTTCATCGATGTCATGGTTCATGTGCTCGATCAGGAGATGCGTGAGCACTATGCCCTTGAGGATCTGTGGGGAGATGCCAAGGAATTGCATTTTGCTAGCCACGATCGTGAAAATTGAAATTTTAAATACCGGTTCCGAGCTTCTGCTCGGCTCGACGGCGAATACTCATGGCACCTGGATAGGACAGGAATTGGTCAAGATGGGACTGCGAGTGCAGAGGCAGACGACGGTTCCTGATGGGGAAGCGATCGAGGTCGCGCTGGCAGAATCGGTTTCTCGTAGTGAGGTGGTGCTGGTCACGGGCGGGCTCGGTCCGACGAGCGATGATGTCACGCGGGAAGCGGCGGCGAAAGTTTTAGGGGTTGAGCTGATGCGCGATGAAGCAGCCTTGCGGGATTTGAAGGCGTTTTTCGACCAGCGAGAAAAGACGATGTCGGCGGTTAATCTGAAGCAGGCCGATGTTCTCGTGGGAGCTGATATTCTGCCGAATCCTAATGGCACCGCTCCTGGGATTTACGCGCCGCCGCGACTGGGATGTGCAATTTTTCTTCTCCCCGGACCGCCAAATGAACTTTATCCGATGTTTCACGCCGAAGTTGCTCCTCGGCTGAAGGCGCTCGCGGGAGTTGAGCAGGTTGCAGAGGTGCGAGAGCTGAAATTTGTAGGGCTTGGGGAAAGTGCCTTACATGAAAAAATTGATGCACCATTAGCTGAGATCGAAGGTCTGGAAGTGGGGTATTGTGCTCGTCTGGGAGAAGTGGATTTGAGGCTCATTGGCAGTCCTGATGTGATTGATCAAGGGCATCAACTCGCATGTGACCTCTTTGCAGAAGACTTCGTCAGTGATGATGGATCTAGTCTTGAAGAGGTGCTGGTCCACCATCTTCGAGAGAAAAATTTCACCATCGCGACGGCAGAGAGTTGCACGGGAGGATTGATTGCAAGTTGTCTCACGGATGTCCCGGGAGCGAGTGCGATTTTTGAGTATGGCTTTGTCACTTACGCGAATGCAGCGAAGACGGGGCTCGTTGGGGTGAAAGAAGAAACGTTATTGAAATTTGGAGCCGTGAGTGAGGAGGTCGCTGCGGAGATGGCGCTTGGAGCTCGGGTGGCGAGTGGAGCAGACATTGCAGTCAGTGTCACTGGCATTGCGGGGCCTTCGGGTGGCTCAGAAGACAAACCAGTCGGAACCGTTTGTATTGGCATTGCCACCAGCGAAGAAGTGGTGACTTATCGGGAAATCCATCCCAGAAATCGGAAAGATTTCAAGCGACAAGTAAGCCAGCGAACGCTCGATCTCGTGAGGCGGTTTATTGCGGAAAAATAGTCTTTAAACCGCTTGTTTTCAGTGAGTTGCTTTTATCAGAAATGTTTCTCTGTAAAGGGAGGCCTTGTTCGTAATCATTTTACCTCGTTGTTTTTCGGCAGAGGCAAAGAAATAGAAAAATTTAATAAGAGTCAAATTGATATAATTCGAACTTATGTATAGCCGAGTTGGTAATATTTTATCATAGACCGCGCGGTCGACTTCCCTGATATTCGCCGCAGGGAAGTTTAAACTGAACACTCTTAATCAAAAATCAATAGATCAATGTCAGAAACAGGTAAATGCCCAGTCATGCATGGGGCGAAAGATTCGACCACTTGGAAAGGAATGACCAATCGCGGGTGGTGGCCCGATCAGCTCAATGTCGCGATTTTGCATCAGCATTCGAATCTCTCAAATCCGATGGGAGAAGAGTTTGATTACATTGAAGAGTTTAAAACACTCGATCTCGCTGCGCTGAAGAAAGATCTCCATGATCTCATGACGGATTCGCAAGATTGGTGGCCGGCTGACTATGGGCACTATGGCCCCCTCTTTATTCGTATGGCCTGGCATAGTGCAGGAACATATCGGACGGGAGATGGCCGTGGGGGGGCCACTTCTGGATCACAACGCTTTGCGCCGCTGAATAGCTGGCCGGATAATGCAAATCTGGATAAAGCTCGCCGCCTTCTCTGGCCCATTAAGCAGAAATATGGCCGTAAAATTTCTTGGGCTGATCTGATGGTTCTCACTGGTAATGTCGCGCTGGAGTCCATGGGATTTAAGACCTTCGGCTTCGCGGGAGGACGAGTCGATGTCTGGGAGCCGGAGCAAGATATTTACTGGGGTCCAGAAAGCGATTGGTTGGGAGACGAGCGCTATACTGGCAATCGCGAGCTTGAAGTTCCGCTTGCCGCAGTGCAAATGGGGCTCATTTATGTCAATCCTGAAGGACCGAATGGGAATCCGGATCCATTAGCATCTGCCAAAGACATTCGTGAAACCTTCGGGCGAATGGCTATGAATGACGAAGAAACCGTCGCGCTGATTGCGGGTGGTCATACTTTTGGTAAAACGCACGGAGCGGCCGATGCCGCCAAGTACGTGGGGCCTGCTCCAGAAGGGGCCGCGCTCGAAGAGCAAGGATTGGGATGGAAAAATGATTATGGCACAGGGAAGGGCGGAGATACGATTTCCAGTGGACTGGAAGGGGCCTGGACGAGCGCTCCCACGGCGTGGGACAATGAATACCTCGACAACCTGTTTAAATATGAATGGGAACAAACTAAAAGTCCGGGAGGAGCCACCCAGTGGATCCCAAAAAACGGGGAAGCATCCGAAGCGGTGCCAGACGCACATGATGCGAATCAAAAGCACGCTCCGGTGATGCTGACCTCGGACTTAGCTTTGAAAGAGGATCCGATCTATAGACCGATTGCGAAACGCTTTCAGGAAAACTTCGATGACTTCGCAGAAGTATTCGCAAGAGCCTGGTATAAACTGATGCATCGCGACATGGGGCCTGTGGCATGCCTCCACGGGCCGGAAGTCGCTCCCGCGCAGCTTTGGCAAGATCCGATTCCATCAGTCGATTATGAGCAGATTGATGATGGTGATGTGAGTGAGCTGAAGAGCAAGATCATGGGCACAGGCTTATCAATTTCAGAATTGGTGAGCACGGCATGGGCATCAGCATCGACGTATCGAGGATCAGATCGTCGTGGCGGTGCCAATGGGGCAAGGATCAGATTAGCTCCTCAAAAATTTTGGGAAGTCAATGCTCCGACTCAACTTACAAAAGTTCTCAGCGCTCTCGAAGGAGTGCAGGAAGAGTTCAATGGCGCTCAGTCTGGTGGGAAAAAAGTGTCCCTAGCTGATTTGATTGTCCTTGGTGGTTGTGCCGCGATCGAAGCCGCAGCAAAGAAAGCTGGAGAAGATCTGACCGTTCCATTCACTCCTGGGAGAGCGGATGCCTCGCAGGAAAATACAGACGTCGAATCCTTCTCCGTTTTGGAGCCTGCCTATGATGGCTTCCGGAACTACATTGGGAAAAAATACGGCTGGAGTCCTGGAGCGATGTTAATTGACCGTGCGCATCTTCTCACGCTCACGGCGCCTGAAATGACAGTTCTTGTTGGAGGACTCCGAGTTCTCAATACAAATGCCGATGGCTCAGACCGAGGTGTCTTTACTGATCGGCCCGAGACCTTGAGTAATGACTTTTTCGTGAACCTCCTCGACATGGGAACGACTTGGAACCCAGTGGAAGGAGCAGAGTATCTCTACGAAGGGCTTGATGCGAAAACTGGTGATAAAAAGTGGTCTGCGAGTGCAGTGGATCTTGTTCTAGGATCGGATTCCCAAATTCGTGCAATATCGGAAGTTTATGGGTGTTCCGACTCGAATGGAGTGTTCCTGCGCGACTTCGTAGCCGCATGGGATAAGGTCATGAACCTTGACCGTTTCGACCTGAAATAAATCTTAAGTTTGAACCCTACATAAAAAGCGCAAGGTGACTACAGTGAGCCTTGCGCTTTTTTAGTTTCAGCTAGTTCCCAGATTTCTTTGGAGTTCCGACATTGTCGGTGTCTGAGAGAACGTCATTGGAATCTCCGGTTAGTCTTAAACGAGCGGCGGTCCGGAGGTCTTCGTTATATTCGGTGACGACCCATTGATTTTCTATCCGGTTATCGTAGACGTAGCTACTTTCTCCGAGATTAAACTCGATTGACCAGTGGTTATCCGTGAACGCTCCGATGGCAAGTGCGTCTTCAATCTGACGACCATCAGGGTAGTGAACGGTAGCCTCAAAAGTTGCGGTCAGAGGGCGAGCGCCATCATAGACGAGCTGATCAGGTGCATCGATCATTCGAAGCTGAAATTCCTGCCCATCAAATCCCGGAACGGGGATTTGTGATATTTCTCCATCGAAGAGCTGCTGCGTCGTTTCGCGAAAGTTATCGGGCAAGTAGACGAGTTGACGCCTTTTCGTAAACTCATTGTTACGTTCTAGGATTTCTGCCCGTTCGGGAAATCTGACTAACTGTCGGATGATGTCGCTCTGCGTGCCATCCTCTGAGGTCCATTCGAAGTTGTCTGAGCGGTGAGTGACTTCGAAGGGTCTAGCTTCCAGTTCCCATCCCTCATCACTCGATGCATAAGTGGTCTTGGGCTGATTGGTCGGAGTAGGTTGAGAGCTTTGACGAGCTCTGTTCGGTCCAACATTTTTCGAGGGAGAAACCAACTGAGGCTTTGCGGGTTCTTTGATCTCTTTTTTCCGTTTTTGAGAAAAAGAAACAAAGAAAATCAGGCCGGAAATAGCCAAGATACTGATTCCAACGGTGTATGATTTATGAGCAGACATTTTGTAATAATAGGGAAAGGGTGGGATCAATTCAATTTGGTAGATGCTCCTTCACGTTTTCTTTCTGAAGATATTCGGAAGCAATTTTGACAATGGTGTCACGATACTTGGGGTCGAAAAAAAGCTGGGAATTTTCGATCGCGGTCTCAGGTGAATGCGTGAGAGTTTCTAGGAGGTAATTTTGAAGCATATCGTCGTAGAACCGCTGTTGCCCTTGGAGGGTTTCTTGTGGGGAGTGATCTGGGTTGGGCTTGTAGTAGTCGGTGATGAATTGATCAGAATTCAGTAGTCTGGCAGCCGCTTCAGGGTGACTCTTTGAGAGCGATTGAACTGCAACGCCCATGACCATGGAGCGATCTTCGTTATTCAGCTCCATTTTTTGAAGCCACGTGAGGCTTTCCTCCGGAATAGACTCGATGTATTGCGGAATGATAGAGGTGAGTCCCAGCACGGCATGAGGGGAGTCAAGATTTTCCGTCAGATAGGTCGCCACCTGATCCACGGTGTCTCCTTTAGCATGTAAGCTCAGTTTCCTCACAAAATTTCTCCATTGATTCTGATTTTCTGGAGACGATGGATCGGACTGAGAAGACTCTTTAAACTGGTCACCCCATGCTAAAAATTCGTCGAGTTTCGCTGACTGTTCATTTTGATAAAGAGAACTCAGAATAGAAAGGGTGTGGGTTGATAGGGCCTGCTTTGGATCCCCCATATGGCTGAGTAATTCTTCGGGATTCTGCTCTAGCCAGTTGTGCAGAATGTCGCGTTCGAGATCTGAGACTTTCGGAAAAATGGAGAGGATATCGAGCACTCGCAACACGCTTGCGGGATTCTCTGCGGCTGCTTCTCTAAAGGTTTCTTCAAGTTCTTCGAATGCTTTGATCGGATTGTCTTCGTAAGAATGCCGGATGTGACTGAGCTGATCTAAAAAATCGAGAGCCGAGGCCTGAATCATCCAGTTCTTGAAGGCTTCTTTTTCTTCTTTAGTCCCAGAGATTGCTCGACGGAGGCTTTGTTCAAAGTCACTGGTCGCCATTCCTTGGATGAACCGATGGGTCGAGGAAGAGGATGGTGAGTGTTCTTGCTCATCCGCATCCTGATTTTCTTGGTTGGAAATAGAAAATAGGACGCTCGCCACCAGAACAACTATGGTTAAGGTGATAAATATTCGATGCATAAAAAAGAGGGGAACCTAATATTTAGTGAAACTACAATTTGTCAAATTGGAAATAGGGCATCGAAAACGATTGATTTGTTTCATGAAAGCAGGGGGGTAATGATGATTCATGATGGTTTAGCGCTCTGTTTTTCAAGGCTTTCAGTGGTTCTGGTGCGGTATCGCCGCTAAGAATGAGAGTGGTAGCTAAGCACTCTAAATCTGGTTGTGTAGACGATGGTGAGTTAATCTCTGCGCAGAGTGCCGAACTCAATTGAGAGGCATAAGGGATGTAAATATTTCCCGAAAATTAAAAAAAGATCGATTCAAACCCGCTCCTGTTGAGTGTGAGCGGGGTGGCGATGGAAGGAGTGATTTTAGCTCGATGGATTTTTATCATCTGAATCGGCTTCTTCGGTTTGGCTGCCTCCAAGACGAGGAAGAACTTTTTGCACTAATTTTTTCAATCCTCCCTCTGCCTCGGAATGTTCGGTTTCGGCTTGCTTCAAGGCACGTTCCCAAGCTTGTGCGAATCCCGGAGCTTGTTCACGCATGAGGGCAACGGAGTTTTCCATGATTTGAAGTTGGCGAATTTCAGCCCGTCCAGGTTTATTCTGAAGAGTGGAGATGTTGACCCGGAGGTTTTCGTTTTGCTCTCTCAGTTCTTC
>CALGLJ010000017.1 GCA_937930235.1 uncultured Verrucomicrobiales bacterium | reverse complement strand
CGATTTTTTTTAAACAAATAGATAAAAAAAATTTGACCATTCAGAGTTCGGATACTAATTCGGTCTGCAGTTCTGCGCAAAGGCAAGGAACTTTTTTCATTATTCGCTAGATCAAAAGTCTATCGTCCATATGGATATAAGTTATTGGCTGATAGGCATAAAACCCAATCAGCATCCTGCCAGAATCGCCCCAATTTTCATTACAAATACAAGCCCCCTCAATAGTCGATGAATTATTCCGAAACAGTTCCGAGCGTCCGCGCTCACTTGCTGGCGCTCACGCTCAGCCTCCCCAGCCTTTCTGCAGAAACATTTACTGTGGATTTTAACGAGTATTCCTCAGGTCGAGTCGTGAACTCCGAATACGCCACTAATGGTGCGGACAACACAAACAGCCCTCTTCCTCCAGGAGCAGGATTCCGGGTTGCAGTAGATCGTAGTTCACTTGGGCCTAACGCGACTGCTAACGCGAACATTTACAATACGGCGCCTCCTATCGGACAAGATGACGATTTGGAATACGGAGCCGCAGGCTCTGCAAACTTCGTAGGAGGTGCACTCATTATCCAAGAAAATACTAATCCAATCTCGATCCCTGATGATGCCGCATCGGGTGCGACTTTGGTCTTCGATTTTGAATCTCCTCTCGTGACATTTCAGGCATTGGTCGTTGATCTTGATAATCCTGAGCACGAGCTTGTATTTATCAATACTTCGACTAACCGGCAGGTGGTCATTCCACTATCGCAAGTCTTTCAGGCGGGCCAATTTGAAGATGGCCGTCTCGCTCGCACTCCAGTATTCCGTGCGACAGACCTAGGACTGGGAACCTTTGACAGAGTTCTCTATAACTTATCTAGAACTTCTTCTGCTCCGGGAAATCCTGCGAAACGTGGCTCAAGCGGTGGTCTGGGTGATATCCGTTTCATGCTGGAAGAAGCAGATCCTGAGAACGACTTCGGAGATGCTCCAAATTCCTACCGAACAACTCAGGCCTCTAACGGTGCGAGACACCTTATTTCAGATAATCTGAAACTGGGAATGAGTGTTGACGGAGAAGATGATGCTTCTCCTTCAGCGAATGCTCTTTCTGACGGAGCTGATGAAGACGGAATTACCTTCCCTGATGGCCTTGCCATTGATCGCTCATCAGGCACCTTCGTCGCTAAAGCAGTTGTGATGTCATCTGTGCCGACTGGCGCTGGATTGATGGCACGTGATGATTTCAGTAGTAATACTTACTCTGCAGGTTCTGGCTGGAGTGGACCGTGGAGAGAGATTAACGACGACGGACGCTCCAATCGTGGAACAGTCAGAATCAATTGGCCTAATGATCGCCCCAATGGCGTTTCAAATACTGGTTTTCCAGACGGAGAGAGTTCACTCATTCTCCAAACTGGACACCGCGGAATCTATCGTCAGTTTGATTTTTCAAGCGCCGGGGCAGATGGAAATTTAATGTTTGCCTATCGTCGGGATGATCTCGAAATCAACGAGCAGGTGGTTGTGAGCATTCGCGATGCTCGAGGAAACAACACGACGCTGCAGACAATCAGAGGAACATCCAATGGAGGTGATACGGACTCAGCCTACATTCCTGTGTCTTTAACGATCCCTCAAGAGATTTTGAATCGCGGCCCAGCTCAACTCAGAATCGTGAGCAGTGGCGGTGGTAATCCACAATATGACTACGTTGCTTTCCGCGAATTTAAGATTTCCGTTCCCACCGTCGGATCTGAGATCACTCTGGTAGGCTGGATTGATTTAGACCGATCAGGAACATTTGATCGTGACGAAGCGCAGGTATTGACTAGCTCCACTGGGCTTGTTGCAGACAGTGCAACGCTCAATATGCTCATGTGGAATAATCTTGCGAATCTCATTCCAAGCAATGTGAGTGGTCCGACTTATGCTCGCTTCCGACTCACGACTGATCCAGATTTTGCAAATAACCCAACTCCCGGAGGACAACTTGGAGATGGTGAGGTGGAGGACTACCGTCTCACAATTAATCCTTCGACGGCTTCTGTAGGAGACTTTGTCTTCCTAGACCTCAATGCCAATGGAGTCCAAGACGCCAATGAACAAGGTTTAAGTAATGTTCTTGTCCAACTCCTCGATACGAATGGAAACGTCGTAAGCGAGCAGCGCACCGACGGCAATGGGAGCTATAACTTTCCAGACGTCGCTGCAGGAAGATATTCCGTTAAGATCACGAACCCAAATACTGAGAACCTTATCGTGAGTAACCTCGGTTCTCCGGGTGTGGAAAATAATAACCAATTTGCGATCATTTCAGGGATGCCCACAATGGGACTCACTCCTGAGTTTGACGTAGAAGCGGGTGACGAAATCACAAATAAAGATGGAGCATTCTTACTTCCTGCCACTCTAGGAAATTTTGCGTTCGTTGATGCGAATGGCAATGGGCAGTTCGATAATGGTGAATCACCTCTGAATGGGGTCACCGTTCAGCTTCTCGATGAAAACGGAGATGTCATCGCGACTCAAACGACTGGCGACGTCACCTTCCCGGATGGGACAACACCTGCCGGGGGATATATTTTCACAGGCCTCCCATCTGGTAATTACTCCGTAAAAATGACTGCTCCACAAGGGAGCGACTATCTCGTGAGCCGTGCCGGAACCACCGGTGCAAATAATAACAATCAACTGCCTGACTTAGCGCAAAACATGAGCACGACCGCTTCTGTAAACTTAGCGGCAGGCGATAGTAACCTCACTTTAGATGGAGCCTTCTATCTTCCCGCAGCCCTTGGAGATGTTGTTTTCAATGACCTGAACCAAAATGGTATCCAAGATGGCGGAGCTGAGACTGGCGTGAATAACGTCACCGTTTCCTTGATTGATGAGAATGGAGATGTTGTAGCCTCTCAGGTCACCGGTCAGGATGGCCGCGATCAAGGTGAATACATCTTTGAAAATCTTATTCCTGGAGACTATCAGGTCAGAGTATCCGATCTTCCGGCTGGCTTCCTCTTTACCGCTCAAAACGTTGGATCTGACGCTAATGATAGTGATGTCAATCCTACGACCGGAATTCTCACCGCAGATGTTCTCCTTTCAGGTGAAAGAGACCTCACAAACGACGCCGGGATTTTCCAACCTTCAAGTCTTGGAAACCAGATCTTTGTCGACGTCGATGGTGATGGTGTGTTTACGTCTGGAGTTGATACTCCACTTGCGGGAGTGACCGTTCAACTTCTTGATGAGAATGGCCAACCTGTAGCAGGTGTTCCAACACAAGAGACTGGCCCAGATGGAACGTATCTTTTCCCGAATATTGCCCCAGGCACTTATTCTGTGAAACTCACAACTCCAGTTGTGAATGGTGCTAGTTATCAAGCCGCATCTACAGTGGGAGCTCCTAATGAGGACAATCTCAACAAAGCGACTGATCTTGATGGAATGGTAAACATGTCTACCACAATTCCAGTGTTTGTTGGACCTGGGCAAGCAAACACAAATCTTGACGCTGGTTATTTCTTACCTGCAAGCCTTGGAGACGTCGTATTCAATGACCTTGACCAAGATGGACAACAAGATGGTGGTGATGAAGTTGGCGTCTCAGGCGTCACGGTGACCCTGCTTGAAGACGGTGATGTTGTGACAAGCCAGACGACTGGAACGAATGGAGCCTATCTCTTCGAAAATCTTGAGCCAGGCGAATACACCGTAGAGTTTACCAATCTGCCTGATGGCTTCCAATTCACAGGCCAAAATGTCGGCGACGATTCATCCGATAGTGATGTTGATCCTGCGACTGGAATTCTCGTGGCAGATCCCTTAACCTCTGGTGAAACTGACCTCACTAATGATGCTGGAATCTTCCAGCCTGCAGGTCTTGGAAATCAGATTTTTGTCGATGTGGACGGAGATGGCGTGTTCACCATCGGAACAGATTTGCCTCTTGAAGGTGCCGTTGTGCAGCTCCTTGACGGAAACGGCCAACCTGTCGCAGACTTGCCAACACAAGAAACAGGTCCTGATGGCACATACCTCTTCCCTGATCTCGCCCCGGGAACTTACTCGATTAAGGTGACCACTCCTCTTGCAAACGGTGAGAGTTACTCTGCGGCTACTGTCGTAGGTAGTGTTGATGCGGATAATGCAAATAAGGCGACAGATCTTCCTGGAATGGAAAACATGTCGACGACAACTCCTGTTTCACTTGAAGCAGGTGAGACAAATCTCACTTTGGATGCTGGATATACCCTTCCCGCAGCCCTTGGGAATGTCGTCTTCCTCGATCTTAACAATGATGGGCAGCAAGCTGGACCTGGTGAAGATGGAATCGCAGGGGTAACCGTTGAACTCCTAGATGGCAATGGACAACCTGTTTTGGGCGATGACGGAACCCCCGTAACGACTCAGACTGATTCAGATGGAACTTACCAGTTCGTTGACCTCGTTCCTGGTGCATATCAGGTGCGTGTTATTGCTCCAGAATCTGCGCCACGATCTTCTGACGTTGATGATACTGCTGATAATCAGCAAGACCTTGACGATAATGGAGTGCAAGAGTCTGAAGGTGAACCTGCTCTTTCACCTGTTGTGATTTTAAGTTCAGGTGAGACAGACAACACCATTGACTTTGGATTCCTTAATGCTGCCGGACTTGGCGACCAAGTTTTCTTTGATGAGAATAACAATGGAGTCAGAGATGCTGGTGAAGCTCCTATCGCAGATGTCACCGTTCAACTTCTCGATGAGAATGGTGATCCTGTGGATGGAGTGCCAACCCAAAGCACAGATTCTAATGGAGGCTATTTCTTCCCTGGCCTTCCCGCAGGCACATACATCGTCAAGTTCACTGCTCCTTCCGGTCCTGAGGGACAAGAATACTCAGTGGGCTCCACCGGCACGATCGGATCCAACGACAATAGCCAAATCACTGCAAATGGCCCATCCATGGGAGTGACTCCTGTGATCACTCTGGAATCTGGAGAGACTGTGCGCACTGCAGACGCTGGCTTCGTCCTCCCTGCACAGCTTCTTGCCATTGGATCGACAGTCTTTAGCGACCTTGATAACAATGGCACCCAGGATGATGGCGAAACTGGCCTTGATGACGTGGCTGTTCAGTTGATTGATGCCACGACTGGTGATGTCCTCCGTGAGGTGAATACCGCAGGTGGTGGAAATTACCTCTTCGATGGTTTGAATCCTGGCACATATATTGTGCGCGTTCCAACGCCACCGACTGGACTGCCTCTTTCATCTACCACGACTGCTGCGGATGAAGTGACAGACGGCGATGACAACGGAAATCAAACTGAAGAAGGAGCTCCGACTGATTCACAAATTGTCACCCTCGCACTAGGTGAAGAACCAACTAATGAGTCAGCTCAAGGTGGAGATCAGGATGATGAAAACGACAGCAATGGAAATATGACCATTGATTTCGGATTCGTAGACCCAGAAACTCTCGGATCTCTTGGTAACATCGTATTCTTTGACACCAATAATGATGGCAGACGTCAGTCTGACGAAGCTGGCATTAATGGCTTAACGGTAGAACTCTTAGTTCGTGGAAATCCGACTCCAATCGCAACGACCACAACTGAGAATGTGGACGGACAGGATGGAGTGTATCTCTTTGATAATCTTCCAGAAGGCGAATATTTGGTGGTTGTTTCTCCAAGCCCAGCCACCCCTCAAGCTTCCACAGTTCTCGTTGGAGGTGACGACGGGAATAAGGGAAGCCAGACTGCCCTAGGTGAACCATCTCAATCACCCCCTATCGGCTTAGGTGCTGGTGAAGATAATTTCACCATTGACTTCGGCTTTGTGCCACAATTCGGTCTTGGAAATCTGGTCTTTATCGACAATGACGAAGACGGAAGATTTGGAGCTGGTGATACTCGAGTATCAGATGTTTCTCTCTCATTGTTCGACATCAATGACCTAGAGAACGCCATCGCGACTACCACAACGGACTCAAGCGGTAACTACTTCTTTGGTGGACTTGCTGCTGGTAAGTATGTTGTCAATGTGGATGCCTCAAACTTCCAAGACGCAGCCCAACCTCTGGTTGATGCCACGGGCCCTCTAAACGCTACCGTTGCAAACACCGCAGACACCGGATTGGATGATGATGATAGCCAGAATGGCCGTGTCAGTTCAGATCCTGCTGCGATCGGTGTCTTCTCCGATATCATCATGCTTGGAGCAGTCGGCACTGAGCCTGTTACTACCGAAACTGGTGACTTGAGTGATTCTGATAGCGCAAATGATGCGAATACCGACCTCACCGTAGACTTTGGCTTCCGCCCCCTTGAAGTATCTCCTCAGGGTTGCTTCTACATTGCGGGCACAGGTGAGATTATTCCTGGTGGAGGAATCAATGTGATTGCACCTGATGGAAATACTTCTGATGCAGGGAGTTCAAATGTGATCGTGACCGCAGATGGTTCCGATGGATGTTTCTCTTGGGATCCTGTCGGTGCTGATGGGGAATACTGCGTCACTTACCGCATTCCTGCTGGATACGTTATCGATCCGAATTTTGACTTCCAAGATAATGGAGGAACGGAGTTCCCGAATGTCTCGGATGATACCCCATTTGATCCAACTCCTGCAGGCCCTCAAGCTGACACTCCTTCAGTGCTCGTGCTTGGTGAGGCTGACCTTGATGGCGACGGATTCCTTGATGCTGCTGATGGAAGCCAAGGCGGAAATATCTCTGACAATCCTGCCTATGCTAAGTTCCTGATTTCTGGTGGCGACCCTGCCATCACAAACATCAATATTCCATTGGTGAAGGCCAGTTCCTTCAACGAGTGGGTTGCTGCGCAGCCTGAAGGATTCCCAACCACTGGCCCAGATTCTGGTCCACTTGGTAATCCAGATGCTGATGGCTTCAGTAACTTATTGGAGTATGCACTTTGCCTCCACCCAACAACAGGTCTCAAGACTTTCCCGAATGGGGATGGCGTCAATAATGGACTTCGAGTTGAGATGATTCGCCCACAAGGAGCAGACACCGACGAGAACACCGTGTTCAACGCATGTTACAACCGTCCAAATGGTGCTGCTGACCTCACTTATCAGTTGCAGGTCTATAACCCTGAGGCCGTTGAGTGGATCAATGCAGATTTGGCTGAAACCACTTCTGCAGGCGAAGCTGGAAGCACAAAAGTCACCATCGCAGATCTTGAGCAATTGACACCTGGGCAAGAGTTTACTCGCGGGATTGTCCGCCTTCAGGTCACCCTGACGACTCCTGATGGTCCCATCACCGAAGTGACAACTCCTCAGGGCTGGCAGTCCTTCATGGTCGACCCATTCTGTGAGACCTTGAGTAAGCCATTCAATAAACCATGCCTCTTTACTGGCACGGTGGCTCTTCCTGCTGGTGGAGACGGCTTTACCATTGACTTCAGCCTTCCTGTTGGAGACGGAGATCTCACCGAGATCCTTGACTTTGAGAACCAAGATTACTACGTGGAAATCACCAGTGGCGATCGTGAAGGAGAGCTTCTTCATATCGACTCCGCAACCGCCACGACGGTAACGATTAAGGATGACACGGACCTCTATGCAGGACCGATTCACAGCACTCACCTTGGTGCCATGGACACGTCCTTTGCTGGAGGATTAGCAATCATTCGCGCATTTGATAGAATGATTGAACTCGTGCCATTCGGTCCATTCAACGCAGGAGATAGTGTGGAGAGTGCCTCCAACATTCTTCTACTCGATCGGAATGCTCAGGAGATTCAAACTCTCTTCCTCAATGAGGCAGATCAACAGTGGTATCTCGAAGGAACAACTACTAGCTTCAATGATCGTTTGGTTCCACCATATGAAGGGATCTTCAGTCACAATCGAAGCCTGGATATCCTAGCTCCATTCGAATTAGCACAAGTAGGTGAAGTTCGCACAAACCAGCTCAACGTTCCTCTGAAGGAAAGGCAGAACCTGATTGCTTCAGTTTATCCAGTCGAGCAGAGCCCGAATTCCAGATTGATTACTATCGATAATGGATTTACCGGAGGGAACAACTTGGTCTTCTCTGACCAAATTCGTAACTGGGCTGCAGATGATTTGGATGTCGACCCTAATACCGGACTATTTCCTGAAACGTTTGTCTTCAACGAAATCTTCTTGCTCAATATCCCTGCCTTCACCCGTTGGATTGAGGCGATGGACCGGAGAGCGACAGATGTCAGTGATATGGCCTTCTTTGAGCCACGACGAGCTGCTGTTATTTATATTCACGATGAAAGCACTGCTTCACCGGGAGATGATGACATGCCAGATTACCTGATGCCGGCGCAACTTCCTAACGAGCGTAACTAAAACGATTCACAACTTTCCAAAAATTAAAAATGAATAACAAATTCACGAAAACAATCTTTACCGGTGCGATCTGCATGTCGGGAATGGCCCTTGGACAAGTTCAAGTCGATTGGGGACAAACTTCTTTTGGAGCAAACATCACCAACATGAGTCCTGGTGACTTGAACGATGACCCAAGTGTCCTTTTCGAGCTGGGTGTGTTCGATGTAGGATTCGACCCTAATATGCAATCCCCAGACACTTGGGCGAGCGCATGGAATGTCTTGTCTAGTCCCGATCAATCATCGATTGGGGCAACAGGTGGATCTGTTGGTGGTAGTTTTACATTTGGACCAGCGAGTGGAGCTGGTGAAGGCGACATTCAGAGCAACGCCTTTCCTTTTGCCCCGGGCACTCAGCTTTACATCTGGGGTGTTGTTGGGGGAGCAGCTAATCAGACCATTCCTGCAGGAGGGTCTCAAGATTGGGTGCTTTTCACTGCAAATGATTCTACAAATACCACCACGATTGAGGATAATAACTGGATCATCCCAGACACTCAGGCTGATAATTTTGGAACAAGCCATGGCGACGGATTGAGAACTTTAGCCTCGGCGACAGCCTTAGAGAGTGTTGTCGGAAGCGTTGATAATGCGACTGGAAATATCAATTTTGAGACAGTAGTTCCTGAACCGTCATCAATGATGCTTCTCAGCTTGAGTGGCCTCGCTCTTCTTCGTCGTCGACGCTAGTCGATCTTACGATTTTGAAACCGGCTTGAGTTTACCTCAAAGCCGGTTTTTTAGTGCCCCTTGCGCTTCTCCTCTAGGCCATTATAGATAAAGGGATTGAGAAGAATCAGGCTCAAATTATGCTCGGCATAAAATTTCCGCATATTTTTTTTTGGCTGATGTGGTGGCAAAACGAAGATCTTACATGAATCTGACCATTGTAGTAGGAATTGGGCTACAGTGACGAGGAGGAATTGGGCTACAGTGACGAGGCTATGAAGAAAAAGAGATTCGCTCTGGTGACGGGCAAGATGATGTGTGGGCTTTCGCTTGGTTTGGTTTTATCGGTATCGGCGCAAGATGATGATCCGTTTGGGGATGAATCTGGTGCCGATCCATTTTTAAACAGCCAACGAGTCTTTCGAAAGGGGGGGGCTGAGACTGTTCTGAAAGAGCAGAAAAAACAGGTTGCAATCATGGTTGAAATGATCGAGGTGGATCATCTTACCGCGAATGAGGTGATTTTGAAGTCTAGCAAAAATGCCAATAATGTGGGTGGATTGCGTGAAGCTTTGATGGAGAATGTAAAAATTTCTTTAATTTCAAAT
>CALGLJ010000016.1 GCA_937930235.1 uncultured Verrucomicrobiales bacterium | reverse complement strand
AGGTCCAGCCAATCTTCCGTGAGGATGAGATTGATACTGGTTAAGGGAATGCGCTGCTCAGAATTCGAGACATTGTGCAGACAAAAAATACTGCTGCGACGGTCAAGCGATTGACGCCAAAAAGCAAAAATTTGATCTCCGAGGTGAAGGGTAAATTGAGTCGCGTTCGGGTGAAATGCAGATTGAGATTTTCGGATTTGGATTCGCTCTAACAGGGCGGCCAGGACCCGAGAATGATGAGAATCTGAGTTCTCTAAAAGTTGACTTAATTCATTGAGATCCCATTGATGCCGATTGATGTGTCGGTTGTGTTGTGTTTCCTGAACCCGGGCGAAATCATTCTGAGTTCCTAGCAGGCTATGAATATAGAAAGCGGGAATTCCCTCAAGGGCGAGTAAGATGGTGTGCGCGCAGAGGAAAGACTCTTCGGAGCCAAGCGCATCAAAGAGGCTGATATTGATCTCATACGGACGCTCCGCACCATTCACGGCCCTCATCGAGACGAGACCGCCGCGCGTTTTCATTTCATCCACCAGCTCGTCAATTTCTTCGTCGGAGAGCAGCCCTTCCGCAGGCCTCAATCCAATCCCATCGTGAGATGCGATGAAGTTAAAGTAAGTGGTGCCCGGCTGGGCAGGTGGCATTCCCATCAGCCATTGCTTTAAGTATGCGCAATTCCCTTTAATCAAGGCGTGAAGGAGAAGGGGCGGTAAGGAAAAATTATAGACGCTGTGTGCTTCATTAAAATTCCCAAAGTACGATAAGTTTTCTTGGTTCGGTAAATTTGTTTCGGTAATCAGAACCGCATCGGGTTTTGCATGTTCGATCAGAGTGCGAAAAAGGCGAACCAATTCATGGGTCTGAGGAAGATTGATACATCGGGTGCCGAGTTTTTTCCAAATAAAGGCCACGGCATCCAAACGGAAGACACTCACGCCATGATTGAGGTGAAGACGAATGATCTTAATGAACTCCACGAGGAGATCGGGTTCAGAAAAGTTCAAATCAACTTGATCTTCTCCAAAAGTACACCATACGTGCTTGATTCCTTCTTCAGTCTCAACCTTCTGGAGCAAATCCGTGGTGCGAGGACGAACAACCTCCGTGAGATCAGAGTCTTCTGCTGCGGTGACAAAGTAACGACGACCGGGCTCTTCTCCACGGCGGAATTGTTGAAACCATTCATGGGAAGCCGAGCAATGATTCACCACGAGATCTGACATCAAGCGAAAGCGTTCCGACAGCGTCTCGAGGTGGGACCAATCGCCCAAAGCTTCATTCACGACGGTATAATCCGACACGGCAAAGCCATCATCAGAAGTCCAAGGGAAGTACGGCAAGATATGGAGCACCTCAAGTTCATCCTGAAGATATTTCTCCAGAAATCGGGAGAGCGACACCAACGGCTTCTCTCCCCTCCTTTGAATACTGTCGCCATAGGTAATGAGGGCGACATCTCTTTCTGACCAATGATTATGATAAGGAATTGGCTCAAAGAAATGTTCACGTAAACGCATGGCATCGACCAGGCGTTCCACTAAATCCGTATGATCTCCCTCACCATAAATTACTTTTAGGTGAGTTTCGATGCGAGCGAGTAGTCGTTCCAGGGGGCTCATCGGGGCGCAATATTATGAATCTACAAATTCTTTATGATCTTCTTCCACCGCCAGAAGTAGTCGTTCGTAAATATCAGGCATAGCACTCTGAACCCGGCTCCAACTCGGAATAAAGGGGCGCTCCATGGGAGATGAGAGAAAGACTTTACCAGCCTTGATGATGTTGTTCGCAAAAAGTTCCACGGCCTGCTCTTCCTGATGGACATCGAGCTCTAGCCCATTCATGACGGCATCATTTTTATACTGCTCTACAAAATCGAGGGCATTGCGGAAATAGGCCGCCTTTAAGGAACGAAAGACCTCCTTGCTAAAGACAGTTCCCATGACAGCCATTTTACGAAACACGAGCTTACAAATGTCGATCGACATCTTGGAGAGGCCCTTTTCCTTATCATCCAGAGAAAGGTCCTGATGCTTATGGTCATAGATGTCTGCGATATCGACTTGGCAGAGTTTGTTATTTGAGTAGTTGCGATACATCTCGGAAAGGGTTCCCATTTCTAGGCCCCAGTCGCTTGGAAGGCGGATATCCGGGATCACTCCTTTCCGGAAAGAAAACTCTCCTGCCAAGGGATAACGAAATCCGTCAAGATAACGGAGATAATCGCTCGAACCAGTCACCTGTTCAAGGGAGCGTAGCAGCGGAGTAATTAAGAGCCGAGTCACCCGACCATTCAGACAACCATCGGCGATGCGGGGATAGTATCCTTTGGCGAACTGGTAGCTAAATTGAGGATTTGCCATCGGATAAATCAGACGAGCCAGAAGAGAACGCTCGTAAGTCACAATATCACAATCATGCAGTGCAATCGCCTCGGAGCGATTACTAGCGAGCATGTAGCCAAGGCAGAACCATACGTTGCGCCCCTTCCCCTCTTCACTAGGAGAGAGACCCTGTTCACGTAATTCCGCGTCGAGTTTACGGAGACGAGGCCCGTCATTCCACAGCACTCGGTGGTGTTGTGGAAGCTCCTGAAAAAATTCAAGCGCTTCGCAGTATTGTTCTTTCGTAGCACGGTCTAGGCCGATGACGATTTCATTTAAGTACGGAACTTTTTTTATTTCCGATAGAATCTTCGGCATCGCTTCCGTTTCGAGTTCGGAAAAGAGACTGGGTAAGAGGAGGCCCATCGGACGTTGTTTTGAAAAACGCAGAAGCTCCGCTTCGAGTTCTTCTAAAGGACGATCCGTAAGGTTGTGAAGGGTGGCGACAGAGCCGCTCTGGTGAAAATCAGCCATGAGGTGTTGAATTTTGAGAAAACAGTTGATCTAAAAGTGGGTTCATCATTTCAGCCCAACCACGTGGACCAGTCAGTGAACTTCTTAAAAAATGATGTCCTGGGAGAGAGGAGCCTTCGGAAGTCGCGATGACAATTCCAAGATCTGCTCGTTCGAGCATCGCCAGGTCATTGGGACGATCGCCGAGCGCAACAATCCGTTTTTCAGGAGATTCAAGATATGACAGAGGCTTGGCTTTGTCGGTTTGGCCTAAGACATGCAGGAAGCGCCCTCCCCACAGCGTGGTGAGCCCCACTTGTCGAATCTCCTCAGAAAAGGCAGCCGCCTGTTCTTCAGAATCTTTCCAAAGTAGGGGTTCGCTGAAAAATCGTTCCCGGGATTGCATCGCCGCTCCCCGGTCAAGTCCAGTCCACTTCATCACGGTGGTGACATCTACATCTGCATACCCCACAAAGTCATACCGAGAACGAAGGGAGTTCAGCTTTTTCAGAATTTCTGGCCGAGGGACGCCAAAGAGAATCTCTTCTCCATCGAGATAAAGAGCGGAACCGTTTTCGACAATAAAGGGCGCATTCAGCTTCAACTTCGTCTCCAGCGCGAGCCACTCGGCGCGAGTTTTACTGGTATTGATCACGAGAGGAATGGCGAGATCTCGCAAGCGTTGCAGGACGGGCAGCGCTTCATCAAGACAATAGGTATCATGATCCAGCAGCGTCCCATCGAGGTCGGTCACCACGATGAGCTTTTGTCCGGGTTGCAGCTGGATCATTTCCTCTTCTTAGCTGAAGGTGTGCCAAATACAGAAAACAAATTCTGGAAGGCTGGTGATGAGGTCAAATCAAATGAGCATTTCACGAATATTGGGTGGAATTTCAACCGCTTTCATGGTGCTGAGGTCGACACAGACGGAGGTCATTTCACCACTCGCGTGGATTTCCTCGTCCTCATTTGTAAGAAATTCAAAGGTATAACGCACCGATCGAGTGCGAAGCTCTGAAATGTTCACGCGCACGCGCACGAGGTCACCAAATTGAATCGGTTTTTTAAAATCCGCCGTGGCATGAACGCGTGGCCATCCTATTCCTTCACGGTGCAGGCTCAGCCCCCGCTTTCGAAGGAAGGCGTGTTCGGCAGATTCCATCCAGCGGTAGAAATTTGAAAAATGAGCGATGCCAGCGAGATCAGTTTCATAGAACTCGACGGGGCGAGACCATTCAAAATCTTCATTCATTGTTCCATCACCTTTCTAAAGAGTGCTTCATAATTCTTGGCCATGATTTTCTGATGATAGTGACTCTCGACCGCTCGCCGACCTTTTTTTCCAAGATCCTGTGCCCGTTCGGGGTCCGCGAGTAAGGTCTGAAGTGCCTGAGATAAGGCGAGGGAGGAATTGGGCTCCACAAGCAAGCCACATTCCGTATTTTCAATGATTTCGGTAAAAGCGGAGGCACGGGGCATCACGACGGGGACGGCACTTGCCATTGCCTCGATGAGATAGAGTCCGAACGCCTCGGGGTAAATCGCGGGAACGGAAAAAAGTCGGAGGGAACTCAAGAAGTTCGCTTTTTCTTCCAAGGTCAGATCAGGAAACCACTCGACTTGGTCGGCGAGACCGGCCTCGTTGAGTTTTGCTTTTTGCTCAAGAACATAGGCCCCATCGGAGCCGGACATGGTCCCCGCGATTGCGAGCCGGACCGATGGATCATTGAGATGAATATAGGCATCGATCAACAGTCCCAAGCCCTTGAGTTCATTCATGCGTGCGAGGTAACCGAGGTGATATTTCGGCTCTCCTTCTCTCGTACGATAGGAAGAGAAATCAATCCCATTTGGAATGACTGCAACCTCTGAGAGGGCCAGGCGTCTCTCCATGAGCTGCGCATAGAATTTACTAGGAGAGACTAGAGCATCACAATCTTGCAAGCGAAGTGCCATTTCTTCCCAGCACTTTTTTTTCCACGGTTCGGGAAGCCCGTCCAAGAATGAATCCTCCCCTTGAAAGGTGCAGACAACGGGGATCTGGAAATGCTCTTTGAGCGCTCTGGTAAATCCCGCAAGTAAGGCATTCGAGAGAATGATCAAATCTGGAGGATCTGAGCTCTCGATCCAGGCGATGAGCTTGGCGAGTTCTTTCTCGAGGTGACTTTGCTCCAGTGCGAGCATGAGATAAGTCATCTCGCCTTGGGCATGGGCGGAGGTGAGGTGACTCCTTTTAGCCACGGCTTCCAGAAGCCGACGGCCATTGAAAATGCGATC
>CALGLJ010000015.1 GCA_937930235.1 uncultured Verrucomicrobiales bacterium | reverse complement strand
ATTTTCATTTGTTGGTGAAGGTGCCTGACCGGGAGCGGTGGCTGAAAAGATTTGAAGGAGATGAAGGTGAGAGCCGTTTGCTTGCGCATCTCGGGAAGGTGTATTCGAAGGCTTTTTTGAAGCAGTTAGAGGGGGAGTTGGGAAAATTGCGGACTCAGGGGCGGGAGAAGGAGATTGAGGTGCTTTTGGATCGTTTTAAGCGGCGTTTTTGTGATGTCAGTCTCTTCGTCAAAGAGCTGAAGGAGCGGTTCTCCCGATGGTATAATAAACTGCATGGACGGCGGGGGACCTTGTGGATGGATCGATTCCACTCGGTCTTGGTGGAGAATGGGGACGCGCTGCTGATGATGGCGGCATATATCGACCTCAATCCGGTGCGAGCAGGTTTGGTGGATGATCCGGCGAAGTCGCGGTGGACGGGGTATGGGGAGGCGATGAGTGGGAGTCGGCGTGCCCGGCGAGGGCTGTGTAAGGTGGTGGAGGCTCCGCAAGATGCATGGGAGGCGAAAGCAAGCGCGATCTATCGTTGTTGGCTCTATGAAGAGGGAGTTTCGGTAGGAGAAAAAGATCCGAAAACGGGAGAGAAACGAGAGTCGAAGAAGAAAGGGATGAGTGTCGAGGAGATGACAAAGGTGAAGCTGAAGGAGGGACTCAAATTGAGGGAGACTCGGATTCGGGCGATGAGCCGAGGGGTGGTGCTGGGGAGTGAAGGATTTGTGCGGGAGGTGTCCGAGCGTTACTGCGAGGAGATGGGGCGAGTGCGAGTGAAGCCGGGGAAGAAGTTGATGAGCGGAAGGAGTCAAGTGTTCGTGATGCGGGAGTGATGCGAAAAGAGATGTGATATTTTAAAAGAATAAATCCCACCAGAGATCACAAACACAACATCGCAAGGGCCTGTCTTTTATTTTTTGCGAGTTTCATTTTATGGAGCTGCAAAAGCTCTGAGGAAGTTGAGTCCTCGTTAGGTAAAGTAGAGGCCACTCAGTCACACGATATCGATCATCCAGAGCTGAATGAGGAGTGAAAAAGCGCACTTCTTGGAAAGGTGCTTTCTGAATCCCTGGTCATATGGTCATGATGAACCACAAGAAGTTGACAATAGGGGATGTGCATAGAATATAAATTATATGAGTAAACCGACTTCCGAACGAATTAGTAAGACTTCAATCATTGCTCTGATTGCGGCCATCCTGAGTTTCACTTCAGGAGCATTTTGGGCCTGGATCTTGGCCGGGGTTGCCATTTTGTTTGGCATCTTGGGGGTATTGAAATCCATGTCTGATAAAGTAAGAGGCGGGATTATTAGCACCATTTCAATCCTCGCAGGCGCTCTTGGGGTGCTGGTTGCGATTGTGAAAACGATCCTACATTTTACTTAGAGAAAACGGATTGAGGTGCCTTTACCGTTAAGAACGGATTGTCGCTTTCCAGCGATGAATCTGCTCTTTGACGTTTTCGATCGAGGGGGCGCCGGGGTTTGTGCGCGCAGCGAGAGCTGTCGTAAGATCGAATATTTTGGCCGCTTCTTTTTTGAAAGCGGGATCAATTTTTGTGAGGTCGATTTGATCGAGAGGCGTGTTCTCGGCATATGATGCGGCCACGGCTTTTCCTACCAGTTCGTGAGCGTCACGGAAGGGGACGCCTTCTTTGACCAACCAATCTGCAAGATCTGTGGCGAGCAGGAGAGGATCGGATGAGGCTGCTTTACAGGTCTCAACATTGATGGACATCGAGGAGATCATCTCTGCATTCACTTCGAGCGCCATGAGGATGGTATCGATCGAGTCAAAGAGTGGCTCCTTATCTTCTTGTAGATCGCGATTGTAGGTCAGAGGGAGCCCTTTAATGGCGGTGAGAATGGCAACGAGATTTCCATAGAGTCGTCCCGTTTTTCCTCGTGTGAGTTCACACACATCAGGGTTTTTCTTCTGAGGCATGAGAGAGGATCCCGTGGTGTGAGCATCTGAAAGCGAAGCGAAGCCGAATTCGCTAGAGCACCATAGGATGAGGTCTTCCGAGAGACGAGAAAGGTGGCCGCCACAAAGGGCAAGCGTAAAGAGGATTTCCGCAATGTAATCTCGATCAGAGATGGCATCCATGGAGTTTGTGGTGACCGCATCAAATCCGAGTTCTTGCGCGATGGCCTCCCGGTCTAAATTAATGGTGGAACCCGCAAGCGCACCTGAACCAAGTGGTGAAATATTCACTCGTTTACGAGCATCGATCAGCCGCTGTTGGTCGCGTGCGAGCATCTCGACATAGGCGAGTAAATGATGGCCCACCGTGACTGGTTGCCCGCGTTGGAGGTGAGTGTAGCCGGGAATAACGGCATCAGCATATGTCTCGGCCTGTCCGAGAAGAGCGAGCTGTAAATCAGAAATCAGGGAGACGAGCTGATCGATGGCAGTCCGGCAGTAAAGGCGGGTATCAGTCGCGACTTGATCGTTGCGTGAACGAGCAGTGTGGAGTTTTGCTCCGGCTGCTCCGATGCGTTTGGTGAGCTCCGCTTCGATATTCATGTGGATATCTTCGAGTTCAATCGAGAATTCGAAATTTCCATCTGCAATGTCATTCTTGATCTCGATGAGTCCGGACTCGATCTGCGCGAATTCGTCATCGGTAAGGATTCCTGCTTTGACCTGCGCACGAGCATGAGCGATGGAGCCTGCAATGTCGTGCGGGTAAAGACGCCAGTCATAGGAGATAGATTCTCCATATTTTTGAACAAGATCTGCTGTTGCTTGAGAAAAACGGCCCTTCCACATGCGGGCAGTTTTGTCATGGTAAATGAGACATTCAAGAGCAGAGGGTGAGGGATTTTTTTCGTAAAGTTCTAGTATTGATAAATGATGAGAGTCCTTTAGTTTGGCCATAGTATGAAGCAAGCGACGTCACCCAGTCCAAATCCAGCTGCGAATGAGAACTCTCCGAAAGGATCCAAAGTTCCTCCGCAACCGGCCCAGACTACGAAGCGGATTGAAAAGGCAGACTTTCCTTCTCCTCGCTCAGAGCAGGGGAAAATCCCAAATCCTAAGACCGTCGCCCTCCCAGGATATCCTGCCCCACCTTTGAGCACGAAAAAACGCCCTTGGTGGAAATTCTGGGGTAAAAAAGACGTCACTCTCACCGTAAATGACCACAAAGGCCGAGAGGAGGGGGTTAAAAATGAACCCAGTCTGAAAAAGCCAACCCCGATGAAAGCCACCGCGCCAAACCGAACGAGAGCTCCGCAATCTCTCCCGCCCATCGATCCCGCAAAAGTGGCGGCAAAGTCCCATACGCACGAAAAATCACAAGCCGCTTCGAAGTCAACCGAATCACCCACAAAGCTGCCCGAATCAAAATCTGCTCCGCCAGCAAAGCGCACCATCCCACCGATCGCTAAGCCCAAGGGACCGATTTCTTATTCCGCGAGTTTAGACATTTTACCACCGATTCCGCTGGAAGCTGCCGTCGCCAAAAACCAGAAAGAAATGCTCAGCGCCATCGAGAATGGGCAAGAGAGTGTCGTTAAAGCCATCTCCAGCAGTCAAGAAAAGCTGGGAACCACGCTGAGCAAGGTCAGCAGTGACATCACAAAAATCAGCGGAGAGATTGAAAAATCTAACGCCGCAGCAGAAACAAAAGGGAATCAGATCAAGGATTCTCTAAGTCAGTTTTCTGGTTCACTTGGAGAACTTCGAAAAGGAAGTGAGAAATCTCTCAGCTCCATGGCTCAGATGAACAAATTGATGACGACGGTGGAATCTGGCGTCAAGGGGATGCAGGGCGAGGTGGAAAAATCGAGTAAAGCATACGACGAACTGGTGCAAAAAACGGAAGAATCCGCCAGAAAGCAGGCTGAGAAAGTCGCCGCGATTCAGAAAAATACCATGCTCGTAAATATCTTACTCGGGCTGGGTCTCATCGCGGTGATTATCGCGTATCTCCTTAAATAAATGAAAGAGACTCTTTCGTGCGGCCACGGCTCAGAATGAAGAATCATCGGGGCTGACGTCGGAGAATTCCGAAAGATGGCCTCAATGAATTTCTAACAAAAGTTCACTCGACCCCGGAGTCTCACTCCGGGGTTCTTTGTTTTTCGCTCTTGTTGGCGGGGAGATCACAACGCACAAATGGGGAGTGAGTTTTGCGATTGTGATGCAGGCGGTCCTCCCAGTGTATCTTCTGGCAGCCGTAGGCATGATCTTGCATCGGGCGAGGGTCATTGAGAAAGAGATGGAAAAGGGCATATTGAAGCTCGTCATTCACTGCCTCTATCCTTGTTTGATTCTCGATAAGACCCTGGGAAATCCTCTAGTGCGCCAGTTTGATATCGTCGCGTGGGGGATCGGATTAGGCTGCGGTCTCATTGTGATCGGGATGCTATGCTCGTGGCTCATCGGAAGCATTGCGGGGCTTCAGTCGGGAACTGGCAAACGGACCTTTATCTTGGCAGGAGGAGTTCAAAATTTTGGATATACCGCGATTCCGATTCTCGCGGCGCTCTTTGCGAGTTCGGGAGATGATTCAGTGTTAGGAGTGCTCTTTGTTCACAGCTTGGGAGTAGAAATCGCCATTTGGATCATTGGAATCATGGTGATGACCGGAACGGTTTCAAAGAATCTCAAGCTGTTGCTGAATGGTCCCATTGTGGCGGTGATTTTAGGAGTGGGTCTTTCTTGGACTGGGGGATGGACCCTCTTTGATCCAGAGTTGGGGGGATTCATCGGGCGTATGATTCGGCAGACCATGTCTTGGCTAGGCGCTTGTGCTTTTCCCTTGGGCTTGATGTTGATTGGAGCAACGATGATGGATCTGGTTGGAAAAGAACGTCTCTCGATGAAGATCGGTATCAGCGCTCTTCTGGTGCGATTACTCATTATGCCTCTCATTTTTCTTTGTGCCGCAAGGTATCTCCCCCTTGCGACAGCTTTGAAACAAGTCTTGCTAGTGCAAGCAGTGATGCCTGCCGCAGTCACTCCGATTATTGTGGCTCGCCACTATGGAGGGAGCCCAGGCGTGGCGGTGCAGACCGTGGTCGCCACCTCGGTAGCTGCGCTCATCACGATGCCACTTTGGATTCGCTGGGGAATGAAATTTGTCTTTCCGTGAAGTCGCGATGAGCTGATTCACGAGAGAAATTCTTTAACGATAAAATTCTCGATATGCTCTTGGGCTCATGTGCATGACAGAAATAAAGGCTCGGGTAAATGAAGCATGTTCCTGATAGGCGAGGGAAGCTGCGATCTGACCGATGCTTAGCGTGGAGTTCAATAGAAGATCGCACGCGGCTGCCATGCGGGCATGTACGAGATAGCGCTTAGGAGTGGTGCCAAGATATTCCTTGAAGCGCCGCTCCAGCGTGCTGATGGACATCCCTGCTTTTTCAGCAAGATCATGAGTTGTCAGCGGCTCACCAAGATGTTCGTGGAGCTGATTGATCAGTTTTGAAATGGCTCGTTGAGGAGTGGGTAAGGGGGGACCTTCTCCATGTTCCATTCGACGCGAAATTCCGGCAGAGCCAATGACTTGATCGGCATGATTGAAAAGAGGGATTTTAGAGGTAATTCGCCACTCAATATTTCCGCCGGGGCGCGTCACGATTTCTAACTTATTGTGCTGAGGGGTTCCGGTTGCGATGACTTGCGCATCATCCTTTTGGAATACCTCTGCCATCGCAGGGGCAAAGAGATCGCGATCTGTCTGCCCCACGAGATCTTCAGGAGAGCGCCGCAGGAGATGGGCATACGCTTTGTTGGCAAAAATGAGAACCCCCTCGCGGTCTTTGATCCAGAACATGACATCCGGGAGAGCTTCGAACAAACCGAGGGCAATTTGCCCCGAGCGGATTTGCTGAATGAATTCCTCAAAATTACGATCATTTGTGGTATTTTTAAAGGAAGAATTCATTAAGCGCTGTGACGATTTAGGACAAAAGAACGATGAAATCAATCATGGCACAGGAAAAGAACTTTCTGTTAATCTATCAGGACGCGGTAGTTAAGGCTGCCACATACCATATTAAAAGTTCGCGATGTCTGAATATTTTCCAAACATTCCCAAGATTCAATATGAAGGGCCTGAATCTGATAACCCTTTCGCTTTTCATCACTACCAGCCTGACGAAATGGTCGCTGGAAAAACCATGCGCGAGCACCTGCGTTTTGGAGCCGCTTATTGGCATTGCATGCGCAATGGGCTGGGCGATCCCTTCGGTGATGGGACCGCTTTGATGCCCTGGGATAATGGGCAGGAGACTCTCGAAAACGCGCTTGCTCGGGTTCCCGTCTTTTTTGAATTTTTAGATAAAATCGATATCGATTACTATTGCTTCCATGATCGTGACATCTCGCCCGAAGGCGAGACTCTCGCTCAGACTCATGAGATGTTCCATCAAGTGGTGGATGAATTTGAGAAATTCCAGAAATCATCTGGAAAAAAACTACTCTGGGGAACGGCTTGCCTCTTTGCTCATCCTCGTTACGCACATGGAGCATCGACTTCTCCTAATGCGGATGTCTTTGCATACGCTGCCAGTCAGGTGAAAAATGCTTTGGATGCGACTCACCGCCTCGGCGGTCCGGGGTACACTTTCTGGGGAGGGCGTGAAGGTTATGGCTCGCTGATCAATACGGATATGAAGCGTGAGTTAGATCACCTCGCTGCCTTCCTCCATATGGCGGTCGATTACGCCAAGAAGATTGGTTATGAGGGACAATTTTACATTGAACCAAAACCACGGGAGCCTTCGACCCATCAATATGACTCTGACTCAGCAGCATGTTTAAACTTTTTGCGCGAGTATGATCTTCTCGACCACTTTAAACTCAACATCGAGACTAATCACGCGACTCTCGCAGGCCATACCATGGAGCATGAGCTGGAAGTCGCTATCGGCTCGAATGCGCTGGGGTCAATCGATGCGAACCGAGGTGATGAGCTTCTCGGTTGGGATACGGACCAATTTCCGACGAATCTTTACGGGACAACCAATGTCATGCTCCGTCTTCTCAAGATGGGTGGCTTTACTACCGGAGGGTTGAATTTTGACGCCAAGCGTCGTCGGGAAAGCCATGAGCCGGAAGATCTTTTCCATGCCCATATTGGAGGAATGGACGCCTTTGCTCGAGGGCTGAAGGTGGCCGCAAAAATCATCGAAGATGGCCGTTTTGATGAGTTTGTGAAAACACGCTATGCGAGCTTCGATACTGGAGTTGGAGCGGAGATCGAATCAGGAAAAGCCACCCTGGATTCTCTCGACAAATACGCCCTCGAAATCACTCCTCCTCAGCTCGCGAGCGGTCGTCAAGAGCGTTTGGAAAATCTCTTCAACGATTACCTATAATCGGAAAAGAGCGCGGAAGAAGATCATGAGTGATCTCAACAATCTTCTTCCGCTAACACTAAACAACAACGTAATTCAACACATCAGGTATTGATCACAACACACCATCATTCAAAGCACATCACATGCCAATGTTCCTTGGATTAGATTTATCAACTCAGAGCCTTTCGGCGGTACTTCTTGATGCCGAACAAGGGGTCATTGTTGCCGAAGATTCGGTGAATTTTGGGGAAAGTTTACCTCACTATCATCAAGCTCATGGCTATGATGAATCAGGGACGTGTGGCACGGTGCATGCCAATCCCCTCATGTGGCTTGAGGCTCTGGATCTTCTTCTGGGGCAGATGAAATCTCGAGGGTTTGATTTTTCAAAAGTTACCGCGGTTTCTGGATCTGGTCAGCAACACGGGAGTGTTTATCTCCGCCACGGCTTTGAGGAGAAATTAAAATCACTCGATACCTCTCAGAGTCTCAAAGACCAGCTTGCAGAGTGTCTTTCACGATCAAGCTCTCCGATTTGGATGGATTCTTCGACTTCCGTGGAATGTGTTGAAATCGCCTCTGCGGTGGGTGGGAATGCGGTAGTTTGTGCGAAATCGGGCTCGATTGCGATTGAGCGCTTCACCGGACCTCAGATTCGTAAATTCGCGAAAAATGAACCTGAGGCTTATGCGAAAACCGGAGTGATTCATTTAGTGAGTTCATTCTTCGCTTCGATCATGGCGGGAAAAAGTGTCGCGATTGATTATGGCGATGGCGCCGGAATGAATCTGATGAATCTTGCAAAAGGGGATTGGGATGCAGATTTGGTAAATGCCACGGCGACGGACCTCATGGCCAAATTACCCAAGTGCCAGCCTTCAATCGAGAAATCGGGACTCATCTCAAATTACTTCGTAGAAAAATACGGATTCTCTCCGACTTGTGAAACGGTCATCTGGTCCGGAGATAATCCTTGCAGCCTGATCGGGATGGGCGCAGCCAAACCGGGTAAAGTGGTCATCAGCCTGGGAACCAGCGATACTCTTTTCGCTGCGATGCCTGAGCCCCACACCGATCCTGATGGTTACGGGCATGTGTTTGGGAATCCTGCCGGAGGGTATATGAGTTTGATCTGTTTTAAAAATGGCTCCTTGGCACGTGAGGCTGTAAAAGAAGAGTTCGATCTTGAATGGTCTGCTTTTGAAAAAGAGAGTCTGTTAGAAACTCCAGCCGGGAATGATGGCCTCATGATGTTGCCATTCTTTGAGCCGGAAATCACTCCCCGAGTGAATACCGGAGGTCCGGTGTATTCGAAAGATCCTGACCACTCTGCCGCCCAAAGAGTGCGTGCGGTGTTGGAAGGTCAGTTTCTCAATATGCGAGCTCATTTCGACTGGCTCGGAGTAGAACCGGAGAGTATTTCTCTAACTGGAGGAGCATCGGCCAATGACGGAATTGCACAGGTGGTTGCCAATGTATTTGGAGTCCTGGTCGATCGCCTCGATGTCCCTGGTTCGGCTGCTATCGGCGCTGGAATGCGGGCCTGTCATGCCTTGGGGGGTGATCTGACGCGATTGGAACAGCAATTTTGTCAAGCGAAGCAAGGATCCGAGATCGTTCCAGAATCAGAAACAAAGGCGATCTATGATGCCATGCTCCCAAAGTTCAAAGAGTTCCTAACAAGTCAACAATCTCAAGATCAGAAGAAATCCTCCTCATGATGGATTCATAATTTATTGATGGATTTTTTTGACGCCTCTCAAGTTATTCTTTTTACTCCTTTTCAACATTTAACCCATTACTGAAAATGCCAAGACCAGTCACACTCTTCACCGGCCAGTGGGCCGATATCCCGCTTGCCGACCTCCTGCCCAAGGTAAAAGAAATGGGATACGACGGCGTTGAACTTGCCTGTTGGGGTGATCACTTTGACGTGCAGGCCGCTTTAAATGATGACAAATACCTCAAGAAAAAGTGGGAGCTTCTGAAGAAGAATCAACTCTCTTGCTTTGCCATTTCCTCCCACCTCGTAGGGCAGGCGATTTGTGATCGCATTGATGAACGCCATCAGGCGATTCTCTCCGATGAGATTTATGGAGATGGTGATCCCGAAGGAGTGCGTGAACGTGCGGCGCAGGAAATGATTCATACTGGGAAGGCTTGCCGTAAATTCATGGATGCCGGTAAGTCGTATTTGAAAGATCAGAATCCCCAATCTGGCATCGGAGCAGTCGTAAATGGATTCACGGGATCCAGCATCTGGCATGCTCTTTATGCCTTCCCCCCGACCGACCAGAAATATATCCAGAAAGGATTTGATGACTTTGCGCTGCGCTTTGATCCGATTTTAAAAGCCTTTGATCAAGAGGACGTGAATTTTGCTCTCGAAGTACACCCTACGGAAATCGCCTTCGATATCGCTTCTGCCAAGCGGGCCTTGGAGGCCATTGATCACCATAAGCGATTTGGCTTTAACTACGACCCGAGTCATCTCGGTTACCAAGGGGTAGATTATGTTCGTTTCATTCGGGAATTTTCAGACCGTATCTTTCACGTGCATATGAAAGACGTTTGGTGGGGACATGGAGATGGCACGGTAGGAGTCTTTGGGGGGCATACGGATTTCTGTGATGCCCGCCGCCATTGGGATTTTCGTTCCGTAGGACGCGGGGACATCGATTTTGAAGAGATCATCGTCGCGCTCAATGACATTCAATACAACGGACCTCTTTCAGTAGAATGGGAAGATGGCCGCATGGAGCGCTTCCACGGAGCCACCGAAAGCTGTGAGTTTACCAAATCACTCGATTTCCCTGGTAATGAAGGAGGGATGTTTGATTCGGCCTTTGATAATGAAAATCAGTAACGATTTATGAAACGTAAAATCAACATGGGCATGATCGGCGGGGGTCGGGATGCTTTTATTGGGGGGATTCACCGGATTGCCGCCGCGATTGATCAGCAAGTGGAGCTGGTCTGTGGAGCCTTTAGCTCGACGCCTGAAAAGTCGAAAGCATCTGGAGAAGACTTTATGCTCCCGAGTGATCGTTGCTACGGCTCTTTCGTAGAGATGATGGAAAAAGAAGCAGCGTTACCAGAAGGGGAACGTATGGATTTTGTCACGATCGTGACTCCAAACCATCTGCATTTCCCCGCTGCGAAAGCGGCGCTCGAAGCAGGATTTCACGTTCTCTCTGACAAGCCTGCTACCTTCACCAGCGAAGAAGCAATTGCCTTGAAATCCATTATTGAAAAATCTGGGAAACTCTACGGACTCACTCACAACTACACTGGCTATCCCATGATCAAGCAGGCCAAAGAGCTTTTTGCTTCAGGGGACTTTGGGAAGATCCGTAAAGTAGTGGTCGAGTACCCGCAAGGTTGGTTGGCTACTGCGCTGGAGAAGGATGGCGCGAAGCAGGCAGAGTGGCGTACAGACCCTAAGCGATCTGGTGCGGCTGGTTGCATGGGTGATATCGGAACGCATGCCGAGAATCTCGCGGAATATGTTTCAGGATTGGAAATTGATGAACTGGCCGCCGATTTGACGGCATTTGTGCCGGGGCGTCAGTTAGATGATGATGGCAATGTCCTCTTGCGCTTTAAAGGGGGGGCGAAAGGGATTCTCCACTCCTCGCAGATCGCGGTAGGCTGTGAGAATGATCTGAGTCTACGAATTTATGCCGAGACGGGAGGCATCGAGTGGCATCAAACTGAGCCGAATACCTTGATCGTGCACCGCCTTGGCCAGCCGAGCCAAATTTACCGCACTGGAAATGACTACGTCTGTGAGTCAGCCTCTTACAATTCCCGTACTCCATTTGGTCATCCAGAAGGTTACTTGGAAGCATTTGCTAATATCTATCGCAACTTTGCGGATCACATCCGTGCTTTCAATGCCGGTGAAACACCCGATCCTCAAGTGACTGATTATCCTAAAATTGACGATGGTATTCGGGGGATGGCATTTATCGATGCTGTCGTCGCTTCTTCGAAGGCGAATGCCACTTGGACTAAGATCAAGAGCTGACTCACACCGCGTTTCACGATTTCTTGATCTTACTGCTGGAGCTGGCTTGCTACCCGCCCATGGCGATGGGTGGTTCTGCTGACAGATTGCTCATGAAGGTAGTGCCGTAACTCCAGCCGCCCATTGGCAAGAGGCTTGTGCGTGAGGTACTTAGCGAGGGGATGAGAAGATTTACTCACGATCTTGCTCCCGACCGTCATCGCCGCGATTTCCACAAGTGCAAGATCTTCCCCTTCGAGATCGTTCACGACAATTTCTGGCGCGGGCCGGTAACGGAAGTGATTGCTCTCGCCGTGGAGTTGTGATGGATCGTGCTCTTGAGAAAATTCTTCCTGCCACCAGTAGGCGTAACTTTGTGCTGCTTTGGTAATTCTCTCCGATGGGGGATGATTTTCTAACAGATTGATCACCGCCGCGCTTGGAGTCGCGGCATGTTCTGGGAGAGCCGTTTCTTGCCATGAACAGAATTGCGAAAGGTAATTAGGGCCGCCTGCTTTTGCTCCGGGACCCACTGAGGATTTTTTCCAACCACCGAAAGGTTGACGCCGGACGATGGCCCCCGTCATGGGTCGATTGATGTAAGCATTTCCCACTTCCACTCGCTCACACCAAGTGGCGATTTCTTGCGGGTCGAGCGAGTGAATTCCACCGGTCAGTCCGAATTCAGAACTGTTCTGGAGGGTGATCGCTTCATCCAGATTTTTTATTTTTATAAGCGAGAGCACCGGGCCAAAGAGCTCGGTTTGATGAATCCATGATCCCGTTTTGATTCCCATTTTAATGCCCGGAGACCAAAGCGTGGGAGTGAGTTGCTCTGGTTTGAGGAGCCAAGATTCACCGGGATCAAGCTCGGTGAGTCCTCTTAATAAATCTGGACCTGGTTTCCGAATGAGCGGGGTGACATAGCTGCTAAGATGAGTTGCTTCTCCGACCGAGAGTGACGCAGCCGCATCGCGTAATTGAGCCAAGAAGGATGGTGAGTTATACAGTTCTGCTTCGATAAACGCGATGGACGCAGCGGAGCATTTCTGCCCCGCGTGTCCGAAGGCGGAGGACACGAGATCTTTGATGGCCAAATCAGGATCAGCGGTGGCGGTGATGATCATGGCATTTTTTCCAGAAGTCTCAGCAAAGAGAAGCAAGTCAGGACGCCATTGTTTAAAGAGAGTCGCGGTTTCTGATCCACCTGTGAGAATGACTGCGGCGACATCAGGAGAACAGATCAGCGCCTTACTGATGTCAGAATCAGGCCCCCCGAAAAATTGGAGAGCCTCACGAGGGATCCCCGCTTTCCAGAAAAATTGCACCATTTCCCAAGCCGTATGGAGCGCTTCCGGCGCAGGTTTGAAGATCACGGGATTTCCCATTGCCAAAGCTGCAATGATCCCCCCGCACGGAATCGCACATGGGAAATTCCAAGGAGAAGCGATGACGATTGGCCCCAACGGGCGAGACTCCGTGCCATCATAAAAGGAGGAATCTAATAAACTGGATGCGTAATAGTTTGCAAAATCCACCGCTTCAGACACTTCGATATCCGCTTCATAAGGACGTTTTTCCGTTTCACGCTGCATCACGGTGATGAGTTCGCCCCGATAATTTTCGATGATGCGAGCAAGCTCATAAAAGATTTCCACTCGTTCGGAATGACTCGTTTCAGGCCATGTGCTTTCCTTTGCCGTTTCGAGCATTTTGGAAACTTCCATCAAGCTGGGAGGAGAGGGAAGGGGAGCGAGGGAAAATGAAGCGAGCTTTTTTCTAAGCCATTGACGGTTGGCAGGTAGAACCCAGTCCGTATCGGCGGCGTTGGTAAAGGGAACGCTTGGGGTGAGAGCGGGATGATTGCGATCTTGGGTTCGCCGGGGATTGCTTTCAATGGTGTCAATTCGTTCACACGATTGGCGAAATCGATTTTCCTGATCAGTCCATGCGGAGTCACCGGGTTGCATGGAGAAGACGTGAGTTAGAAAATTCTCCGGGGAAGTATTTTCATCAAGACGGCGTATGAGATAAGCGATTGCGGAATGGAAATCTTCCTGACGAACCATCGGAGCATAAAAAAGAACCGGGGAGTGCGTCTCTCGAATAACTCGAGCTTGATCGTTCGCCATCCCTTCTAACATTTCGAGTTCGACAAATTCTTCGACTCCATTCCGTTGACGCAAAAGAAGAGCGTAAGAAATATCAAAGAGGTTATGCGAAGCGACTCCAATTCTGACTGCAGTGCAGTGGTCTGGATGTAGGGCGTAATTGAGCATGCGTTTATAATTCGCGTCCACTTCCATTTTCGTGAGATAAGGAGCCTGCGGCCAGTGATGCAGTGAAGCTTCCACCTTCTCCAGTGCGAGGTTGGCTCCTTTGACAATGCGAATTTTTATTGGTTTGGGGCGAGATTTGGCCCAAGTGGTGAGACGCTGCAAAATGTGGTACGAGTCAGGGAGGTAAGCTTGAAGGACAATTCCAGCTTCGAGAGATTGAAATTCCGGCTCTTCCAAGGTGCGACAGAATACCGCTTCCGTGAGATGAAGATCCCGATATTCCTCCATATCAAGATTGATGAATTTCCCAGTGCGATAGAGAGGGCGGAGTCTTTTTTGGATTTTCTGAATGGTTCCCTCTTCGTCTAACAGATTGATCTGTGAAAAAATGGAAGAGATTTTTATGGAAAGGTAATGGCAGTGATCACTTTGTAAGAGTTGGAGGTTTTCCTGAAGGCGTTTTTCTGCTTCTTCTTCTCCGAGAATCGCTTCCCCGAGAAGATTGATGTTCACTCCGCTTTTCGTTCCGAGAAAAGTCTCTCGAGCCAGAATGACGTGTCGAGAATCGTGACGGATCTGTCGGGTAATAGCGGACATGACGATTTTTGGAAAAAAACGAGAAGCCAGATTTCCCAGTTTCAGAAGCACCTGCTCGAAATCCGAAAGGTAGCCTGGGACTCCGTATTTCCGGGTGAGGCGCCGGAAGATTTCTGCTCGTTTCTTGGCGCTGGGTGGGCGGAAAACTTCGTCTGCAAGGTGAAAGGTGAATTCCTTACCCTCCTTGTCTTTGAGCATTTGGTCTGTTTTTTGATGCTCTTCTATTTCCTTTTTCGTCCTCTCCGCTTGCGTTGCTAAAAGAAGCTTTGATGCGAGCTGACAAGCTTGCTCAATGAAGGCGGGGTCTGTGTGGGGTGCGCGAGAAGACATCCTTAGAATTTATCATCAAGGTGTCTCTGCGTCTTGACTGCACCACCCGCCGAGGGTGGTGCAAGTGGTAAAAATAAGCTATCGTCTCATGGATGGATCAAGAAATGTTGGCGCGAGTATTTTGCGTAATTCCAGATATCGTCTTCTGCATAAAAGACCGCGATGAGTTCTATCGGGCGGCAAATGCGGCTTTTGCAGAGCGTCTGGGGCTCAGTTCGGAAGAAGAGGTGATTGGTCTTCGTGCGCGTGATCTTTTCCCCCCGCATCTCGCGGAAACCTATGAACTACAAGATCGAAAGGTTTTACAGCAGGGGCTGGAATTGGTGAATCAATTAGAGCTGATCAATAACCGAGATGGCTCCCTAGGATGGTATCTTGCGAGTAAATTTCCAATGAAAGATGAAGGGGGAAAGATTATTGGCCTTGTCTCGATCTCTCGCGATCTGCAGACCCCGAGCACTGGGGACCTCCAGATGGCTGGTCTACAAAAAATCTCAGAATGGCTACGAGATCACCTTGATGAAGAAATCCATACGGCAGATTTGGCGCAAATGGCGGGGATGAGTCCATCCCAGCTAGAACGGCGAATGAAACGAATCTTCAAACTCGGGGTGGCACAGTATGTTCGTAAAATGCGAATTGAAAGAGCCGCATACCTCCTAAGATCCACGGACCGTTCAATCGCAGAAATTGCCCTCGCATGTGGATATAGCGAGCAATCCTCCCTGACCCGTCAGTTTAAATCTGCAGTAGGGTGCCCTCCGGGCAAGTATCGGCAACAGGAAACAAGACTCGGGGAGTCTTCGGCTTGAATCGTGGTAACCGAAATCTAGATTTACTTCGATTTGGTGGATAGCAGATGTGCAGTCTGAGAAAACCAGTTTGAAATCACGGCCTTCTTCATGTCCATTTTTTCGGGGGAAGTCCACAAGTCACCAGGCTCGGAGAGGAACATGATTAATATCCTTTGTTTGATTAGTTTGCCAAAAGCATCAGGCTGAGATTAGCTCGTTCCTGATGAGCCAAGCAGTGCTATTATTTTCCGGACAAGGAGCCCAGAAAGTGGGGATGGGCCAAGATTTAGTGGATACCTATCCAGTCGCCGAAAAACTCTTTGAGCGAGCGGATGCCATCCTCGGGAGGTCTCTCACGCAAGTCATGTTTCACGGGCCGGAAGAGGCTTTGACGCAGACTGGAAATTGTCAGCCTGCTCTCTTTCTTCATGGCTTGGCTCTTTTGGAAGTTCTTCGAGAAAAATTACCTACGCTGGAACCGGTTGCGGCTGCAGGTCTCTCACTGGGGGAGATGACAGCTCATGCGGCGGCGGGAACCTTTTCGTTTGAAGAGGGGCTGCGCATTGTAGCTCGGCGTGGAGAACTTATGGATGAAGCCTGTGCGGCCACATCGGGAAGCATGTCTGCCATGATCGGTGGGGAAGAAGAGGATGTGAGAAGATTAGCCGCTGATTGTGATGTCGATGTTGCAAATTTAAATTGCCCAGGGCAGATCGTTCTTTCGGGGACAGTGGAAGGAATTCAGGAAGCGGTAGCGAAGGCTAAAGAATATGGTTTGCGGATGGGGAAACAACTGAGTGTTGCGGGAGCGTATCATTCTCGCCTCATGTCTGGGGCGCAGGAGAAGCTTGCCGGTGCCTTGGCAGATGCTCAGCTTCAAGACCCGAAAATCCCCGTCATTTCTAATTATCTTGCGCAAGCTGCGGTGGGAGAAGACGCAATTCGCGAATCTCTCACGAAGCAAGTGACAGGGTCGGTGCGTTGGGTTGAATCCATGCAACTGCTGCGTGAGCAGGGGCACGACCTCTTTATTGAGCTCGGCCCAGGTCGGGTTTTGACTGGTCTCATGTCTCGGATCGATAAGAGCGCGAAGGTGATTGCGATTGAAGACGCGGCCAGTCTTGAGGCGGCTCTTTCCGAGTTTTAAGAAGGATTGCGAGAGTCGTGCCTTGGCTTCATTTTGCTTCTTTGTGAAATTGAGGGCGTGATATTGGACCGGAGGGTCAATTTTTGGCAGAAAAAGAGGTAAAAAGATATTGCCCCGCTCGATGAATCGTCCTAGCGTCCCGCCGTCCTAACCGGCAATGCGGAGCGGTAGCTCAGTTGGTTAGAGCGCCGGCCTGTCACGCCGGAGGTCGCGGGTTCGAGTCCCGTCCGCTCCGCCACTTTTTTGAGGTAAAAGAGATTTCGAGCCGTTTAGCGCTTACTCTGATTTCTTTTGTTTTTTCCTCTTTTTAGGGCGCTGTTTTTTTCTGCGACGAGCTTTCTTTTCTTTGCGAGTTTTGATGAGCTCTTCGATTGAGGCGTCTGCGAGATCGAGCGTGAATGCCGCTTGATTGACGGGGTAGGAGTTGGTGGCCTTTTGGAGAGTCAGCTCAATTTGAGTGGGGGTGTCTTTTGAAAGAAAAATCGATCGTGAAATTTCAGCATGTGGATGCGTCTTGACGGCTTGATTACTCTGAATGGATTGAATTCCTTGGCGCGCGGTGAGGGTGATCCATTGGTCCTTTCGAGAGGTGAATGTCGCGGTGATTTTTTTCTTTAAGAGATCCCATTCTAAGTGACTTACCGTGGCTTGAGTCCGGCAGGGAATTCCTTTCGCAGAGCCGCGAGGGATTTCAGAGGACCACGCTGGGAGGAGTTCGATTTCGCCTGGTTTCGAATAGACAAGTGCTTCTGACACGAGGGCCGGGAGCGCACAGAGGGCATCTGTGTTTGGTCCCCAGTCCGGGTCATGGCGCATGATGAGATTTCGAGCGATGAACTGGTAGCGCATCAGGGTGTAGAGATTTTGCCAAAAGAGTTCGGGGTATTTTGTCCGTGCCGCACTGAAGGCGCGGATGACAAAGCCGTGAGCGGACCAATTTTGAGGGAGGCGTTTTTCGGTCGCGACTCTCATAGCCTTCATGAGCTGAGGATGTTGTTCCCAATTGAGCTCATGCGCGGGCCAGACGGGGTAGCTATGAGACATGTGGCGGTGATTGTAAGATTCTTTAAATCCTGGGTATGCCCATTCCTTGAAAGAGCCATCGGGATCGATGAGATAGGGCGGGAATTTTGACTGCATGGATTCAAGCTGGGAGATGCGCTCCGGCTTTATGTTAAGATCACGATAAGTTTGAATCAGGAGTTTGATCGCTTGTTTGGCCGCCGCGATGTCTTGAGAGGCGTTGATTGTTTGTGTTTTATTGTTCTCAGGAGAATTGGAAGGGAGGAAGAGGAAATGTCCTTGATCATCAAATTCGGTGAGGAAGTTTTCGTAGAAGAGCACGTTCTTCTCCATTAAGGGGAGGACATGCTTTTTAAGAAATTCGAGGTCCCCCGTTGTCTGATAGTATTCGTAGAGCGGGTAAGTGAGCCAAGAGGCTCCTGAGGTCCAGAGGTGGCCTGGAAATTTGAGGAAATGAGTTTGGTAGTTTTCTCGGCCGGCGGTGCGGGTCCCGGCGAGGTTTCCACGAATGCCGTAGAGATTTTTGGCATTTACTTCCCAAGTGGGGGCGATTTCTTCGATAAGCGAGAGGTAGGAGGTGAGGGCTTCGGGCAGGGCGCAGATGTTCGCGCCGGAGATTTGTTGGTTTAAGTTGGTATTGAGGGTGAAATCTCCGGACCAAGCTGGAGTGCTGGAGCCGTTCCAGATGCCAGTGAGGCAAGGAGGGTAGCGACCGCTCGATGAGAGCAGGGTGTAGCGGCCCATGTTGGCCATTTTTTCCAAAAATGCGGGAATGATTTTACGCGTCTGACTCTGTTGCGCGATGAGTTCTTCGGAGGAGTGATAGCGTGCATCTGAATGATCGAGATGCACGGTCATACGTTCCATCGCGGGCTGATGCAGAGCTTGATGGTTTTTTAAGAGAAGCTCGTAAGAAGGGGGGAGGGCGAGAAGCTCTTTCCGAGTTTCGGGGAGTTGAGAATTTGAAAATTCATCAAGATCGGTGATGCGAGTGAGCAAGAGAACTCGGCGTATCTTTTTACAAGAAAGAGTGTCGGCATTGATCTCAGATGTCCCTTGATCGGTCAGAACGAGAGTGGTGCCTTCATATCCACGTTTGGTTTTACGATATTTAAAACGATATTGCAGGAAGGGATGATCTTGTTGTTCGTGAGTTTTGAGTTCTCCGAGATGTGACGTGGCGTGGAGGAGATTGAGAGAGAGGTCAAAAGGGCGCTGATCGGGAGTTTCTAAAAGCTGCACCACGACGTTATCCGCGCGCGAGACAAAGGTTTTACTAATCCAAGGCCCTTTGTCGTCGTGAAAGCGAACGGTGACTTCGCCAGTTGAGAAGTCTACGGATCGTAAATAGTGGGAGACTTTTTCTCCGTGGGGTCGCTGAATTTTCAAACGATACGCTGGATGATACGAGGGGGTTCGGATCATTTTGGTATGCCCGTTTTCTGCCATGACTTCGCGCCAGTATGCTTGAGCCTCTTCGCTTTTTCCGGATTTCATGAGCCGCCGGACTTCAGGGAGGCCGTTGGCAATGCGTGGAGGAAGTGGGCGCTGGTCATAGATGGGGCGGAAGAGTCTTTCGTGATTGAAGGTGACGATTTCCTCAAAGGGATGTCCTTCAATAATTGCTCCCATGACCCCATTGCCTGTGACTAAACCGGTATCCCACGCGGAGGCAGGAGCGGTACTGCACATTCCGGGTAAAGGTAAAATTTCTTTACGCTCTTGTAATGGAATGGGCTGAACTTCCAATGCACGGGTGAATGATGTTAGTAAACCGACAATTAATGCGGCTTTTAAAAAAAGTGATGAGGTCATGTTTGTTTCAAAATGGAATGGAGCGGTTCACTTGACAGCGTAACGGACTAATTCGAGATAGGGACGTGCCGGATCTTCCGTGCTATTCCATCTGAGAGAGAGTGAGCATTCTCTCTTTTCACCAGGTTGCGATGCAGCGATGAGTTCTTGGTATAAAGATGATTTCAGAGAAAGGTATGCTTTGGCATACTCTGGTTGCGATGGGTCTTTGAATAAACGTATCGTCGCTTTAGTTTTTGCCGCGGGGAGGTCTTCGAAGCAATATGATGAATGCGTGGCATAGAGAGTGAGATCACGCGTGCCTTCAAAGGGTTGGGTCAGGGATGGGGAGTTTGTCAGGGAGGGGATTTCGCCGGGGCGAATGAGGTCTTGGGGATCGTGTGCGAGGGTTTGTTTTTTGGGTGACAATTCCCTGACTGGGGTTTCGAGTTCAGAGGGACTCTCCGATTCGGGAAGAGGAGGAAGAGTGACCTTTGATTTGGAAAGGTTTGGTTTAACCAAGAGGGGAGGCTCTTTGGGGGGCGTGGAGTCAGAATGAGTGGTGAGTTCTTTGGCTGGTGTTACGGAGTCTTCGTCTTGAGGAAGGTTTTTGTTCTTTTGCTCACGAGTGACGATGAAATAGGCCCCTGCGACGAGCATCCCGACTAAGAGGAGAGGAATTAAAAAATTCAGCAAAGGACGAGGTTTCTTGCGATGATGATTTTCCTCGGTGGCAGATTGTGCGGTATTTTCTAGTAAAAGTGATTCGGTGGTGGAAGGGAGAGCGGGAGTGATGGGTTTGAAGTTTGCGAGTGCATCGTTCTCGCTCTTATTCCCGCTTTCGCTCTCGATATCGATATCGGGGGCGGTGATGAGGGTTTTACATTTGGGACAAGGTCCGGTGAGTTTCTTGGCATCTGCTCGGACCTTGAGGGTGATTTCACAGGTGGGGCAGGAAAATGGAATGTCAGGGTAGTTCATAAACGAAACTCGGCTCTTGGTCATATTTAGAAGCTGGAATGAGCCTCGTCAAGAAAGGCAACGTTGATCAAAAAAATCGCCAAGTTTTTTGAAACTTGGCGAATTGGGTTCATTCGATGATTTATTGATTCTAATGTTCGAGAGGGTTTTCGCCCGAAGCATTCGCGAGTGCTTTATGTTCTTCGGGGAGGAAGGCCTTAAAACGTGTTTTATCGATGGCTTTCATGTAGGCTTCTTGAGGAGAAATCATGCCACTTTGAAGTTTTTCCCAAATGGCCTCATCCATGAATTGCATGCCTTCAGCTTTTCCTCCAATGATGACATCAAAGAGTTTTTGCGTCGCTCCTTCCCGAATGATCGCGGATACCGCAGGGGTGGCGAAGAGAATCTCATTAACCGCAGTTCGTCCAGGTTTATCAGCCCGTTTACAGAGGAGCTGAGCAACAACACCTTTGAGGGAAGCGGCAAGCATGGTGCGAACCTGTGATTGTTGGTCGGCAGGAAAAACATCAATAATTCGATCCACCGTTTTACGGGCGTTGTTGGTGTGAAGGGTGCCAAAGACGAGGAGCCCTGTTTCCGCAGCCGTTAAGGCAAGAGAAATGGTCTCAAGGTCACGCATCTCGCCCACGAGAACGATGTCGGCATCTTCTCGGAGACTGGCGCGGAGGCCATCTGAGAAGGTGGGAGTCTGAATGGGAACTTCGCGCTGGCTGATAATGGATTTTTTACTCCGATGAACGAATTCGATAGGCTCTTCAATGGTGATGATGTGGCGGGCGAAATTCGTATTGATATAGTCGAGGAGAGCGGCGAGAGAAGTGGACTTTCCTGAACCGGTTGGGCCAGTCACGAGGACTAAGCCAGAACGCATGTGGCCAAATTCTTTGATGACGGGTGGGAGATTGAGGTCTTCGATGCTGGCGATTTCGGTTGGGATGAGACGAAAGACCGCCCCGAGACCATGCTGTTGTTTGAGGTAGTTACAGCGGAAACGGGATTCCTCATCCATTTCGTAAGCGAAATCGAGATCTCCTTTTTTGAGATAGTCGGCGAAGGGTCCCGGTTCGCAAATTTCGGAGAGCAGGGTGTGGATGAACTCGCTGGTGAGCACTGGTTCATTCGGAATTGCGCTGACTCCTCCATGCACCCGAATTTTTGGTGGTTGTCCCTCAGAAAGGTGAAGATCAGAGCCGCCAGACTCGACAAGATATTGGAAATAGCGATCAATAGTAGCCATTTTAGAAAGTAGAAAGGTGAGAGATTGTAGGGTGTAAAAGAGAATTATGATTGGAAGAAGGAGCGCATCTGAGTTTTGTCTTCACAGCGATACATGGCTTCTTCCTGGCTGATGAGGCCTTTGACATAAAGGTTACGGATGGATTCATCCATGGTAATCATGCCGACATTTTTACCAGTCTGCATAATGCCGGGAAGCATGAAGGTTTTTCCGTCGCGAATACTTGCCGCAACGGCGGGGGTGTTTACCAGTAGTTCCAGCGCCAGAGCGCGGCCGGAGCCATCGGCCTTTGGGATGAGTTGTTGAGAGACCACTCCTCGGAGAGATTCCGAGACCATGATGCGGATTTGGTCCCGTTGGTCGACAGGGAATACATCGAGGACTCGATCAAGAGTTCGTGGAGCATTTCCAGTATGGAGAGTGGCAAGTACGAGGTGACCTGTTTCTGCGGCGGTGAGGGCGAGAGAGATTGTCTCCAGATTGCGCATTTCTCCCACCATGATGATATCAGGATCTTCTCGTAATGCTCCTCGCAGAGCGGCGGGGAAAGATTCGGTGTGAGTGTGGACTTCGCGCTGATTGACATGGCAGCCCTGAGATTCGAAGACGAATTCGATGGGGTCTTCGAGAGTCAGGATATGGTCTTCACGGTCTTTGTTGATAAAGTCAACGAGAGCGGCGAGGGTCGTCGACTTACCGGATCCAACCGCCCCGGTGACGAGGATGAGTCCGTTTTGGTAGCGGGTCAGGGGAACGAGGGAATCGACAGGGAGTTGAAGATCTTCCATGCTCCGGATCTTGCTGTCTACGATTCGGAAGACGATTTCGTATCCGAGACGCTGTTTAACGACAGAGGCACGAAAGCGGCCACGTTCATTAGCGTAAGCGAAATCGATATCGCCAACTTTTTCAAGGTGAGCCCAGCGTTCATCGTCCAGGAAGCTCCGAGCAAGGCGTTCGGTGTCTTCTGCAGTCAGGGGAGCGTGGTCATCCCAAATCGCTGAGAGAGTTCCAAATCGTCTCCAAGCAGGAGGGTATCCGGTGGGAAGATGGATGTCAGAGCAGGAGTAATCAATTCCGACTTGAAGGTATTCGTCAACGTGAGCGAGAACTTGATGGGCCATTTTGGTAGGTAATTACGATAACAGTGGTGGAGGTGAAGGTGATTCCTAAACCACCACATCTGAAGTCCTTCGCCAAGCGAGGATTTTGAGATTTTTTCTGAGATGGTGAGGAAATTAACGAAAAGGTCTTTTTTGTCGTTGGACGGTTTCGATCATTTGGGGGAGGTGTTGCTGAGATTTTTCAACAGCCCACTTTAATAAGAAGGGTTTTGCCAGTCCAAAAGCAGTGCCAACAGTCCAGCGCAGGATCCCTTTTCGGCGAGATGGTGTTTTGATGGGACGCCGCCGGAAAAGTAAGGTGATGATGGTAGCGGTGCCAAATGAGCCCGCAAACCATTCCCAGGGGTTCTCTTTGACCGAGCGCTTTAGTTGAGTGGTCAGGTTCAGCTCTTTGGTCACTCGGGAATGTGCGTGAGTGAGTGAGTGTCTCTGGGAATCTAACTGACGGCTTAGCTCTTCTTTGCGATGTCTTGTTTGATCCATGATTGGTCCTTAGTCCACTCTCGCCGAGTGTATTCAAAGAGAGGTTCTTGCGGGGATTGACGTGCTTTTAGGAAGCAAATGATGGCAAAGAAAAAGTGGATGAGAGCGAGGATAAGGGCGGCTCCCATCCAACTGAAAAAGGGGCCGTCTCCATGCTGAGAGAGGAAGTATCCCAAAAAGCCGGTGAGACTCAGGATGATGAGCAGGTAGGCGGTGGTGATAAAGGTTGTGAGTAAGAGGTAGGATTTCGCCCGTTTCTGATACACGAGGGAAGCTTCCTGCGCTTCGATAGCCAAAAGTTCGCCTCGAGTCTGGAGGAACTTACCAGCATCTTTGGCTAGGGTGGAGAGTTCTTGTTTCAAACCCTCGTGATCCTCGGGAGGAGGCATGAATCTCTGCTGTGTTAGGTTTTTTTAGCGCCGGAGGATTAATCCTGCGATGAAACCGGCTGCTGCAGCCGTGAGGACTGCTTTTGTAGGGTTGGCACGAACGCTGTCTTCCAAAGAAGCTTGAAGTTCTTTGGCCTTCAGGCAGGTATCTTGCCATTGTTCTCCGGCGACTCCCTTGAGGTTGATGGCCGTTTCACCAGCGCCTTCCCGGAGAGCGGCCGCACGCGAGGAGACGACATCTTTGAGGGTGTCAGCCTTTTCGACGGCGGCGTCTTTTGCGTGTTTGGCGTTTTCACCAGCCGCGACACGCAGTTCGTCAGCGGCACCTTGAGAAGATGGGGTTTCTGAGAACGGATTTGGTGGATTGAGTTGCTCGTTCATAGAGCTTAGATTGGCTCGCTTCAGCCAGAAGACAAGTTTTGAGTGAATGAGAGATTCACTCTTGTCGTTCTAATAGGAACACGCACTCTGAAATGAGATGATTTTTTTTAAACCAGTTATTTTAATCACTATTTTGGTGGAGATCGCGATGATCGGGTCTTCTTGGTCCCAAGATGATGATCCCTCGCTGCCACTTCCGATTATTGGTGGAGGGTTTGCCGATCCTGGGGAGTATCCATGGATGGTTTCACTTTCTAGTGTGAATCAGCCCGATACGCCAAGTCGTCATATTTGTGGAGGATCTGTCATTCATCCTCGCTGGATCATTACGGCGGCCCATTGTGTCGTGGAGACTGAGGTGGATGAGATCGAAGTTGGCTTTGGGTCTCATCTTCTCACCGAGATGACTCGAGTCCGGGTCTCGGATATCTTTGTGCATCCTGGCTACAACGCAGTAACGGTCCAAAATGATATCGCCCTACTGCTCCTCGCAGAGGCTTTGCCGGAGGAGATTGTGCCGATTGGGCTTTTCGAGGAGACTTCCAGATCGCTCTCGGGGGTGATGTCGACGGTCATTGGTTGGGGGACGACGGATACTTTGACCACAAATATTCCCAATGAACTCAGGGAGGCTCAGCTTCCTATTGTTGCTAATGAGCTTGGCAATGTATCTACGATCTACGATGGCCTTCTCACTGATGAGATGCTCATTGCGGGTTTTGCCGAAGGAGGGATCGATACTTGTAGCGGTGATAGTGGTGGTCCTTTGTTGGTCTCGCGAGAGGGTGGTGAGGGATGGCTTCTTGCTGGTTTGACGAGCTTTGCTCCTCCAGGTTTTGACTGCGCGGATCCAAATGCGTATGGAGCTTACACGAGGGTGTCTTCCTTTATTCCATGGATCAATCAGCACATCCGGCCTGACTATGCGCAATGGGCGCTAGAGAACGCAGTCGGGGGAGTGAGTTTAGATGAAGATGGGGATGGACTCCTGAACTGGGATGAATTTGCAAACTTCACGTCTCCGCTCCAAAAAAATCAGGATGATTGGGGGGTAGTCGATCTGGTCACGCAAGGTGATGAGGAGCCAGCGCGCGCGGTGATCTTTCAGAGCCGGATCGATACGGAAGAGATTGAGACTGAAATCGAGTTTTCTCCTGATTTGAAGAACTGGACGGTCATTCCGATCGCACCACTGGAAGCTCCTGCAGCGGATGCTCGGTTTGCGATGATGTATGCGAAAAGTCCCACGCCAGAGCTTGCGCAGGGATACTTCAGGCGGCGTTTCCTGGTCTCTCGTGAGGTCGCTCTTCGTGACTATGAAATTCAAGCTCCCGGTTATATTAATTCTTCTCTCAATGAGAATGACCGTCAGCTAGAGAATGGCTCTTACTTTAAGGACTACATTTTATCGGATTTCGTTGCCGGAGAGCCTTTGGAATTCGTGATGAGATCATCATCGCTCAATAGCAGGTTGCAGCTCATTGATGATGAAAATGAAATGATTTTGGCCGAATCAAATGGGGATCATGCCGGTGGAAATGATGAAATTTTCTCGTTTACCCCGAGCGAAGGAACGCGGTATCGGGTGCGCGTGACGAGTACGAATGGGGGAGAACTAGGTCCGATTTTTCTGGCGATCTATCGATCTCAAGATGCACTCCCCATCCTTGTTTCTGGCTTGAGTTCTGGAGAGATCGAAGCGTCAGATCCTTCTCATCCTGATTTTACCGATGAGACCTATTTTACAGATCAATATCTCATTCCTGGCGGAGCTCAGGGTCTTGACTTGTTTGTTAGCCTTTCTTCCAATGACGGTTTTTTACCCAGGGCGACCCTGCATAACGCAGAAACGGGATTGTTTCTGGATTTAACCACTCCTCCGACCGAAGAAGCGGGAGAGCAACTTCTTTTTTTCACGGGGCTACCGCGTCAAAGCTATATTCTCCGGGTCACTTCCGCGATTCCAGAGGCTACCGGATCCTATACGCTATCATATTTCCCTTCTGATTTAATCCCAGACGAGGGAACTTATCCGGGGACTTTGTCGCCGTCAGATTTTCAATTTTCTGGGACGGAGTATTATGATGAAAGCATCATTATCACTCCTCCTGCAGGAGCGGTGGTGACGGTCACGATGACCAGTTCAAATTTTGAACCCTTCTTAATTCTCCTCGATGACAATTTAGAAAGGATCGATCAAGCTTCGGGTGAGGAAGGGACGGTGACCGTAAGTTTTACGGCAGCCGGAGAGAGGGATTATTTCATCTGGGCCACCACGGTCTTAGGAGAGCAAGTGGGGGATTACCTCCTAGAAGTAGATTACGATTAAAGAATGAGATCTGGATAGGAACCGAGGATTTTCACGAGAGAGCAATGCTTCTCAAGCTGTTCGAGGGCGTCTGCGACTTCGCGGTTTTCACAGTGCCCAGCCAGATCGACGTAAAAAATGTATTCCCAGTTTTTCTGTTTTGAAGGACGAGATTCAATCTTTGACATATTGATTTCAAAAGCGTCGAACGATTGCAATGCTTTCACGAGAGAGCCGGGGCGATCGTGCACGGAAAAGAGAATAGAGGTGCGATCTTTTCCCGTGGGAGGGCAGGTTTCTTCGCCAATGACCAGAAAGCGTGTCGTGTTGGTCGCCCGGTCCTGAATGGCGCTTTCGAGCATGGTGAGATCATTCAGCTCTGCGGCCAGAGGGCCTCCCATTGCGGCGGCTCCTTGGTGGGCATTCTGTCGGGCAAGTTGGGCCGCCTTGGTGGTGGAGGAGACTTCGACCAGATCGGCTTTAGGGAGATTCTGGAGAATCCAGTTCCGGCATTGCCCGAAGACCTGCGGGTGGGAGTAGAGTGTTTTGATCTCGGAACGGGGAATGGATGCCATGAGCCCATTCTCGATCCGAAGTAAAATCTGAGCACAAATTTTCAGAGGAGATTCAACAAAGAGGTCCAGAGTATGAGAGACTGCTCCTTCGGTCGAATTCTCAATAGGGACGACGCCATAATTGGCGCGGCGACGGGCCACGCTATCAAACACTTCGGCAAAATTTTCTCGATCAAGATACTCGACCGAATGCCCAAATTTTTTGATGGCAGCTTGGTGAGTCCAAGTTCCCTTTGGCCCCAGGTATGCGATTTTTAATTCGTCTTCCAGATGCAGCGCCGCCGACATGATTTCGCGGTAGATCGCACGAATACTGTGTTCTGGGAGCCGTCCTTTATTTTTTGTGACGAGTGATTTCAGGAGCGCGTCTTCACGCTCGGGAGCGTAAATTTGTAAGCCTTCCTTTTTTTTGATCTCACCGACTTCATGAACGGCATCTGCTCTTTGGGAGAGAAGATCCAAGATCTGGGTGTCGATGGAATCGATGGTTTTGCGAATGTCGTCGAGTGGCACGGAGGAGATCGTGAAAGGTGAATTAGGAATAGTAAACAGGAGTCTTCACTCCTCTTCGGTATTTTCGGGAGTATCAGTGGTGTCTTCTTTTTCTTCCGCGTTTTTTTCGATCGCGCTCAGAGCGAGTTGCTTCTCTGTTTCTCCAGTTTGAGATTCTTCTTCCGAGGTGCTTGCGGGGCTTTCTTCTCCAGAGGGGAGTTCCACCTTTCGGAGTTCTCCAATATTTGGGAGCTCGTCAATATCAGTGATTCCGAAGTGTTCCAAAAAAAGATCTGTGGTGGCATAAAGCAGGGGCCGGCCTGGGAGGTCAGCACGCCCTTCGATTTTGACAAGTTCGCGATCGAGGAGTTTTTGGAGCATTCCGTCACAAGAGACCCCTCGCACTGCTTCGAGCGCTGACTTGGTGATGGGTTGGCGATAGGCGGTGATGGCGAGAGTCTCCATCGCGGGGGCGCTGAGCCGCTCTGGTTTCCGACTGGGAAAGAGACGGGAAACAAAGCCTCCAAACTCTGAACGAGTAAAGAGCTTCCAACCCTTGGCGCGTTGCGTGATGGTGAAGGCACGGCCTTGGGTGAGGTAGATTTGATTGAGCTTGGCAATCGCTTCGTCGACTTCTTCATCCGTGGTTTGAGCGAGAGCGACCATGTCCAACTCGCTTTCTGGTCCTTCGGGGGTTGGTTTTTCATCGGATTCCTCCGTGATGGCATCATCAGTGAACTCGGTTGCTCGTGCTCGGACGAGCCTGGACAATTCTGAAGATGGGAGAGGAGACTCGGAAGCCACCAATAGTGATTCTAAAATAGACGCAAGATCCATGTGAGGACGCTCAGACTAGGGTGAAGCAAGAAGAATTCAAGAGTCAGCTGAGATTCTCAGAAAATTGGGCCGTAAAATTCAGCTTGCGCAGTGGAGATTAAGCCACTAATTAACGCCGCCCAATTGAGTGAAAAGCTGGTATGGAACTAGCTTCTCGGACAATGACCATCAATTCCAATTTCCTCCGATACCCCTTTTAGATCAATGGCAAAAAAGAAAGTTGCAAAGAAGGCCGCAGCCAAGAAGGTTGCGAAAAAAGCCACAAAGAAAGTCGTAGCCAAGAAGGTTGCGAAAAAAGCCACGAAAAAAGTGGCAAAAAAAGCGACGAAAGCGGCCAATAAAACCGTTACTCCAGCTAAGAAAACCGCGAAAAAGGCAGTTGCCGCCAAAAAAACTGCTGCTCCAGCAAAAGAGGCGACCAAAAAAACTGCCACCCTAGCAAAAAAAGCGACCAAAAAAGCTGCTGCGAAGAAGGAGGAAGAGGAGATCGAACCTCCGATTGTGATCAAAAAATTCGTTAAACCGGAAAAACTTGCCAAACTTTCTCCTTTCGAGAAGAAACAAAAGCAAAAGCTCATGGATCTACGCGATCAGCTCATGGATACCATGTATGGCATGCAGCAGGATACCAAGAGTGCGGCAGACAGTGGCAGTGATGCCAGCGGCTCCGGCATGCACCAGGGAGATGCCGGATCTGATGCTTATGATCGAGATTTTGCTCTAAATTTGCTTTCTCAAGAGCATGACGCCCTTGAAGAAATTGAGGGGGCCTTGAATCGCCTCGATCTTGGGACTTATGGGATTTGTGAGATCTCGAAAGAAAAGATTCCTAAAATGCGCCTCGAAGCGATCCCATTTGCGAGGCTCACGGTTGAGTGCCAAGCCAAGTGGGAAGAAGAAAACGGTCACCGTCGTTTCACCCAGAGCGATGCGTTTGGTTTCAACTAAGAATCATTCGTGATGAAAGATTTCAATCTGCGGCGGAAATTTTCGTCGCAGATTTTTTCTTTTTAAGAGAGAATCTTCAGAATGAAAGAACAGCTTATTACGGGAGTGACGTGCTTGCTGATCGGCGGCGGGCTTGGTTTCTTGGCGAAAGGGAACAGTCCTGCCCCTTCGGAAAAAGTCGAAATTGAAAAAAATCGAGCCATTCAACGCGGGGCGACTGCTACGACCTCTCAAGCCAGGCAGGAGAAGTTGAATAGTTATGCGGAGATCACCAATCAACCGGGGCAAACGTCGCGCATTTCCGGGCTCATCGAATTTTACTCAAATCTAGCAGGAGATCAATTTGCGGAAGAGGCCGAGAAATTGGATGCTCTTCCATTTTCGGAACGAGTCTTAGCGGCATACCTTTTGTTTTCTTCTTGGGCTGAGACTTCTCCCACAGATGCGATGGAGCACGCTCGCACGAAGATGGGCTTTGCGGGAAATTTTGTGAAACCCACGGTGCTACAAAGCTGGGCCGCAAGCGATCCTGTTGGAGCCTCTCTCTATTTTCAGGAAAATAAATCAGAGTTTCAGATGATGTCGATGATGGGACGTCGAGGGATGCGTGGTCGAAGGGGTGGCGGCGGAGGAGGAGACAACTCTGCCGAAGCGTTGATTGCGGGAGAATGGGCTAAGCAAGATCCTGCTGCGGCCTTGAAGTGGGCCTCAGAATTGAATGGTCGGGGGGAGGGCAGTCGTGCCACCGCGAGCGCATTGAAAGTTTTAGCAAAAGATGACCCGAGGAAAGCGGCCGAAATGCTGACAAATGTGGATGAAGAAAATCGCAGATCTGCCTATCAATCCATCGCCTCCGAGTGGGCGAAGTCCGATTGGAATGAAACAGAAGGCTGGATCAAAACTTTACCGGCAGAAGATCAGGAAGAAGCGTTCCGAGCGGGAATTGTGTCCTTGGCGGCGCAAGACTCTCAGCTTGCTGCAGATAAAGTTCTTGGGATCGAGGATGATGACATTCGCAATGACGCCATGGGAAATGTCGTGGGAGAATTGGCGAAACAAGATCCCTCCGGAGCGATGGCGTGGCTCATGGAAAATGGCTCGGAAGAAGGTAAACAAGATGGGGTAGGTAATGTGATCCGCCCATGGGTCGCGCAAGATCCTCAGGGTGCGCTGGCTTGGGTGTCTGAGCAACCAGTGGGTCCGGTGCGAGATTCGGCAGTCAGCTCCTATATTTTCAATGAACAATCAGGGCCGGCCACTCCTAAGATCGAGCTCGCCGAAACGATCACCGACGAGCGAACCCGTGATCGAGCTCTAGGCATCGCGGTCTTTCAGTTGATTGGTGAAGACCAAGAGGCGGGGGCTGCGTATGTCGAAGAATCAGACTTGTTAAGCGAACGGGCAAAGGACCGGGTGCTGAGAAGATTAGGTCGTTAAGGCTGTATTGATCTGTTTTCAATGATTGGTTTAATTGATTCTTCCGCCTTATCGCCTCGTTTGATTCTTGCTTCGGGATCTCCGAGGCGGAGAGATCTTCTCAAAGAGGCAGGATTGAGTTTTGAAATCATATGCCCTGAGGTGGAGGAACTAGGACCGGGGACTCTCAAACCTCGTGAGCTTTCGTTGACCAACGCGCGTCTTAAGGCAACGGCGATTGCGTTGGATCATCCCCAAGATCTGATTTTAGGCAGTGACACCGTCGTCGCTCTGGGGGGGGCGGTCTACGGTAAGCCGCAGGATCTGGCAGAAGCGAGAAGCAATCTGAAGACCTTCCGCGGGCGAGTGCATGAGGTGATCACGGCGGTATCGCTGATTCAGGGGAGTGAGAGCTTAGATTTCATCGAAGCTTCTTATGTGAAATTTCACCAATTTGATGACTCCACTCTGGAGGACTATCTCGCAAAAGTGGACGTCCTAGATAAGGCTGGGGGTTATGCCATTCAGGAGCACGGAGAAATGATTGTGGAAAAGATTGAGGGTGATTTTAATAACATCGTAGGGCTTCCCGTGGCAAAGGTCCTCGACCATCTTGAGCAAATGGGGTTTCCTCTTCCGCACTGATCTTATGTCAGAGACTCCCTCGGAAGATTTACCGCGCTACCCGCTCATCTTGAATCCCAAAGCCAAGAGCGAACGGGGGAAGCGTGCATTGAATTTTGTGATGCAGAATGCCACCCGGTTTGTGATTTATGCCACTCGCAGTCGGGAAGAATCTGTGGAGCTCGCCCGCGAGTTGGCTAAGAAAGGTGAACCCGTGGTAATCGCTGCCGGAGGAGATGGGACTCTCAATGCCGTGGTGGAAGGACTCGCTGGCTCGCGAACAATTTTAGGAGTGTTTCCGACAGGGACGATGAATGTCTTTGCTCGGGAAATGGGTATTCCCTTTGATCAACTCAAGCGGGCCATGGAGGTGATTGATGCGGGGGAGAAGAAGATGGTGGATCTTTTCACGCTCAATGGGGCGCCTTTTGTGCAAATGGCTGGAGTGGGCTTCGATGCTCAAGTGATCGAGGAGACCACTTGGCAAAGTAAGAAACGCTACGGTCCGCTTTCCTACGTGATGACTGGGGCACGCCTCTTACGAGAACGCCCGCCGAAATTAACGATTACAACTCCCGATGGTCAGGAGCATGAAGGCGTCTTCATCCTCGTGGGAAATGGGTCACTTTATGGTGGTCAATTTCGCTTTTTCGGACAGGCGGACAATGCGGATCAACTACTCGACATCGTGATTTTTAAAGAATCTGGCTACCGCATGGTATTGGAATCTCTCAAGGGAGTGGCTCGCGGAGGCGTGGATATGCAATTCCCGAGTGACTCGATGGTCTATCTCCAAGCGGCCACTTTACGAATCACGGCAGATGAACCTGTGCCGACCGAGGTCGATGGAGAGCTGCATGACCGGGCGACCGAAATCAATTTTGCACGCAGTGATACCAAGTTAGAAGTCTTCGCCCCTGCTGAGCCGCTTCCGAGTAAATGGACTGATTTTTTAAAAATGATTCGCCCTTGGTAAGGGTGCTGGCCAAAAGATCTCTTTCTTTCACGAAATCGTTTCTTGTCGCCGCAGTTTCGGGCGTTAATTTCTTGATAAGAAATTCATGCCACGACCCCTTCAGCGTATCGATACCCTGCAGACAACTGAGTTGGCGGAAGGGGTCGAAATTCATCTCCGCACCGCAGGTCCATTTTTGCGCATGGTTGCTTGGACTCTCGATCTAGCGGTGACGATTGGCTTGTTGATCGTCTTTGGGATCCTCTCACTTTTAATCGCTCTCTTTTCTGGTTTTGAAAACGGTTTTGAAAGAGTGAGTTCAGGCTTCATGATGCTCGCTTTTTTCACCGTATTTTGGTTTTACCCCGTCATTTTTGAGGCGGGAAAAAAGGGGTCGACATGGGGAAAGAGAGCTCTTGGGTTGAGAGTGGTCAATGAATCAGGGACGCGTATTACGATGGGGCAAGCGATGGTGCGAAACTTCATCCGAGGAATGGAATTGATTCTCCCTATCTTGCCTTTAGTGGCATTTTTCCATCCTCGCTTTCAACGCTTGGGAGATCTGGCTGCGGGAACGCTCGTGGTCTATGCACGCCCTCGGGTGGACCCCGTTGAGGCGAGCCCTCCATCGCTGCAATCCGTGCCCGTGCAAGTCGCCCTGACTCGGGAAGAGCAAGCGGCGATCTTGTCATTTCGGGATCGTAATACGCGATGGTCTGAGGCGCGGAAGGTTGAACTGATCAATCATTTGGCGCCCCTGAGTGGCAAGGAAGGCCCAGAGGGGCTGGCGAGAGTCTTGGGCATGGCACGGTGGTTGGAAGAGCGAAAATAAAAGATGAACAGGCAAGAATTTGAAAAACGCAATGCGCGTGCTTGGACCGATCTGGATTTGAAGCTCAATGTCCTTGAGTCAGGAAATAAGAAGGTCGCAGATGCGGAAAAAATTCCTTCCCTGTATCGAAAGGTCACCCGTGATCTTTCCCTCGCTCAATATCGCATGTTTGGTGAAAAATTGTGCGATCGCTTGAATCATTTGGCAATTCGGAGTCACCGTGTGTTGAGTGCTCAACGCGGAGCGTTTGGGGAGAGTGTCATTCGCTTCACTTTGACCACTTTCCCGCAGGCGATTCGACGCGAGCGGAAACTGTTTCTCATCTCATCTCTCCTATTTTGGGTGCCTTTTTTTCTGATGTGGTTTTCCGCTCGTTATGAGATCACTTGGGTGCAGGCACTCCTGGGTTCGGAGCAATTGGCAAACATCGAAGGGATGTATGGTGAGGAGGAGACCATCGAGCATTTGAGACAACAATTTGGATCAAATTTTGAGATGTTTGCTCATTACATTAACAATAATGTGGGGATTGATTTTCGTCTCTTTGCAGGTGGGATTTTCTTTGGGTTAGGAACGATTTTCTTTCTGGTTTATAACGGGCTCGCGATTGGCGGAGTCGTTGGCTATGTCGAGTATGCTGGTGATCCGCAGAAACTCTGGAGTTTTGTTGCCGGACATTCTTCCTTTGAATTGTTAGGAATGATCGTCGTAGGAATGGCAGGCTTGAAGCTTGGGATCGGGATGCTCTCGCCTGGACAAAGCGGATGGGGTGCTTCTCTTACCAAAGCTGGTAAGGAAGGCTTACCGCTCTTGATTGGAGGGTCGTGCATGACGGCGCTGGCGGCAGTGGTCGAAGGATTTTGGTCCGCTCAGCCGATGCCGAGTGAAATAAAGTATGCCGTCGGGATCACCTTTTGGGTTCTGCATGTTCTTTACTTCACATTTGTAGGAAGAGGGAGAAGTGAAGCTTGAGGACATCACTGCCGAAATTCGTCCTCGCAGTGAGTGGGAGTCGATCGATTTAGGCTTGAGTCTCACTCGCCACTATCTCTCTGATCTTTGGCGCAGTTGGCTAACCTTGGTCTTCCCACTTTGTCTCGTCATTATTTTAATGTGCTATCAACAGCCGGGGTGGGCGATCTTTGCGATCTGGTGGCTGAAGCCACTTTTTGAACGAGTCGTCTTATTTGATCTCAGTCGCAGGCTCTTTGGCGAATTGCCGACAAACCGGGATCGGAGAAGCTCCTTCTGGTCTCAGGTGCGATCTCTCTGGCTTCTCATTCTCCTTGGTGTCGTCCTGACTTTCAGCGGCTATCTTCTCCATCGAGAGGAGGGAGGTGAAGCGGGCTTCATCGTGCTCTTTTGGCTGACGGTCATCGGGCTCGCATTTTACCGCTCTATGATCACCCGTTCCTTTACCTTGCCGGTGCGATTTTTAGAAAATCTCACCGACTCGAAATATCGGAAACGGGTGCAGTTACTCTCTCGCCGGGCAGCCGGCGCAGCCAGTGTTCTTACCATCCTCTGTCTCTTGGTCGAAGTCGGACTGATGTGGTCTTTGGTTGCCTTTGTTGAGTTAATGTTCCCTGGTGATTCTTCTTGGTCTTCGAGTAATCTTGAAGATTGGGGGCAGCTGACCGGTGAGATGCTCACCGGGATGCCGGATGTGTTTTCGCGAACGGAGCATCTGGTCGTGGTGTTTCTCTATTTTTGTGCCATGACGCTCACCGCGTGGCTTTATGTTGGGGGGGGCTTTGGGCTTTATGTGAATACTCGGACTTGGACTGAAGGATGGGATATCGAGCTGAATTTTAAGAAAATAGGACAACGGCTTTCTTTGATTTTACTTTTTCTCGGTTTGGGATTCACGGAGGTGAAAGCGGAATCTTCTCAGGAACGTGTGGCGGAGATTCTCGCGCATGAAGATTTTGAAATTCATAAGAGCGAAGAGGAACGGTGGGTCCCAGATCGGAAAAAACGCTCCTCATGGTCGGGAGGCAATCTGCCATTAGGACCTTTGGGAATTTTTGGTAAGGTGCTTTTCTGGACGCTTCTCGTCTTATGCGTCGCGTTGCTAATCTGGTTGATTGTGCGAAATCTTCATGTCTTTGGTGAGCCTTCAAAAAAGGTGTCTTCTGAACCGAAGAAGGTCGTCAAAACTGTCGCAGGAATGGATATCACCCCGGAGTCACTCCCAGAGGATCTCGTGGCTGCGGCGAGGGCGCTGTGGGTAGAAGGAAGACAAAAGGATTCCTTGGGCTTGCTCTACCGGGGAGCGATTAGCTGGTTGGTGACGCAGGAGGTTGCCAGCATTAGTGAGAGTGACACGGAGTTGGATTGTGTGCGTCGTCTCAAAGAGGGGGAGCAGAAGACTCTCATAGCTCCCTTCGAAGAGCTCACGAGCGTTTGGATGGGAGCTGCATATGGTCGGGTCTTCCCGCAAGATGATCTGATGGAGAAGATCTTTTCCGCTTGGCCCTTTCGAGGAAGGAGTTCCTCATGATGAGTCGCGTTTGTTTGCTCCTATGCGTTCTTCTTTTGGGGGGATGTCGTGAGGATGGAAAATGGGTGAAAGAAGAAATCGTGCACGGCTTTCGGGGCAAAGCGCGGGTCAATCCTTATCTTGCGGCGGAACGACTGTTAGAATCTGCTGACTTCACTGCAAGTCATGGAAGGCTGTGGCCCTCCGAAGAGCGTTTGGATGAAATTGAAACGATCTTTATGCCTGCGTCTTTTCTTAAAACGAGAGGATTAGGAAAGCAGGTGTTGAATTGGATCTCAGAGGGAGGAATGCTCGTGATCTTTCTGGAAGGAGGGGAAGCTCGCTTGAATGATTTTAAGGGAGAATCGGCTGTCTTTACTCCGAAAAAAGAAGAGGATGAGGAGCCGGTCGGATTGACGTTTTTAGCTGAAGAACTCAAATTCACCCTGGGATCGGAAGAATTTCAATTTGTGGGAGGAGAGGGAAATGGCCATATGGAACGGAAATGGCATGAGGCGACCATTGAATGGGTCGTTGATGATAAAGATTTTAACTATCAGGTCGAATTTGAAGGCAAGCGGGGAAGCCAAATAAAGTATGGGACCAGTTGGGATTCTGATCGGCAATTTTCACGAATGACGACGAAGCCGTATGGTGATGGCACGTTAATGTTACTGGCGCATGCTCGGCCATTCCGGAATGCTTTTATTGATCGGGCGGATCATGCGGCCTTTGTGGAAGCGGTTGCAGAATGGAGAGGGCCTGGGGAAGTGCTTTTTCTTTCCGGGATCGGAGGATCGTTTTTTGAGTTGTTATGGGAGGCCGCTTGGCCGGCTATTATAGCAGGACTCATTCTTCTCGCGGCTTGGCTATGGATGCGGGTCCCTCGTTTCGGGCCGATCTTGGATCATGGAGAGATCAAGAAGCACGAATACGGAGCTCACCTCTTGAGTTCCTCTCTCTTTCTCTGGCGGCAAAATCAGATTCAGGGACTGTTATCTCCTCTTCATGCGCGAATCGAATCCGGTCGAAAAGGGGAAGAAGATGATGTCTTCTATCAACGCCTCGCCGATGAATCTGAACTGACCGTAACAGAGGTTCAGGAAGCCATGGGGAAATTCGATGCCAAAGACCCTGGGAAGCTCGTTCGCGTGACCCGTAATCTTAAAAACTTATCTCAAAAAACATCATGATCGACGAAGAACAAATCAACGAAGAAGCACCCGCGAGTGAATTATCTGGTGTCACGCAGTTAGCGCAGAAATTGAAAAGCGAAGTAGCTCGAGTCGTATTTGGCCAGGATGAGACCGTGACCCAGATTGTAGCGGCCTTACTCGCAGGAGGGCATGTTCTCCTGGAAGGGAAACCTGGTCTTGGGAAGACGCATATGGTGTTGGCATTGGCGAGTGCGTTTGGAGGGGAGTTTGGGCGCATTCAGTTTACGCCTGATATGATGCCTTCTGATGTGACAGGATTTACCTTATTTGACATGAAAAGTCAGACCTTTCAGACCCGCCGAGGACCGGTGTTTACCAATCTTCTCTTAGCCGATGAGATTAACCGTGCTCCGGCGAAGACGCAGGCGGCCCTTCTGGAAGTGATGCAGGAACGTCAGGTCACGATTGATGGAGAATCACTCCCGGTGAGTCCTCCATTTATGTGTTTCGCGACTCAAAATCCGATTGAGCAAGAGGGGACTTATCCTTTGCCGGAAGCCCAGTTGGATCGCTTTCTGATGAAGGTGATCATCGATTATCCATCGGTGGAAGACGAGAGAGCGGTCATCATGGGAGTGACTTCACAAGCAGGGAGTGGGCTGAATCCTCGGGCTGTGGATACCATTTGTAGCGTGAATGATGTTATCGAAGCGCAACGTCTGACGGCCACCGTTGCGGTGGTGCCTGAAGTCGTGGATTACGCGCTGCGACTAACGCGATACACCCGCGAATCTCCCGGTTTAAGCCTCGGCTCAGGGACACGTGGTGCGATCAGCCTCGTTCAGGTGGCAAAGGCATACGCGATCATTGATGGGCGCGAGTATGTGACTCCGGATGATATTAAATTTGCAGCCGTCCCGGTCTTTCGACATCGAGTACAGGTTTCCCCGGAAGTAGCGATCAGCGGACAAAATGTGGATGATATTTTAGCAAAGGGAATCGAAACGGTAGAAGCTCCACGCACGTAAGATGTCACTGCGACCAACTCAGCCATTGCTCTGGGTGCTCACCCTTTGGGCGCTCTTGGGTCTTTCTGCTTCGTGGTGGAAACCTGCGGAGGAGTTTTGGCGGATCCTTGGCTTGGTTTTTTTGGTGGTCGCTATTCTGGATGCCGTCTTCTTATGTTTACGCAAAGGGGTGGCGGCACAGCGCCGTTTGCCTGGACGCTTTGCTTTGAATGTGGAAGGAGAAGTCACGGTGCGTCTTACCAATCTGAGGAAACGCCCCGCATCGCTTCAGATGTATGACGGGATTCCGTCTGATTCGGAAGCAGAGCTTCTGCCATGGAGTGGTCGGATCAAGGCCAAGGGATTTACGGATGTCACTTATCCCATTACTTTAAAAAAACGGGGGGAAACCTGGTTCGATCTCGTTCATGTGCTGGAAAAATCGTTCGTAGGATTCTGGGGACGCCGACTCTTGATTGGAGAAGAGCAATCCACGAAAGTGTATCCCAACTATCAACCAGTGCTGCGCTATGCCCTCTTAGCGATGGAGCACCGACAGGAGCAGAGCGGGATTGTGCGAAAAAATCGCGCCGGACTCAGTCGCGATTTCCATCAGCTGCGCGATTATCAAATGGGGGATTCCCTCTCTCAGGTAGATTGGAAAGCGAGTTCGAAACGGCAGACTCTCATTAGTCGTGATTTCCAAGAACAGCGTGACCAGTCCGTCATTCTCATGGTGGATAGCGGGAGGCGAATGCGAGTCATGGATGGGGAGCTTTCTCAGTTTGATCATTGTCTCAATTCCATGCTCCTTCTGTCGTACATCGCCCTTCGTCAGGGAGATCACGTCGGGGTCCTGAGTTTCGGAGGGACCGAGCGCTGGCTTCCCCCAGTGAAAGGAGCGCATCATATGACGACGGTGTTGAACCACCTTTACAATTATGAGACTTCTCCTTTTCCCAGCGATTTCAGTGAAGCAGCGGAGCGTCTCCTCCGTCAACAGCGCCGTCGTTCCCTCGTCATTGTTCTAACCAATCTTCGTGGCGAAGATGGAGATGAACTCAGTGAGCCGCTCCGACTCCTCCGTCGGAAGCATGTCGTGGTCCTCGCAAACCTAAGAGAAACGGGGATTGATCAGTTACTGGAAGCAGAAATGAATGACTTTGATTCTGCACTTTCGTATCTGGGTGCGCTCGATTATAGCGCAGAGCGTGAAGCGGTTCTCAAAAATATTCGTTCTCACGGGATCGTGACTCTTGATGAAACGGCCCAGGTGTTTCCCATCGCTCTTGCGAATACTTATTTGGACACTCGCGAGTCGATCTAGTGATCGCGTTCTGGATATGAGCCGAATTAGTGGATATTGATTCTTGCTAAAAGTGGGTATTTCTCATTCATCTTATCGGTGTGAATTTGCAAACGTCTTCCCCTCATTTGAATCCTCGAGAGGCAACATTCCCCTTAATGGCTGTCGCATGCCTTTTGATTGCCAACTCTCATTTGGAAGGACTTTATCCTCGGTCATGGATGGCTGCGGACGGACTTTTGGGGAATTCTATTTTCTTTCTCCTCGCTGGCTATGGGGTCGCTATTAGCCAAACAAAGCGTCCATACGGATTGGGCTCCTTTTATCGCCGACGAGTGGTTCGTATTTATCCTACGCTTTTTGTCGTGATGGTGATTGGCTGGATTTTGAACCTAGCGCATCGTCCTGAGAGTCTAGGGGAAGGGTTCAAGCAGTTGGTCTGGCCGACGCATTATAAATTCGTGGCGCAAATTATGATATTCTATCCTTTCGCTTGGCTTTTGGCGCGATTTGACCTGAAGGCGGTCAAGGCAGCGCTGGGTGCGAGTTTATTAGGTTGGATTGTCTGCGTGACGCACGCCTCGCTGGAAGCGGCGCAGATCGGTGAGAAGGTTTCGCTAGGTTCTCTCCCGGCGACGATCTGGTGGAGCTTCTTCTTTTGTGTCTTTTTGATGGGAGTCGTGCTCGGGAAACGAGATGCCGTAGAAGGGGATCTGCCATGCAAAAAACCTCTTCTTTTGACCGCGATCGCGGGGGGCTGTTTTGTGGCATATGTGGGTTTGAAGTTCCTCTATTCTCGCGGGCAGCTGTCCTCCTTACCTCCGACCTTGGCTTGTTCTTTTCTTCAGATACTCGGATTGGTCATCGTCACGGCTTTTGTCCTCTTGAGGCATCAGATCCAAGCTCTTCTGGATCAAGTGGGACTTTTGAAAGCCGGTGTTTGGCTGGGAAAATCGAGTTTACAGGTGTATTTGAGCCACATGTGGTTCGCTCACGCGATCGAGGGTATGGCCCTGCCGTGGCCGATTAAAGTTCTGTTCTTTTTCGTGATGGCCATCGTCGTGGCATGGGGCCTCCGCTTATTCATGGAAGCTGTGGAGAAGAAGGTGAGCCGCAAGACCGAAGCTTGAGGGATGCGAAAAACAGGGAGCTTCCTCGGAGAAGCCCTTCAGTATTAGTATTTTCTCAAACGGGAATCACTCTCGAGAAGGTCGAGGAAGTCTTCCGCGTCGATATTTTTGGTCGCTCCGCGTTGACGTTCTGGAGCGAGTTGTCCTTTCGAAATCCCATGTGGATGGAGGGCTTCATCGGTCCGGCCGAGAACATCCAAGACTTTCCGTGCGAGTTGACGGCCTACCGGCTCTCCGAGGAGTCCTCCGATGTGGACATCGCCATATTCTTTCGAGGCTTTCCCATCTTTTTGTCCGGCTTTAGCTAGCCACGTGGCGTAGAATTTTTCGGAAGAGATCAGTTTGTGTTGATCACAAATGTTGATTTCTGGATGCCTCGCCATGACTTCAAGCGCCCAGGGGTTGAGGTAGTTTTTCATCACTCCACGGGTGCGGCCGGGAGCCTTACCATCTGCGGTGAGTGGCTCTGGTCCGGCGTATCCATTTGGGACCGGAGCAGTGGTGACGTAAATGAGTTTGGCTTTCGTCTTCTTAAGTTCGGAGATGATGAGTTCGAGATTACTTTGATACACATCCTTTGAGTTTCCACAATCCCAGTGCCCGAAGTTAAAGCTGATGATGTCCCAATTTTGGCCTGGTTGATCGTGCGCACCGAGCCACATTCCCATTTGTTTTACCCCACGACCACTCGCGCCACAGTTTACCGGAGGATGATAGATGTTCAGCTTGCCCTTCAACGCGGTTCGGAGAGCGCGATCGTAATTTCCAGAAATAGAATCTCCGATGAAAAGATAGCGCCCAAGCTGCGGGTCATCTTTGAGAGAGGAGTCCTCGAGCATTTTGAGTCCGACTTCGCTCGCGTGAAAGACATGATCAACTCTCTTTCCATACACATACGCTTGCTGGGAAAATGGTTTGATATCTTTGTGAGTGAAGAGTCCCATGATGCGCTGCATGCGATCATGAGAATCGGTGCGAATGAGGTACGGCTCACCATGGACTTTCACTTTCATGAATTTATCAGTGACTTCGGTGAGCATGCCTGAGATCCAAGGTTCATCGGCCGTTGGGAGATGGTCAGGTAATTTCGTGGTGTAAATTTTCCCGAGGGCGAGTTTCATTTCCCCACGATTTAAAAAATCTTGCACCGTTTGAGCGTCTTTGAATTGTCGCCTCACATAAAGTTTCTCAGGAAGCTGATATGAGTAGTGTTGCTCTCCTGCTTTGAATGAGATTTTGCGCTTCTTCAGTTGATCTTTTGTGACCTTCGCTTGCAGGCCGATCACCGCATCTGGGGTGAGTTTGACTTCGATCACGCCATCAGCATTGCGGATGTAGAAATTTTTCATTTCTTGATCCAGAGGAGTAATGATTCCGGTGGATACACTGTCTCCAGTGAAGCCACCGCGTTCATTTTCTAATTTGATCGTGGTGTAAGTCTCCGCACGAGCGAACAGAGAAGCCACTAGTAAGACGAAGGATAGATGGAGCAATGACATAAAAAAGTTTAGGATCCAAGTTGGTGAATTTTATCAGTATTCACCTTTTTAAGGAGGAGCTCTAAGGCGGTCTGCGCATCTGCTGGGCGTTTGTCGGGCTCAAGACTGATGAGCGACATGACCCATTCTGCCAGATCACTAGGAATTTCAGGGACGACCTCCTGTAATGGCGGCACGATGTGCTGGAGATGAGCCGCCATCACTTGCAGCGAGGTATATCCATCGAAGGGGAATTTCCCAGAAAGAATCCAATAGAAAAGACATCCCATCGAGTAAATGTCAGAGCGGGTATCTACCGGAGCTTTATTCAGATATTCAGGGCTGGTGAAGTAAATCGAACCATCGAGTCCGTGCCCGACCGGAGCCTCACTTCCTTCTACCCCAGCGCGTAGGGTAGCCTGGCCATAATCGATCAAAGTCACATGATTTCTGCCACTGGCCCCAGTGGAGATCATGATGTTCGAGGGTTTTAAGTCTAAGTGCAGAAGTCCACTCTCGTGGGTGGTATTTAGCCCTTCTAGGGCTTGGACCGCAAAGTCGGTAAAGCTATTGAGATCAGAAAGGTTTTTCCCTCCTAATTTTTCAAGATTTTCGCCATTCACGAGTTCCATGACGATGAAGCGCCCTCGATTATCAACTCCAGCATCAAAGATACTGACGACGCCATGATGTCGGATGCGTGATGCCGATATCAGTTCAGATCGGTAATCATCTTTCGTGTTCTTAGACGAGTTTTCCTTAAAACGTTTGAGCGCCACCTCTCTTTTAAGATGCGTGTCATAAGCTCGGTAAACCTCTGCGGTACCGCCTTCACCAATCTTGACTTCCTTGGTATATCGATCCGCTTCGACGGTGGTGGTTGGAGCTTTTTCTTCGGGCGTAGCAGGTTTGATGATTTCGGCGTTGAGAGGATTTGCCCGATCAAGTTGTGCCGCTCGAGTGCGAGGGACAATACTCATCGCCGACTCAAAAGGAGCCGAGAATGAAGTCGGGACAAATTGTGCGTCTGCCTGATATTGGGCACAAATTTCCAAAATTTGAGGGCGAAGAATGACGGGTGCTTCAGGATCAGGATGATTGGTGAACACAAAGACGAGCCGATCTTGGACTTCGTAAATCAAAACGACGGCCGCCTCGCTATCCAAGCGAAGTTCGTAGCAATCAGGGATCTTTTTTTTCGCTTGATCCATCAGAGAAGCTCCTTGCTGCGAGAGGGTTTCTAACACTTCGACGGTGAAATCTGCTGGGGCGGCGGATACAATATTTTTGCCCTCCAGTGAGCAGAGAAACGAGCCATACACGCCATTCATGGCAGTTAGGGCATCAACGACACTTCGACCAGTCATAACTTACGTTTCAAAGAACTTCTCTTACGAGATTTGAGATTGTGGTGGCGTTGGTGTTCGCTTTGGTCGTGATGCCAAACATGCGAGGACCAGGCGAATCTTCATTATCAGAATGCATGGAAAATAGCATGAAGCGGGAAGTTGATCCAGTTGCGATCACTCGTTCAAGATTCGGGAGCCCAGCATGAGAGATGAGGCTGGAAGCGGTATCGATATATTTGGGAGCGATGCGTAGGCCTTTCTCTGCTTGAGGGGCACTTTGATGCAGTTTTGCAAAATCCAAAGTGGCCTGGAAAGAATCGATGACATCATCATGTGCATCTATGTGGTTTGGGCGTAGAGGGGTCATTTTCTCAGCGATTTAATGATCCTGATGTCTAAGTCAGACTTATTTAATAAGATCAAAATTTCCATCATATTATTCAAAATTAGTGCATTACCATCGGCTAGCTGTTTGAGGTGTATGACAGTTTATTTGTTAGATCAGATCATATCCGCGATTCGTGGCGTTTTTCAGTCGCCACTGCTGAGGGAATTGCTTAAATTTAATCCCTAATTATTTATGAAGCTTAAGTTTTGTGGAGCAGCAGGAACGACGACCGGGTCGCAGCATTTGTTAGAGGTCAATGGGCAGCGTATTTTGCTCGATTGCGGATTGTATCAGGGAAGGAGGAAAGATGCGTATGAGATTAACTGTTGTTTTCCTCATTTTGATCCAGCGACGATCGATTCCGTCGTTCTTTCTCATGCACACATTGATCATAGCGGGAATTTACCGAATCTCACGAGTAAGGGATTCAATGGGAATATTTATGCAACGTTCGCAACACGTGACCTCTGTCAAATCATGCTCGCGGACTCAGCACGCATTCAAAAATCAGATACGGATTGGGTCAACAAGAGGCGAAAGAAAGAAAATCTCCCTCCCTTAGAGCCTCTCTACTCCGTTCAAGATGCCGAACAGTGCAACCGCCAGTTTGTAAACATGGGGTATAATCGAGCGATGCACATTGGCAAAGGAGTGAAGCTGACATTTCTGGATGCCGGTCATATTCTTGGAAGTGCGCAGGTGTTACTCGAAGTTGAAGATGAGGAGGATGGAAAAACGAAACGCTTCTTATTCTCTGGAGATGTCGGCCGAGGAAATAATGACCTGCTGCGTGATCCCGTCATTGCAGAAAACATTGATTACCTTTTGATGGAGAGCACCTACGGAGGACGTGAGCATGAACTGGGAACTCAGGCCGATGAACAAGTGGCAGAGATCTTGCGTCAGGCGATCGACCGAGGAGGAAAAATCATTATTCCTGCCTTCGCCGTAGAACGCACTCAGCAACTTCTCTACGTGCTGTATCAGCTTTTCCGTAATGATGAAATTCCTGATATCCCAGTTTATGTAGACAGTCCGCTTGCTGTGAATGCGACGGAAATTTTCAGACTCCATCCCGAATGTTTTAATGAGGAGGTTTACCAAGTTCTGTTTGATAAACAGAATCCCTTCGGTTTCGAAGGCTTAACTCTCATCCGTTCTGTTGCTAAATCCAAGGAACTCAATGCTCAAGACCAGCAAGCAATCATCATCTCGGCTTCCGGGATGTGCGAAGCTGGGCGCATTTTGCACCATCTCAAGAACGGGATTGAGAACCCAAAAAACACCATCCTATTTGTAGGATATTGTGCCGAAAATACCCTAGGATCTAAGATCAGAGAGGGGAAAGAAAAAGTCCGCATCTTCGGAGAAGAATATAAACTGCGAGCCAATGTCGAGAAGATGGACTCCTTCTCCGGTCACGCTGATCATTCAGAATTGATCGACTACTTCAACGCCATGTCCGGACCTCGTAAAAAAGTATGGCTCGTACATGGCGAGACGAGCCGCTCTGAAAAGATGTGCGATGCTCTCACTCAGATTCACGACGGAGAAGTCTCCGTTGCTGAACTTGGTAAGGAGGTGATCTTCTAATACGGCGAACGCGTATTAGTGATACAATCCGGTGCGACGGGAGCGGCCACGATACCAGTCCGTCACGCGGCCTTTACGGAAATCAACACTAGAAGAGTGCCGGGGGATATAATGGACCCCGGAGCTGAAGGTCGAATAACCAAAGCCGCCCCGTCTGTGGCGGCCATATCCAAGGCCTCTTCCGAAACCTCTTCCGTAGACTCCATGAAAGCTGTTGGTATAAATCGGCTCAAGCGTGGTATAATCCCACCGCTCAAATAGTCCCTTTTTATTTTCACCCTTACTCGTTGATGCCGGTTTTCCCCATGCGAGAAAAACGGCATCTTTACTCATTCCTCGGGTAATGCGCCCTTGCTCGACAAGAGCCTGGTGTTTGGAACTCAGTTGTTGATAAATTTCGGGATTTTTATCGATGCGAGAAGTCACGGTGTGACCACAGCTTGCAAGGAAGAGTGCCATGACGGGCAAGATAAGAAGGGGTTTCATGCTTACTAAGATGACCCTAAAATAGGATTTATTCATGGAATTTTTTTTAGGGCGCGTGGAAGAGTGTCATTTATACGTCAAATAATCATTTATTTTATCTTTGATTCCGAGGGGTCATCTTGGCCGTAATCTTTTAATGTCCCTAGATTCAATGAGAGAGATCAAGCGGAGAAGTTGAGAGGCAGCTCGCGATTACAGGAGATGATGACTTGAAATTTTTTTTAGGAATTCCGCAGTTCTTTCACGCTTGCTCCGAGAAGATGGGCGGCGGCGTCCTCATTGTCCCCGGTCTGTTCCAGCGCAAAGCGGACCAGTTCTTGCTGCGTGCGGGTGATGGCATTTGCACCATCACGTGAGAAGACATCGATCAGGAGCTGTAGCGCCTCGTCAAGAGTCCCGACGGCGGCAGATGGAGCCCGACCAAGTGGGATATCATCCGGCAAGAGGAGCTCATTGGAGGCAAGCGCACATGCGCGAGTCATCGTGTTTTCGAGCTCGCGGACATTCCCGGGCCAGCGATGATTTTTTAAATAATCTACCGCTTCGTTGGAAAGTTGCAGGCGTCCCTGATTGTTCCGCCGAGCGATGCGATCGAGGAAAAATTCAGCTAAAAGAGGGATGTCTTCCTGGCGATGACGTAAGGGGGGAAGGGTAATTTCTACCACGTTCAGGCGATAATAGAGATCTTCTCTAAAACGGCCTGCAGTCACCTCTGCCGCAAGGTCTTTATTTGTTGCGGTGACGATACGAACATCAGTTTTTAGAACTTCATTACTCCCCACTCGTGAGAAACTCCCATCTTGGAGGACGCGGAGGAGTTTGACCTGAACACTACCGGGAAGGTCACCCACTTCATCGAGAAATAAGGTGCCTTCATGGCATTCTTCAAACCGTCCGGCTCGGCGTGCCATCGCTCCAGTGAATGAGCCTTTCTCATGGCCAAAGAGCTCAGATTCCAAGAGGTTGTCAGGGATGGCTCCACAGTTGATGATGAGGAGTTCGTTATGACGGCGGGGGCTGTAGTCGTGAATGGATTTGGCCACGAGCTCTTTCCCGGTCCCGCTTTCTCCGGTGACGAGGACGGGGGCGTCTGATTGAGCCACGCGGCCGACTACCTTGAGGACATCTTGCAGCGGGCGGGAGATTCCGATGATGGCATTTTTTCCAACATCTTGACGTTCATCTTCATTTGGCGAGGAGTCGCGCCTTTGATCGACGAGTTGGAGGGCGGCTTCGATGACACCCCGGAGTTCAAATGCGAGGGCCTCTTTCCGCAGGACTTCATGAGCGCCTTGCTGAGTGGCTTCAATAATTTGGCCAGTGGTTGGGAAGGCGGCGGTGAGGATGACGATTGTATCAGAAGAGGTGGCCCGGATTTTTTCCAGAAGATCGAGTCCGCTGAAAGGCTCTAATTTGAAGTCGCAAATCACGACGTCAATGGCGGCTTTTTTTACGACTTTGAGCGCTTTATCTGCATCATCACATCTTAGGATTTTTACACTGGGTGCTTCCAAATGTTTTGTGGCCCAGTCGAGGTAATCGTGGTCAGGATCTACGAGGAGAATATTCTGTGGCTGGCTATCACTCAAGGTTATGGAGGGGGTTAGACGCGACCGAAACGGCGGTTTCGGCGGGTGAATTCTTGGATGGCTTCTTCAAAGTCCGCTTTTCGGAAATCAGGCCAATTTTTTTGAGAAATGAAGATCTCAGCGTAACTGAGTTGCCACAGGAGAAAGTTGGAAAGTCGCAATTCACCGGAGGTCCGGATGAGGAGATCGGGGTCCGGAAGATCTGAGGTGTAAAGATGTTCCGCGATTGTTTCGTTGGTAATCTCGTCCGGGGTGATCTCTTGGCGGGTGATTTTTTGAGCTAAGGATTTCGTGGCATCTACGATTTCTTCCCGACTTCCATAGGAGAGTGCGAGGACGAGGGTGAGGCCATTGTTGTGCTGAGTATCCTCAATGACGCGGTCTAGCTCAACTCGTACGTGATCGGGGAGTAAGTGCAGACGACCGATCGCTCGTAAGCGGACGTTCTTTTTAGCGATTTCTCGTGCTTTTGTTTTGAGGAAACGTTCGAGAAGCTTCATGAGCGCTTTCACTTCATCTTCAGGGCGATCCCAGTTCTCAGAGGAAAATGCGTAGAGGGTGAGGTAGTCGATATTCAGATCTTGGCAGATCTCGACAGCTTCACGGACCGCTTCCGCCCCGGCACGGTGTCCAGCTTTGCGGGGTAAGCCGCGGGCATTGGCCCAGCGCCCATTACCGTCCATGATGACGGCGATGTGTTTGGGCCCTGACTGGTTTTCATTCATGTGAAATCGGGCTAGCGAATGATCGTTTGTTCACGATCCGGCCCCACGCCAATGTAGCTGACGGGAGCGCCCGTGAGTTCTTCGATTCGGGCTAAATAATCTTTAGCAAGTTGGGGGAGTTCGTCGTAAGTACGACAGTTACTAGTGTCTTCCTGCCATCCCGGGACTTCTTGATAGATTGGGGTAATGAGATCCCAATGCTCGCGTTCAGCCGGGGGATATTGGTGGACTTCTCCTTTGATTTCATAGCCGACACAGATCTTGATGGTTTCTCGTTTGTCCAGACCATCGAGGATGGTGACGGCAAGATCGGTGACGCCGTTGACCATGACGGCGTATTTGATGAGCACGGTGTCGAGCCAGCCGCAGCGCCGAGGGCGTCCGGTGGTGGCGCCAAATTCCATTCCCTGAGAGTGGAAGAACTCCGCGATATCATCATTTTGAGTAGGGAAGGGGCCTGAACCTACGCGGGTAGTGTAGGCTTTACAAACTCCTACCACTTGATCGATCGCATGTGGGGGGCAGCCGGAACCCGTGCAGGCTCCGCCAGAGGTTGTGTTCGATGAGGTGACGAAGGGGTAGGTCCCAAAGTCGATATCCAGAAAGGTTCCCTGCGCTCCTTCGAAAAGAATGGTTTCACTTTTCTTCCAGGCTTCGTGGACGGTGGGGATGACGTTTGCAAAGTGTGGGCGGAGGCGGTCGATGGCAGCTTCCACTTCAGCGTAAACGGCCTCCGTTTCAAATGTCGAGAGATCGTGATAAGCGAGAGTCCGGTTGGCTTCCTCAAGACGAGTGGTGATGAGTTCCTTTGCTTTGGCGGGGTCACGGAAGTCGGCGAGGCGCAGTCCGATCCGGTTCGCTTTATCAGCATAGGTCGGGCCGATTCCACGCTTGGTGGTTCCGATTTTCTTATCACCGAGTGACATTTCACGCGCCGCATCCAGCTCTCGGTGGTAGGGGAGGACTACGTGAGCGCGATCAGAAATGAGCAGGCGCTCGGGAGTGATAGGCACGCCTTCTGCCTCTAAGCTCTCGATCTCCTGACAGAGGCCGATGGGGTCCATGACGACGCCATTTCCAATGACACATTGCTTATCCCAGAGAATGCCGGAGGGGATGAGATGGAGGACGTATTTCTTTCCCTTTGCGATGACGGTGTGGCCGGCGTTATTACCGCCTTGTCCACGCACGACAAGGTCTGCGGTTTCGGTGAGGAAGTCGACAATCTTGCCTTTGCCTTCGTCGCCCCATTGGAGGCCACAAATGATGGTATTCATTTTAAAATGTGCGGGTAATTATTTGGCTGACTCGATGAGCTTGGCGAATTCTTCAAAGAACACCTGATCATCATTGGGACCGGGAGCCGCTTCTGGATGGTGTTGCACGGAGAAGACTGGATCCTTCGTGCTGCGCATCCCCTCCACGGTGTGGTCATTGAGGTTGAGGTGCGTGATTTCGATAAAATCTGGCAATGAGGAATCATCGGTCGCGAAGCCGTGGTTCTGTGCCGTGATAGCTACTCTGCCTGAGCGAAGTTCCTTCACGGGATGATTCCCCCCGCGATGGCCGAACTTGAGCTTGTAGGTAGTGCCCCCGAAGCAATGAGTGAGAATCTGATGTCCGAGGCAGATTCCAAAGAGAGGGACTTTTCCGATGAGCTTCTTCACCTCTTCGTGAATGTATGAGAGGGCGGCAGGGTCACCAGGTCCATTGGAGAGGAAAACTCCGTCGGGATTTTTCGCGAGAATACTTTCTGCGCTGGTGCGGCAATTGACGACTTCTACTTCGAAACCACATTGGCGCAGAGAGCGTAGAATATTGTATTTGATCCCGAAATCGAGGGCTACGATACGATATTTTACCGGAGGGAGATCAAGATAGTTGGTCTCTTGATTCGTGGTGACACTTGGAATCGTCCATTTTCTGGATTCTCCTTCCCAGAGGTAATCTTCCTTGGTCGAGACTTCCTGCACAAAATCGCTCCCCTCCATTGGCGGGGCGTCTTTAGCAGCTTGCACCGCTTCTTCTTCAGAAAGTTCGGTCGAGATGACTGCACGCATCGCTCCCTGAGAGCGCAAATGCTTCGTCAGGGCACGCGTGTCGATGTCATCGATTCCGATAATCTGGTGCTCGGCGAAGTATTCCTCCAGCGACTGCTGGGAACGCCAGTTTGAAGGGAGCTCACAGAGTTCACCGATCACGAATCCTCGGACATGCGGGCTGGATGACTCGGCATCTTCGGGGTTGACCCCGTAGTTCCCCTGGAGTGGATAGGTCATGGTCACGATCTGTCCTCGGTAAGAGGGATCAGTGATAATTTCCTGATACCCAGTCATGGAGGTGTTAAAGCAGATTTCGCCGGAAGTCGTTCCGGTATGACCAAAGGCACGCCCGCAGAAAGTGCGGCCGTCTTCGAGTGCGAGAATGGCGTTAGTCAAAGCACGCGGATTAGAGGGGAGCGAAGCGATCCTTGCAAGCCGTTCTTTCAAGCTCTCGCGATCAGGAGAGAGCAAGTGGTCATTTGAACGCTTATTTTTTAATGGGGAGCGGTTTGATGGCAATGTTACGAAACCAAATGCCCTGACCTTCAGCCTGAAGTGCGATGTGGCCGAAGCTGAGATCTTGAGAGGCCCCAGCTTCGAGGAGGGGTTTCCCCGGGGTGACCCTGCAATCCGGATCGATCTGTGGCTTTTGATAACGGATGACCTCTTGGCCATTGATCCGATGAATGATTTCCTGATGTCCTCGGACTTCGATTTCGATTTGCACCCATTCGTCAGCGGGGAATGTCGGAGAGTTGGATTTTGTTTTGTGAGTTTTTATGAGCTTCCCATTTCTCATGATATGCGTCCCGGGGGTGCAGACGTTTGCGGTTGGACGTGGTCCTTTTCCCTGATCGGCAAGGATTTGAAATTCCACGCTGAGGGGAAAGCGTTGATCGAGAGTCATGCTTTGAGGTGGCTGGGAATGAATCATGACGCCACTGTTCAGATCTGCGAAGCGGGGGGCACCTTTCATCATTTTACCTTCGAAGCGGCATTCGAGCCTCAAGAGATAATGGGAGTAGGAGAGATTGGTGTAGAGGTGGCCGAATTGGCCATCGAAGGCATCATAGTCTGCATAGGAGACCTTGAGGATGCCATCTTCCACCCGGAAGGTATTGTGAGCATTTTTTCCGAGGGCATGATTAGTGATCTTTGGTGTCCAACCTTCGAGGTCCTTTCCATTAAAAAGGCTCATCCAAGGGGCTTCTTCCGCGAAAGACAGGGAAGACATCAAAGTGGAGACCAT